>JAKLDV010000006.1 GCA_022703335.1 Elusimicrobiota bacterium
ATATTTTTTTCTCTATATCCTGGTCTCCAACCTGCTGACCGATAAAAAACAGCTCAAGGCTTTCCTGTGGGCGGGCGTCGTCACCGCCCTCATCGTCGGCGTGTTCGCCTACGCCCATATCGGAAAAGTCACCCGCCTGTACGCGCCGTTCGACGAGAGCATCGGCGCCGGCACCGGCGAGTCGGCCACCCTGGGCGGCTACCTCCTCATCATCCTCTGTCTCTCCATGACGTTCTTCACCCAAATCCCGCACCTGCACGCCGCTTTCGCCGGTTTGGCCCTCTTCGTGTTCCTCTTGCCGCCTTTCGTCCTCACGCTGTCGCGGGCCTCCTACGTCGGTCTTTTCGCCGGCCTTCTGACCATCGTGTTCTTCACGCGTCGACGGAAAATACTCCTCCTCTCCCTTTTGGCCGTGGCGGCCGCCGGGGCCCCCATCGTCTCCCCGGGTCTCTACGGCGCCGCCCAACGGCGGCTCCAGGAAACCTTCCTGACCCCCGCGTCCCACCTCCAGGTCTCCGGCTGGAACGTCGGGCTGGAGACCTCCGCGGCGCAACGCATCAACAGCTGGCGTTACGCCTTCTCCCTCTGGCTGCCGAAACATCCTCTCCTGGGACACGGCGTGACGGGCGTGGGACTGGTGGACGCCCAGTATCCTCTTATCCTCGGAGAAACCGGCGTCCTCGGTTTTGTGGCTTTCGGTTGGCTTCTCTGGACGCTCCTCAAACACACCCACCGCATTTACCGACGTTCCCAGTCCGGTCTCGACCGCGGGCTCTCGCTGGGCCTTCTGGCCGCCTGCGCGGGGCTGTGCACGCAGGCCTTCACCACCAACACCTTCATCATCGTCCGCATCATGGAACCGTTTTGGTTCCTCGCGGCCGTGGTGATGCGCCTCCCGAGCCTTTCGGAGCCGTCGGTCCCGGCGACGGAACCCGCCGGTCCGCCATCGCTCGTTCCGGTCGGACGCCCGTGAGGATCCATTTCTTCTACTACGAATTCGATCCCCGAGTGCGGGGGGGGATGGGCGGATTTGCGCACGTCTGGCAGCTGGCGAAGAATTGGCGTTCCCTGGGGCACGACGTTTGGGTCTTTTCGCCGGCCACCGGTCCCGCCGACGAACAATCGCCGACGCGCCTGGTACGCATCCCGGTGATCCCGCTGCCCTATCTGCGGCCGCTCAGCGCCTACCTGCTTTCGTTCCTGTTCGGTCTTTTTTCTTCCCGGACACACCGGCCGGACCTGATTTACGCCCGGGAAATGTTCTCACCCCTCCTTGTCCTGCTCGCCCGATGCTCGGGCTGTCCGCTGTTTTTGGAGATAAACGGCGACAGCTTCGCAGACCATCGACGGCGCGGCGCCTCCGCCCTCCGGCGGCGATGGGTTGAAGCGATCCAGTCCTTCAATTTCACGCGGGCGGCGAAGGTCTTCGCCGTCACCGAAGGATTGCGTCGCACCCTCATCGAACGCCACGGACTGCCCGGCGAGAAAGTGGTCGCCCTTCCCAACGGCGCGGACACGGACCTTTTTTTCCCCCGGGCGGCGGCCGAATGCCGGAAAATCCTCTCCCTGCCGGCCCGGGGGCCCGTCGTCGGGTTCGTCGGCACCTTTTACGAATACCAAGGGCTGGACATCCTCATCCAGGCGGCGCCGGCGGTCCTGAAAAAATTCCCGGACGCCCTTTTCCTTCTGGCGGGAGACGGCGTCGAACGCGCCGCCTGGGAAGATCTCGCCGGGCGGGCCGGACTGAAATCACGTTTTCTTTTCACGGGCCAAGTCCCCTATGAAAAAGTGCCTCTCTACCTGAACGCCATGGACGTCGCGGTGGCGCCGTTCCGGTCGTTCCGGGGGGAAACGTCGCCGTTGAAGATATTCGACGCCTGGGCCTGCGCCAAGGCGGTCGTCGCCTCGGACATCCCCGCCCTGGCCTCCTTGAAAACCGGCGAAGAAAAATGGGTCGCCGTCCCGCCGGACGACCCCGCCGCCCTGGCCGCCGCCCTCAACGCCCTTTTGTCCGATCCCGACCGACGGGAACGGCTGGGCCGGGCGGGGTTCCGTCATATCCAAAACGGCCATCGCTGGCAGGACGTGGCCCGGGAAATCATCGAGCATGTCGCCCACGACCGTCTCCGTTAACGTCCTTTCCTGGAACGGCCGGGACTGGCTGAGGCCGTGCCTCGACTCGGTGCTGGCGTCCCTCGACGCTCCCGGGCTCAACGGGAAAGTCCTGGTCATCGACAACGCTTCCTGCGACGGCACGAGGCTCGTGCTCGACGCCTACAAAGGCCGCATCGAGACCCTTCTCCTTTCGGAGAACCATGGGTTCACCGGCGGACACAACCGCGGCATCCGGCGGGCTCTTCAACAGGGCGCCGAGTGGGTCGCCCTGTTGAACCAGGACGTGCGCGTGGAAAAAGACTGGCTCCTGCGGCTCCTGGAAGTGGCCGGAAAGAATCCCCGCGCGGGGATCCTTTCCCCGTTCCAATACGATTACGACGGGTTGGACCTGGACCCCGGCTTCCGTCGGACATTGAGCCTCCTGCCGGAAACCGCCGAGGGACTCATCTCCCATCGGTGGAACGCCCCCTACTATGTCAGCGACATGGCCGCCGGAGCGGCCCTCCTGATCCACCGCCGGGTTTTCGAAAAAATCGGCGTGTTCGACCCGGCCTATTTCAGCTACCACGAAGAATCCGACCTCTACCGCCGAGCCATGGCCGCCGGGGCGGAGATCGTTCTGGTGCCGAAAAGCCGCATCTTCCACTGGCACACCCTGCGCCGCCGGCCGTTGCCGGCCTGGCTCGCCCTCATCAACACCCGGAATTATTTCCGCATCATCCTGAAGAACCCGAACGCCCCTTTTGCGAAAAACCTGCTCGAAGCCGCCCGAACCTGGTGGAAATGCCTCCGCGACTCCCTGACGGCGAAAAAACACCGCCGCACGGCCCTGCTCCTGTGGACCGGCCTGGCGGACCTGCCGCCGAGGATCCCTTTCATTTATTGGCGGCGCGCGGCGGAACGTTGGATGATCCGCGCCGCGGGAAATAATTTCTCGAACCGGGGGAACCCATGACCCAAGACCGCCCCTATCTCCCCGACACTCCCGAAACCTTGGACGATTTCTACCGCCAGGAGGACCCCTGGAAGACGCGTTCGTTGTATGAGAAAAAAATCCGGTATAGGTTCTTGAAACGCCTCGTTCCCCTGCGCCTGAAAAAAACGCTGGAGCTGGCCTGCGGGGAGGGGGATTTCACCTCCTTCCTCCGAACGCGCTCGACTCAGGTCACCGCCTACGACCTCTCCGCCGTAGCGCTGGACCGGGCGCGGCGGAAATTTCCCGGCATCTCCTTCGAAACGCGGGACGCGCGCGCCGTCGGCGTCGACGATTTCGCCCGACACGACGCCGTCGTCTGGCTGGACGCCCTCAACTTCATGCCGCATTCGGAGAGCGCGCAGACACTCTCCCGCTTGGCGCAGAGCGCCGAGTCTTCCGGAAAATTCTTCCTGTTCTCCACCCGCATCCTGCCGGAAACGCGGACGGACATGTCCTACCGGCCGGGATACGATTTCACGACGCCGCAGAGCTTCACCCGGCACGTCGCCGAGCACTTCCCCAACGCCCGATCCGTCCCGGTGCAGCTGCATTTCGATCTCCGTCCGGCCGGCGACCTCTCGCTCCTCCAGAAACTGGCGAAACTGAAGATGAAAATCCTCACGAAGGGGGGGCTCTATCCCCTCGTCCTGTTTTTCGTCCAAAAAACCTGGGGCCTCCCTTTTTATCAACGCCTCCTTTCGCCGTTCGTCATCCACCTGGCGATCACGGCGGAATCCCCGGTCTATTACGACAAACGGCTCTCGGAAGACGTGACCGACCGGCTCATCAACCGGCCGGCGGCGGCGATGCTGGTGACGCGCCTCATCCCCACCGCCATCACGCCCAACCAGATCACCGCGGTGTCTTTTCTCCTGGGCATCGCGGCGGCGCTGTTCATTGCGACCGGCGGCGGGGCCGCCTCCGCCGTCGGCGCCCTCCTGCTCGAGCTCTCCATCGTGGTGGACTGCGTCGACGGACAACTCGCCCGCGCCAAAGGGCTCACCTCCGAATGGGGGGACATCTTCGATCACACCTCGGACGACGCCACGCTCCTGCTCATCTGCGCCGCCGCGGGCTGGGCCCTCCGGCACACCGTGCCGGCCGCGGGGCTCGTCCTCCTTTGCCTCCTGGCGTTCTCCGCGGTGCTCCACCTCACCATTGCGCAATACTTTTATTCCGCGGAATACGCCTCCCTCGTGGGGCAGGGCGCGCCGGAGAAGATCCGCACAGACCGGCGCCGCGTGCAACAAATGGACGCCGACCGGCCCTGGAGCGCGGCCTCCTTGTTCCCCAAACTCCTCCTCCGCTACTACGCTTTTCGCCTCTGGGTAATCCGGGCGCACACGCTCTTTTTTAATCCTGCCCGGAAAAAATTCACCGCCCGCCCCGCCGAAGACCGGGCGCGGCGCATCGTCTACCACGAGCGGCAACGCGGGGTCCTGGAGTGGTGGAAATACGGCGGCGTCAGCTCCATCGCCCTCGCCTTCGTCGTCTTCTGTCTCGCCCACCGCCTCCTGGCCCTTTTGCTGCTCCTGATCTCCGCCGGACACCTCTTTTTCTGTCTCCTGCTGATCCGACAGAAAAAAGCCGACCGGCGATATCTGGAAGACATTTCAAAAACGGGGGACAACCGCCCATGAACAGGCCCACGCGCTGGCAGATCCTGCTCAACGCCTACACGCCCGAAAAAAGGAACTGGGACAGGATCTACCCCTGGCTGGCGTACGTCCTCCGGCCGCTGTCATTTCCCGTCGCCTGGGCCCTCATGCCTTTCGGCGTGACGGCCAACCATGTGACGTTCGTCACCCTGCTCCTAGGGCTCGGCACCTGCGCGGCCTTCGCCGCCGGCCGCCCCGTGACGGGGGCCGTCCTCCTCATCCTCCTCAACCTCTTCGACTGCGTGGACGGCGACCTGGCCCGCGCCCAGCCGCCGGCGAAGCTCCCCGTCGGAAAATTCTACGACCAACTCGTGGGCAACGTATGGCTCTCCGTTTATTTCTTCATGGGCGCGGGATTTCTGACGGGAGACGGAGAGACCTTCCTCCTTCCGTCCCGGATGGCCGTTCTGGGCGGGGCGACGACCCTGCTTAAATGCCTGAGTCTGCACACCCGCCAGATATTCTGGAACGTGCTGGGTCCGGCGTGGGAATCGCAAAAATCCGCGGACCCCTCGAAGCCGAAAGCCCACTCCACCTCCTGGTATTACCGCCTCTATTACAACGTCACCGACATTCAGGCCCAAGATCCGCTCGTCCTGTTTTTCGCCTTGGTCGGCCGCCTGGACGTTTTCCTGGCGTTGAGTTTCCTGGCTCTGGCCGACGAGTTCGTGTTCGTCACCCTCCTCTGTCTCCGACGGGCGCGGCGGATGGCCGGGACGGGGAAATGAAGCGATGAATATCTGTCTTCTCACAAAAACGACCTCCGCGCACGGCTGGGGCGGGGTCGAGGTCCACGTGCAGATGCTGCGCCGGCGGGTGCCGGAATCCGGCCACTCCCTCACGGTCATCGCGTCGCGCCTCCCCGACGGCGCACCGATGGAACGAACTCCCCACGGCGATGTCCATTACCTTCCCGAAACGACCCCCGGGAGATACAACCGCGCGTTCTGGACCGCCGTCGAAAGGAAATTCCGGGAACTGCACGCCGCAAAAAAATTCGACGTGGTGTGGGGGGAGGATTTTGCCGGCTATTCCTACGCCTTCGCCACGCGGAGGCATCGCCCCGCCCCTCTCCTCAGTTTTCTCCACGGACCCACCTTCCGGGGAAGGCTGGAAAGCGAGCGGCGGCGATTGGATTCGTTCGTCGAATGGGCGCGTTTCGCCGCGGTCTATGTTCCGGAATCATTCCTGTTCTACCGCCCCTGGTATGCCGAAACACTGGCCCATTCCGACAAATTGCTGGCCGTCAGCCCCCAGGCCGCCGAGCGCTACCGCCGGGAATACGGCGTCCCCGGCGACAAGATCTCGGTTCTTCCGGACGGGGTCGACACCCTGCTTTTCAAACCCGAGGCCGGACGGCGCGCTCGATGCAGGAAGCGATACGAACTGGCCGACGGCACGCCCGTCCTCCTCATGGCGGCGGTCGTCCACAAACAGAAGGGGATGCACGTGGGCTTAAAGGCTTTTGGAGCCCTCAAGAAAGACGTTCCCGGCGCCAAGCTGCTGGTCGCCGGCGACGGACCCCACCTTTCGGAACTGCGATCTCTGTCGGAACGGATGGGACTGAAGGATGACGTCGTTTTCTGCGGTCGCGTGCCCAACGACGAAATGCCCGACCTCTATAACGCCGCGGACATCTTCCTGAACCCCACTCTCCGCTGGGAAGGCCTCACCATTACCACGCTGGAGGCCCTGGCCTGCGGAAAACCCTGCATCGTCTCCCGTTGCGGCGGGACGGAATCCACCCTCGAAGACAAGGTCAGCGGTTTTTTCGTGCCGCCGAACGACCCGGTTTCCATCGCCGTCCACGGCGTCGAACTGCTCCGGGACCGAACCCTGTATGATCGGATGTCCCGCAACGCCCGGCAACGCGCCGACACCCATTTCAACGAGGAGAAAATCGTCCAAGAACTCCTCTCCCTTTCCCGTCAACTCGCGGAACGCGGGAGCCCCGCATGAAACCGGCCCCTCCCCCGCAACCCCAACCCCGTCCTTCCACGCCGACGGACGCGACCCTCCGCGCCCCGCTCCACGTGCTCCATGTGGCCGGCAGCGCCCAGTGGGGAGGGGGAGAAATCTTTCTTCAACAGATGGCCGAACACCTCGACCGTTCCCGGTTCCGAATGCACGTCCTCTGCCCGGAAGAAGGCCCTCTGAAAAAAGAGCTGACCGACAGAGGCGTTCCCTGCACAACGGTGCCCTTGTCCCCCTTGGGAGACCCCCGGCCTCTCCGTCGCCTGTCGTCGATGTTCCGTGAATGGAAGGCCGATGTGGTGCAGTCGCACGGAGCACGCGCCAACTTCTACACGCGCCTGGCCGCAGGGAAAATCCCCAACATCTCGACCGTCCACAACGCCCTGAGCGACTACCCGGTGCATCCCCTCAAAAAAACGCTCTACCTCACGCTGGACAACTTCTCGGCGGGCAAAGCCTCGGCCGTGGTCTTTGTGTCGGAATCCCTTCGGAAGGAATTCCTGGACCGGGCTCCGCGCTGGAAAGAGAAGACCCGGGTCATCCACAACGGCGTGGACCTCACGCGATTCGACCCGGCGAAAAAACCGCCCGAAAAACTCCGCGCCGCCCTTTCCCTGAAACCCGTCTGGACCCTGGGGATCATCGGCCGTATGACGCCGCAAAAAGGGCACATCTATCTCCTGGAGGCCCTGCGGCGGGCCCTGCCTCTCCTGCCGACGTTCCAACTCCTGATCGTCGGAGACGGGCTGCTCCGCCCCTGGCTGGAAAACACGGTCACCCAATACGGGCTCCGCCCCTACTGCCACTTCCTCGGCGTGCGTCGGGACATCCCCGAACTCCTTTCCCTGATGGATGTCCTGGTCGTGCCTTCGGTGTCCGAGGGGTTTCCCTACGTGGTCATCGAGGGGTTGGCCCTCCAACGGGCGGTCATCGCCACGCGGGTCAACGGTATTCCGGAGATCCTCCGCGCCGACCGGGACGGCTACCTCGTTCCGCCGCGACAGCCGGAAAAGATCGAGGAGGCGCTCTACGCCATCCTCAAGAACCCCGCCGAAGCGAAAGCGCGGGGGGAAAACGGGGCCCGCCGGGTGCGGGAGGAGTTCGACGCACGGAAGGCCATCGGCCGGTGGGAAGCGCTTTATTTGGAATTAACGAGGGGCCGGGAGAACGAACGCCCTCCGGCCAACACCGAAATATCTGATATTAAATATTAGAAATATTTTAATAGTTGTTGATAATTAACGATTTCTTGTTATATCAATAGGGGGCTTTCCTCATGAATCTGCTCATCACCAGCGACAGCTTCTTCCCGGAGGAACCGGGGGGGTCCGCCCGCGTCCCTTGGGAGATCGCCCGGCGCCTCGTCCAACGGGGACACCGGGTCCAGTTTCTCGTGCGCCGGGCCCCCGACGCTCCTTCCTTTGAAGACCGGGAAGGCGTTAAAATCATCAGTTGCCGGTGCCGGCGACAAAACATCCTCCGCTCCTTTTGGGCCGCCCGAAAAGCCGCCCAACGGATCACTTTTCCGCTCGACGCCGTCCACATCCATCACCCTTTTACCGGCGCCGCCGCCCTCCTGGGAGGAGCGCTGCGCGATCTTCCCAAGATCTACTTTTTTCATTCCCCCTGGCATCAGGAATACCTGATCCGCAAGAAATTCTTCAAAAACCCCTCTCCCATCGAAAAACTGGCCGCCTGGGCGAGACGGCGGGTGGAATCTTTCGCTTTGCGCCGCTGCGACAGGATCCTGACGCTCAGCCAGTTCATGACCAACCAACTGCGCTCCGTCCACCGCGTGCCGGCCGAAAAAATCGACCGCATCTCCGGCGCGGCGGACATCCAGCGGTTCAGCCCCCGCCTGTCCGTCCCCGACGCCCGCCGGGCCCTCCAGTGGCCCCTCGACAAGACCCTCCTCCTCACCGTCCGGAACCTGGAGGCCCGCATGGGACTGGAAAACCTTCTGGAGGCCCTCCGCCGGCTCCGGGCCACCGACCCCTCCCTCCATCTCCACATCGTGGGGCAAGGGTCCCTGCGGCCTTTCCTCGAAGAGCAGGCGCGCCGACTCGGCCTGCAAAACCACGTGACGTTCCTTGGTTTCGTCCCGGACGAGGCGCTGCCGCTCTGCTACCAGGCCGCGGACATCTTCGTTTTGCCCACGCGGGAACTGGAGGGGTTCGGCCTGGTCACCGTCGAGGCGCTGGCCAGCGGATGTCCCGTGGTGGCCACCCAGGTGGGGGGGAGCGCCGAGATCCTGAAACCGTTCGACCGTTCTCTCATGGCCCTGGGCTCCTCCGCCGACGACCTCCTTCTCCCGCTACAAATCCTGTTGAAGAACCGGGGACGCTGGCCGCAACTTCGGGCCGAATGCGCCCGCTACGCCGCGCAAAAATATTCCTGGGACGCCGTCGTCGGTTTGGTTGAAAAAACGACCCTCGCGCTCTTGAAAAACCCGTGACCTTTTATTCCTTCGACACCGACACGCCGAAATCCGCCCCGCCGCCCTGCTGGGTCTGCGGCGCCCCCGACCGCCGCCCCGTGCCCCTGCCCAACGGCGCCGTGGCTCTCTCGTGCCCGGAATGCGGACTGGTGCACCGCTGGCCGCTGCCGTCGGACGAGGAGGTTTTCCGGAGGCTCGGCCGGCCCGGGCCGGTCGACGCACAAGAAATGGAACGCCAGCGCACCAGCAAGGAAACCCTTCGGCGCTGGGAACTCCGGCGCGTGCAGGAACTTTCGCCCGTCGGACGGCTCCTGGACGTGGGCTCGGGATACGGTTTCTTCCTCGACCTCGCCCGGCAGGAGGGATGGGAGACGGAGGGCGTGGAGATCTCCCATCCTCATTGGCGATACGCGACGGAAAAATTCAAATTGTCCGTTCAGAACCGCCCTTTGACCCAGACCCATTTTTCGCCGGAAAGTTTCGACGTCGTCACCCTCTGGGAGGTGGCGGAACTTCTCGCCGACCCGTGGGCGGTGTTCAACGAGGTTTTCCGGCTCCTCAAACCCGGCGGCTGGATCTTTTTGCGTTCCAACAACGCCCTTTTTCAACTCCCGGCCCTGCGGATCGCCAACCACCCGTTGCTCCGTTGGCTGCACCTGCGGCCGGGACTCCTCCACCCGTTCGGTCTCTCTCCCCGGCCGCTCAGCCGCGCCCTCCAAGACCGCGGGTTCGTTCACGTGACGCATGTCCCGTCTCCCACCACGACCGGCGACCCCTACCGCCAGGGCGGGTGGCTCGGCGGCCTCGGCGTCGCGGCCGGGAAAGCGGCCGTGCGGACGGCGGCCCGAACGACGTTCCGCCTTTCGGGAAAAATCATCTCGTCCACGTTCATCACCCGCGCGCAGAAACCCTTCCCCCGGCCGCTGGTGATGCACCTCATCACCCGGCTCGATCCGGGCGGCTCGGCGGAAAACGTCGTCCTCTCAACGGAAAAAACGGCCCCCGATCGCTGCTCCGCCCTGCTGATTTCCGGGAAAACGGGAAAAACGCCCGGGACCGCGCCCCGCCGCGTTCTGTCGGTCCCCGCCCTCCGGCGTTCCATCTCGCCACGGGAGGACGCGCGGGCGTTCCTGACCCTGCTCCGTATTTTCACCGCCTACCGGCCCGCGCTGGTCCATACCCACTCTTCCAAAGCCGGATTCCTCGGCCGGTGGGCGGCCCGCTTCGCCCACGTGCCGCGCATCGTCCACACCCCGCACGGCCATGTCTTCTACGGTTATTTTTCCGCCGGGAAAAGCCGCCTCTACGCCCTGCTGGAAAAAATCACCGCCAAAATCACACACCGCCTGGTGGCGCTCACCCCGACGGAAAAAACGGAGGCCCTTCGCTGGGGCGTGGGGGAAGACCGCCAATGGCGCGTGGTCCACAGCGGGGTCGCCTGGGACAAACAATACGTCGAACAAAAACGGCTTTTTCGGGAAAAAATGCGCCAGAAATTGAACGTGCCCCAAGACGCCCTGGTGGTGGGGTTCGTCGGCCGTTTGGAGCCCGTGAAAGGCGCGCGCGTGCTGGCGTTGGCGGCGGAGGAATGGCTTAGAGCCTGTCTCGATAGGCGCTTTCCAAGCGAAAATTTGGATGCTGGGCCTATGCCGAATCCAAATTTGGCCAGTCTTACTCGGCGAGCATGTGGGACAAATTTGGCGCAGGCAGAGGTCCGGCAGCCGAATTTGCAGGCCGGAAATGGCCTATCGGAACAGGCCCTTAAGACCGCCGGTTCCGCCAAAGCCTATTTCCTTCTCGTGGGCGAAGGCCCGGAGAGGGTCTTTCTGGACCGGATCCGGGCCCGACTCCCCGAACCCGCCCGCCTCGTTCTGCCCGGCCATCAACAAGAACCGATGTTGTACATGGCGGCCATGGACATCTACGTCCAGCCCTCGCTGAACGAAGGGATGGGGAAAACGCTGGTGCTGGCGCAGGCCATGGGTCTGCCGGTGATCGCCTCCGAGGTCTGCGGCATCCCCGACGTGCTCCGAAAAAACGAGAGCGGCCTTCTGGTGCCGCCGGGAGATCCCCACGCGCTCGCCCTGGCCATCGAAAAACTTATGGGGGCGCCCGACCTGCGGGAAAAATTCGCCCGCGCCGGTGAAAAATGGGTCAACGACGCCGTGGACGGGGGCCCCCGCTTCAGCGTGGAGAGAATGACCAACCTCCTGGAAAAAGTCTACGAGGAACTCGGCCTTTTCGACGGCAGCGGGGGAAAACCGTGAAAACATTATTTTTCCTTTTTCTCTTACTGACGACGCCGGGATCGCGCCTTTATGCCCAAAAGGACGAAGTCCCCTACCGGCGGGTCGTGGCCGCGCTCCACCTCCACTCCAACATCAGCCCCAACGGACGCACCTCCCTGCAGGCCATCGCCTCCCTGGCCGGCAAAAGAGGCATCGACGCGCTCATCCCGGCCGACACGTTCCTACAGCGCTGGGAATACGGCATGCCGCCCCTGCCCGGACTCCTCCGCGCCACCCATTATCGGAAGTGCGTCCTGAAATTCGGGCCGGAACCCTATCTCTCCCTCCTGCACAAACTCCAAACGGATTTCCCAAAACTGACCGTCGTCCCGGGGCTGGAGGTCGCCCCGGCCTATCGTTGGACCGGTCATCCGGCCAAGGGAAACCTCACCCTCCATGAACCGCAACGCCATATTTTGGTTCTGGGCTTGGAGAACCCCGAAGACATCCGACGTCTTCCCGTCCTGTCCAATCCGGCCGTCGGCGACGTTCGCTGGAAAAACCTGCTTCTCCCGGCTCTGCTCGTCGCCGCCGGAGTGGCGCTGATGTTCCGCTGGCCGGCGGGACTCATCGTCGTCGTCTTCGGTCTGCTCTGGGGCGTGGACCAGCGGCCTTTCCGCCGCCCGCCCGAGGCGTACACCGCCTTCTCGCGCAACGGCTACGCCGCCGCCCAACACCTCATCGACTACGTCAACGCCCGCGGAGGCCTTACGGTCTGGGCCCACCCCGAGGCCTCCAACTGGCAACAACCGCAAAAACTCTACCGCTCCGTGCTCATGCAGACCGAACCCTATCCGGAATCGCTTCTGGAAACCCGGGATTACACCGGGTTCGGCTATTTCTGGGAAGGGGAAAAAATCGTGGGATCCCCGGGAGGAACGTGGGACCAGTCCCTGCTTGAATATGCCCTCGGCAAAAGAGAAAATCCCGTCTGGGCCTTTGGGGAACTGGATTGGTCGGAGGAAGGTCGGCTGGGAACGCGCATGGACTCCGTCCAAAACGTGCTGTGGGTGAAAGACGCCACGAAGGAAGCGGTGTTGGATTGTTTCCGGCGGGGACGGTTTTACTGCGTCCTGCAACAAAAAGGACATTCGCTGGTCATGTCGGATTGGACCGTCGAAAGCGGCAAACGGCTCGGGTTAGCCGGCGAAACCGTGGAGTGGATCCCCGATGCCAAACTCCGGGCCCGCGTGGCCGTCGAGGAACCGGAGGGGAGCCACACCCTTTATGTCACTTTGGTGCGCAACGGAAAAATTTGGAAACAGTTTCGGGAGAGTAAAACGTGGCGGGCCGAAATCCCCTTGCCGCCGCCGGCCGGCGCCGGTCGACCGGACTATTACCGCCTCCTCGTCAAAGAGGAGGGGCACTCCGCGTTGGCCGCCAACCCGATCTTCGTCAACTGATTTTCAACAAGCGGGTGTTCGGCGTCGAGAAGATTTCTTCCCATCCGGCGGTTTTTTGAAAAGTCCCTAAAAAATCCATCTCGTCTTTTCGTCCCGCTGTCGCGTAGACATAGCCGGCCTCGCCGGGCAGCTCCGACACGGAAACCGCCCGAGGAAACAGGAAACATTTCCTTCCCGTGTACAGATGCACCGCGTAAGGATCTCCGCAGAGCAGCGCGGCGTCTTTCTCCGCATGCGTTCGAATCCACTCCATGCCGTCCAAAAACTCCCGCGTCCTCTGCGCCCAAACGACGTCCGACCAGACGGAGGGTGCCCGCATCTTCCGGACGCCCACAAACCAGACGGCCTGGAAAAGGGAGAAAAAAACGGCGGCGCCCATGAAACAGACGAGAATCGCCTTGCCGAACACGGCGCGAGGCATCAAACCGCGGGCGCCCGCCCAAAAATAATAGAAGAGAAGCGGGAAGAGGGGAAAAAGGAACCGGTATTCCATTTTATACCACGGCCACGACAACACGAGCCCCGTGTAGAAAATGAAAAAAAGGCCGGCCAATCCGGTTCTCCGCCGGAGGGACCTCCACCACCCCGCCAGAACCAACCCTCCCACAAACAGGCTGAGCGCGGTCTTCGCCCCAAAAAAGAAGGACCCGGACGCGGCTCTCGTGATGTTTTGAAAAACACCGCCGAAGACAAAATCCGCCATGTTCCTGCCGAGATGGATCGCCACGTTCCCGGAAATCCTTTCGATGAAGGGGCGCCACCCGAAAGCGACTTTGTCGGCCACGATGTCCGATTGAAAAAAGTAGCGGCCCACATAATCTTTTGACTGCGCAAAAAAACAGGGGGATAAAAGCGCCGCCATGAATGCCGTGGCCAAAAGTTTATGGGATATCTTCCACCGGGACAGCCAAACGCAGAGACCCGCCGAAAGAACAAGGGCGATCCCCGCCGTCTTGACATAAACCGACAGACAAGCCAACAACAACACACCGCCCAAGCGACCGAAATATCCTCGTTCCCCGCCGAACACGTCGTCCCTTGCCAACCATAAAATCAAGGAGACCAGGAATATAAAAAACATCTCCGGCCGCACCGCCAGCGCCAGGTCGAGCGTCACCGGATTGAAAAAAAATATCCCACAAAAAAGAAGGCCACGGCGGCTTTTCCCGAACCATTTCCATAAAATCAGCGCCGCCCCCAAACAGGGCAACAGGGAGGTCAACCGCAAGACCCACACATGTTTCGGAAAAGTCCACACGAACAGGCTCAGGAAGAGCGAATACCCGGGAGGATACAACGGTTGGAGGGCGGGGCCGCCGATCTCCAGCACATAGCCGTGCCCCGAAAGGAGGGAGCGGGCGGCGAGGAAATAAATGGCGCTGTCCCGCCCCAGCATCATGGGTTCCATGCAGAGCTTCGCCAGACACAGGAAAACAAAAATGCCGGACAGGAGGGAAAAACCGGCCGAAAAAATCGGGCGCGCTTTCACCGGCGGTCCGACGATTTCAATTGCCTCCAGGCGGAAAAAATAATCCGCGTCTCCTCCGCATCGAAATATCTCACGAAATGCAGCAGGAGCATGAAGGCCGCCGCAAAAACGGAAAAAACCGTCGCCAACGCGAGACCTTCCGCGAAACGGCCCCCGGGCGGCGGAAAAATCCAAAAGAGGCCGGCGGAAACGGCCCCTGCCGCCAGACACGACGCCGACGGCTTAAGCAGCATCTGCGCCAGGAAAGGACCGACCGGGATATGGAATATCTTCCGGTGCGCCAAAACGATGAAATAGAGGGTCCCCGTGCTCATGGCCAGCCATATCGCGACGGCGAACCCCGCCAACCCGGCATCGCTCCTCACGGCCGCCCCCATGAACAGCACCGTCAGAAACAACACCACGGTGGAAGAGCGGGCTTCCAGCCGCACCTGGTCGATCCCACGGGCGATGGACCCCGGAACGCCCGTCAACATGTTGAACAGATACGCCGCCACGAGGACTTGACCGATGAGCACGGAAGGGCCGTATCCCGGACCCACCCAGACCCGGACGATTCTCTCCATCTGAAAAACCAGGAATGCCGCCAGTGGGACGGTGACCGCCGACATGTATTTGGAACCGGTTCGGTACAAACGCATCAACTTGTCGCCGTCGGAACGGCCGTACAGGTCCGCGCTCGCCGGCACCAGCGCCGGCAACAACACCATCGGCAAACTCCGCGCAGTCTGCGCGATCTTCCGGCCGATCTCATAGACGCCCACCGCGGCCAGGCCCAGATACCGCGCGATCACGATGTTCGCCAGATACAACGTGCCCATGCTGCACAGATAACTGATCTGCGTGTTGACGCCGTAAGCGAAACATTTTTTCAACATGTCGACGGAAAAAAGACGGGGGGAAAATCGTGGACGGATCGGTTCCATCTTCAGCGCCGCCCGAAGGGTGAACAGGGACGCGCCGAACACCACGACCGCCCGACTCAAGATCAGCCCCCTCAAGCCGAAACCGAGTTCCAGCACCAACACCGCCCCGGCCGAGGCCGCCAGCGCCAGCCCCATCTCGATCCGGTTGGAAATGTCCATCCGCTGAAAACCGACCAACACGGACCGGAACACCCCCGCCCACAATCCATACACGTAGATCCAAATGGCCCACGTGAGGGCGAACCGAGTGTCTCCCCGAAGGGGCGGAGGAATTTTCAAGAGGTCCAAAAGTTCACCGGCAAGGAAAGGCGCGGCCAGGGTCAGCATCAGGGCCGCCGCGCCGTAGAACAGGAGCCCGGTGTTGAAAACCCGGTTGAACTCCTGCTCGTCCTTCCGGGCGGCCGCCGCGGCGAAATAGGGGACGAACGAGGTGGAGGCTCCCAGGTCGATGAATCCGAGATAGCCCGCCACGGCGAAGACGGTGGACCATATCCCGAAATAATCCAGCCCCAACCGAAACACCAGGTACGGCACCATGACCAGTCCGACGACGAACTGCAACGCCGTGAGATACGCCGAATACAGGGTGTTGCGGGTGATGGTCTTGGAAAGGGGGACGCCCATCTACTTTAGGACTTCCATCTCGACATAGATCTCTTCGGCGGGGGAAAGGAAAGCGAAATGGCATTCGTACGCGGCCGGCTTCCAGGAAGCCAGCCACTGCAGGAGGTAGGTGTAGGGCAACTTCCACGTTTTGAAAAGCCGCAATTCCTTATTGACGATCCGGAACTTTTCGTCGGAGAAATAGTCGAACCGCTTTCCCAAATCCGTGTCCGGATCGTAAATGTCGAAGAAGTTCTGCCCGAAAAAACTCCGATGGGCGGGATTGAACCCGGCGTAATTGCTGTAATGCGGCACGCGGAGGAAGAGCCGCCCGCCCGGGACAAGCACCCGGTGGATTTCTTTCAGCAAGGCCCCGGGGTCCTCCAGATGCTCCAAAAAATGGGAACAATAAACGCCACGCACGGAAGAGGTGCGGAAAGGGATGTTTCCCCGGGACAAATCGCCCACGACATCCACGCCGTCCAGAAGGACGGCGTCCACCCCGAAACAGCCGGGCTGTTTGTTCTTCCCACACCCCAAATCCACACAAACGCCCGGCCCCGCCGCCGACTTCATCGCGGGCGTCTCAACCGGCCAACCGCCGCGTTCAGCAGGGCGGCCAGGCGCACCTTCAGCGGCATGAGCATCAAAACGTTCTCCACGCGGACGGCCAGATCGGCGGACTCCCGCTTCAGACGGCCGAGCGACTCCTCCAATTCCAGGACCTGCGCATCGAGTTGAGGCAATATCTTCTCCGCCGGCGAGACGGCGGGGGGACGAACGTCGCGGCAAACTTCCGAAAAATGCCGCACCTCTTTCTGAAACGCGGCCCGCTGATTCCCGATCCAGTCCCGGTACCCGGAAAAATCCCGGACTCGCTCGTCGTATTCCTTTAAGAGACGCCGCAGGAAATCTCCCAGTCCCGCCACCCGGCCGGCCGGCCATCGATACTCGTCCGGGATCGGGACATCCGCCGGGCCGGCGGCCGCGCCCTGACGCGGCATCACCACCAGACAGCCGCGCAAGGCGGCCTCTCGCGGCAGCCGGTCCCGCCCCGTGTGCAGCCCCATGTCCAGATAGATCTTGGCTTCATCCATCCGCCGAACGATCTGCGGCGCACCGAGCCCGCGCAAGGGCATGAGCCTCAACCGAGGCTCCGTCAATTTCAACCGAAGGACATTGAGCGCGCTGCGAGAGCCGCTGAAAATGATGAGGTCTTTTTTGGAGGAGGGGGCGGGGGGGGATTCGAAAAAATCCGGGCGGATGTGGTCGGTCAGCATGAAACCCGACAGTCCGATTTTTTCGAAAAGGAGGCGGGCGTATTCCGATTGGAACAGGTGGCCCCATCCCCGATACGCCTCCAGCGGATAGTGACGCCGACAAGACAACCACCAGACCCACTTCGCTTTGAACTCCGGGAAATTCCACTCGCTCGGGTCATAGAGTTCGCCCAGGACCAGCACCGCCCCATCTTCCCGCGGATCGGCCGTCTCCCGGGTGGCGTACAACCGCCGATATTACTCCGCGACCCGGGGATCCTTTCGCCCCGTGTAGTGGATGAAAGCCTGACAATCCGGAAGATCGTTGATCTCCCGGGCCAATTGATGCAGGGCCTCCGGCCCCCCGGTCAAGGAATCCCCGGGAACGGGGATAATGAACGTCTTTGAATTTTCCATCCGTTCTCCTTTAAAACCCCGCCGCTCGGGCGCGACGGGCGCAATTATTCTAAATCATTTTCACATCTTCTTGTATGCATAAGTTTGTTTTTCGAAGTTCTACTGTCCATGCCATATTTGTTATAATTCCGCCCATGATTATGGCGGCGCACCAGCCACAGTACCTCCCTTGGCTGGGCTATTTCCATAAAATGGCCTCCTGCGACGTCTACGTCTATCTGGACGACGTCCAATACAAGAAACGGGAATTTCAAAACAGGAACAAAATCCGGGTCAAAGACGGAAGCCAGTGGCTGACGGTTCCCGTTGTTACTAAGAATTGTTACTATCAGGAGATCCGCGAGGTGGCCATCGATCCCACCTCGGACTGGGGCAAAGATCATTGGACGGCGGTCTCCCTGGCCTATTCCAAAGCCCTCTTCTTCAAGAGCCATGCCGGCGAATTGGAGACGTTCTATCGGAAAAAATGGGGGGGCCTGGCGGAGATGAGCGAGGCCCTCATCGAGTTCCACCGCCGCCTTCTGGAGATCGACACGCCGATCGTCCGCTCGTCGGAGTTCCACGTCCGGTCCAAGAAGACCGAAAGGCTGGTCGCTCTCTGTCTGGCGGTGGGCGCGGACACCTATCTCTCCGGCCAAGGCGCGAGGGACTATCTGGACGAGTCCCTCTTCGCCCGAGCGGGATTGAAAGTGATCTATCAGGAATTCAAGCATCCGGAATATCCGCAGGCCTACCCGGGCTTTGAACCGTACATGGCGGCCCTGGACCTGCTCCTGAACTGCGGACCGGAAAGCCGGAACATCCTTTTGCCGAAGAACTGAGGGACGAACACCATGTATGAAGCTTATTGGGGTTTGACGATCAAGCCCTTCGAGAACACCCCCGACCCGCGCTTCCTCTACAACGACCCGCAGCACGAAGAGGCGTTGAGCCGCCTGCTTTACGTGGTGCGGGAGGGGAAAGGCGCGGGCATGCTGACCGGCGTCTACGGCTGCGGCAAGACGCTCCTCGGGCGCACGCTGCTGCGCGAATTGGAGAAGGACGTGTACCGCGTGGCCTACATCACCAACCCGCGCCTCGACGACGTGGAACTCCTGCGCATGGTGGCGCACGGGCTGGGCCTGCCGGACCTGCCCACCCGCAAGGCCGACGTGCTGGTCGCCCTGGAAAAAATATTCGACGAGAACCTCCGGGACGGCCGGCGCACCGTGGTGGTGGTGGACGAGGCCCACGCCATCGAGGACGTGCGCCTCTTCGAGGAGCTGCGCCTCCTGCTGAACTTTCAGACGGAAGAAAAGTTCCTGGTCACCCTCTTTCTGTTGGGCCAGCCGGAACTTCAGCCCAAGGTGGACAGCAACAAACAGCTCGCCCAGCGGCTGGCCATGCGTTACCAATTGGACCCCCTGGGTGCCGCCCACGTCCGGGGCTACATCGAACATCGCATGCAGGTGGCCGGGTCGGCCCGGCCCGTCTTCACGCCGGAGGCCGTGCACGTGATTTTCGAACGCTCGGGGGGCATCCCCCGGCGCATCAACCATATTTGCGACGTCAGCCTCCTCACGGGCTACAGCAAAAACGCCGCCGCGGTGGACCGGGACATCGCCCGGGAAGCCATCGAAAGCCTCGGCGGGGCCGGATAAAAAATCGAAGGGGACCTCTCATGAACGTGCTGGCCATCGGACCTCATCCTGACGACCTCGAATACGGTTGCGGCGGAACCCTCGCCAAACTCTCGGACAAGGGGCATCGCATCCACCTGCTCGTCATCACCAAGGGCGGCATGGGCGGCGCCCCCGCGGTGCGCGAGAAGGAACAGGAAAAATCCGCCAAACTTCTGAAGGCCCGCCTCCACTGGGGGAGCTGGAAGGACACCGAGGTGCCGCTGGAGAAAGCGCTGATCGATCGCGTCGAGGCGGTCATCGCGGACACCCAGCCCCTCCTCATCTTCGTGCCCTACCACAACGACACCCACCAGGACCACCGCAACGTCTCGCAGGCCACCGTCACCGCCACGCGCTACGTGCGCAACGTTCTTTTCTACGAGGTCCCCAGCAGCGTGGACTTCACGCCGAACCTCTTCGTGGACATCGGGAAACACATCGAAAAGAAATTCGCCCTGCTGAAAGCGCACCACTCGCAGGTGTATCAGACCAAGGTGCCGGGACTCTCCATCATAGAAAACGCCCGCTCGGCCGCCATCTTCCGCGGGTTCCAGAACCGGGTCAAATATGCCGAAGGTTTCGTCCCCGTCCGTCTGGCGCTGGACTTCGCCCTCTAGGAAATGATCCCTCTCATCAAAAACATCCGCGGACATCTCCGGGCGGGACACATCGCGGTCCTCCTGGTCCTGCTGGCGCTCCTCCTCCCGCCCGGCTGGCTGTCGGCGAAATCCTGGGAGTGGGGCCTGCGCTGGCTTTATGTCCTGCTGCTGGCGTTCCTCGCCTCGTCCCTTCTGACGCCGCTGTGCATCGCGCTGGCGCACCGGTTCGATATTCTCGACATCCCCGACGCGCGCAAAACGCACGGGCGGCCCATCCCCCGCCTGGGGGGGCTGGCGATCTTTTTGTCGGTGCTGCTCACGGTGGGCCGGAATTTCCAGTTTTCCCGCGAACTCACCGGCCTCATCACCGCCGGAACGCTCATCTTCGTCACCGGCCTCATCGACGACGCGCGCGGCCTTTCCGCCAAATTCCGCCTGGCGGCCCAAGTGGCGGCGGCCCTCATCCTGGTGTTCTTCAACGTGCACATCACGTTCGTCCCGCCGTCGGTCCCCGGCGAGCATCTCTGGGAGATCCTCATCACCGTGTTCTGGGTGGTGGGCATCACCAACGCCTTCAATTTCCTGGACGGGGTGGACGGCCTGGCCGGCGGCATGGGCGCCCTCTGCGCGCTGCTTTTCCTCGGCATCGCCTGGCCCACGCGTCAAAGTCACGTGGCCTATTTCACGGTGTCGCTGGCGGGCGGCTGTCTGGGATTTTTGATTTATAACTGGAAACCCGCTAAAATGTTCTTGGGGGACGCCGGCTCCACCTTCATCGGCTTCACTCTGGCCGGGCTGGCGGTGATGGGCTCGTGGGCGGTGCGGAATCCTTTGATGTCGCTGTCCACGCCGTTGCTGATTCTCGCCATCCCCATTTTCGACATGATCTACACCACCGTCTCCCGCATCCGCAACGGGCGGGTGCGCAACGTGCGCGAATGGCTGGAGTTCGTCGGCCGCGACCATTTCCATCACCGCCTCATGCATCTGGGAATGGAAGAACGTCAAACCGTGGGGTTCATCCTGCTGGTCAACCTATGCCTGGGACTCAGTTCCATCACCGTCCGCTACACCGCCACCCGGCTGAGCGCCCTCCTCATGCTCTTTCAGGCGTTTTTGATCTTCATGATCATCACGGCCCTGATGCTCCTGGGGCGGGAGATCACCCCGCATCCCCTCAAAGGAAAAACGTGACCCGATGAACGGCCTCTTCTTCCGATCCTGCTCGAAAAAAGCAAGAACCGTCGCGGGGATCGTCGCGCTGGCCCTCTCCCTGCCGGCCCCGGCGGTGCAGGGGGCCAAACCGCCGGCGGCGGACGCCCCCACCGCCTACACCCTGGAGTTCACCCCCCGGAACGTCCAACGCACGCTCGACGACTTTCTGAAGTTCATCCAAGCCACCGCGCCGGCCACCGACGGCATCCGCGCCCAATACCTGGCCGCCGAACTTTATCTGCAGCGCGGCGAGTTCCGCCGGGCCGCGGAGATCTTCCAAAAACTCGCCGCGGTCACCTTCGACGACAAATATTTCAACGTCAGCGTCCTTGAAAAACTGGCGGACTGTTATTTCCGCCAGGGCCTTTTCCAACAGGCCGCCGATTCCTACATGACCGTCCGCAACAGCAACGTGAAGGCCATCCTGCCGGAGGCGCTCCTGGGGTTGTCGGTCTCGGCGCTGGCCCTCGGCAACCGCGAGGAGGCCTACCTGCGCATCCAGGAACTCCTGGCCTTCCATCCCGCCTATGCCAACCACGTCCCGCTCATCCTGCCCATCGGTCTCGTCCACTGGGAGAACGGCAAGTTCCAGGAAGCGCTCGACCTTTTCCAGCGCGATCCGGACAACCCCGCCAGCCTCTATTTCGCCGGACTCTGCCAGCGGTCTTTGGACAAGCCCGTGGACGCCATGGGCACGTTCAAGAAGGTCGTGCAGAACCACCGGAAAACCGTCTGGGGCACGCGCGCCAAATTCGAACTGGCCGAAACGTTCTACCAGAAAAAGGATTATCCGCTGGCTTCCCGCACCTTCGACCAAATCTACCGCGGCGAGAGGGACGACGCCTGGGAAACCCTCGCCCTCTACCGCCTGGCCTGCAGCGACATGCACATGCGCCGTTTCAAGGACGCGGAAACCAAACTTTGGCCCCTGCAGAAGAAGAAAAAAGACCACCGCCTCCACCCCAACGTCAACTACCTCCTCACGGAGTCGCTGGCCGAACAGAACAAGATCGAGAAGATGGTGCCCCTGCTGAAAGCGGAGATCAAAGGCAAGGGCCGCACGCCGGACAATATCTACCGCCTCATCTGGTCGCTGGCGGCCATCGGCGATTACGCGGAGGTCATCCGCCAGTCCAACGAATTCCTCAGCACCTCCTGGGACATGGAGCTCACGCCCAAAACCCTGGTGGCCCAGGGCTACGCCTACGACAAGCTGGGCCGCACGCCGGAATCCGCGGCGAGCTACCAGCTGGTGGCGGAGAATTTTTCCAACACGCCCTACGCCGCCCGGGCCCTCCAGCTCACCGCCATGACCTATTTCCGTTCCAAGCAGCACGGACTGATCGTCACCCAGGTCAACAACCAATGGAACGCCGTCCCGCTGGAAATCCGCCAGAAAAACCCGGAAACGCTTTTCTGGATCGCGGAAGCCCACCTCCAACTGGAGAACGGGGCCGAGGCGCGGGAGCATTACAAGAAATTCCTCGATTTCGCGCCGCCCGACCATCCGCTGGGGACCCAGGCCCTCATGGGAGAGGCCGTCTCTTACGCCGTGGACAAGGATTTCCCGACGGCGATCCTCACCCTCCAAAAAACGCTTCAGTCCGCCCAGGAGAAGGGCAACAAGCCCCTCATGGCCGCCTCCATGCTGGAGATGGGCAACGTGTTCTTCAACGCCAAGGATTACGAGAACGCCGCCTCGTCTTACCGCAGTTTCCGGGAGGTCGATCCCAAGCACGCACAGGCGGCCTTCTCGTTGTATCAGGAGGGGTTGGCGCTGCACCGGGCGGAATACTACAGCGACGCCATCGCCGCGTGGGACAAACTCGTCAAAACCCACCCCAAGGCCCCGCAGGCCTCGGAAGCCCTCTTCCGCAAGGCCAAGACCCTTTTCGATACGGGCAACTATCCCGGCGCGGTGAAGGACTACGAAAAACTCATCGGCAATTACCCCAAGAGCGAGTTCGCCAAGGACGCCCGCCTTCAGATCGGCCAGTGCTTTTACAACGCGGGCGATTTCGCCAAGGCCATCGTCCATTACACCGACTTTCTCAACCGCTTCCCCGACGACCCGCTCGCTCCCAGCGTGCTGCAGCTCCTGCAGACCTCCTACTATCAGGCCAAGAAAACGCCGGACGAGATCGAGAAACTCACCCGCAACCAGCCCAAGAGCGCCATCTTGGCCGACATCTATTGGGAGGAAGGGGCCAAACTTTACAACGAGAAGAGCTACGACAAGGCGCGGGAATACTTCCAGAAGATCCTCTCGGAGTTCCCGTCCTCCTCGCTCGCCCCGCAGGCCGCGTTCTACCGGGCGGAGTCGCTCTACCTCCAGGAAAAATATTTCGAGTCCATCCCGGCCTATGAGAACTTCATCCGCTATTACCCCGAAGACGCCCAGCGGAGCCTGGCCATGTTCCATCTCTCCGTCGGCCTTTTCAATCAGAAGGAATACGCCGAAAGCGCCAAGGCGTTCGGCGACTTCGCCGCCCAGTTCCCCGACGATCCCATGGCCAAGAACGCCAACTTGAACGTGGCCGTCTGCTACGCCAAAGCGCAGGACGTCAACAACGCGGTGGCCGCCTACGAGCGCTACATCGCGCTCTATCCCGACGGCGAGGACGTGGGCGCCACGTATCTGCAGATGGGACAGTTGCTGGAAAAGTTCGGCCAGGAGGCCCGCGCCGCCGACGTGTACAAACGCGTGCCGAAAAACCTGCCGGAATACGCCGAGGCCCTCTTCAACGCCGGCCGCTGCTACCGCGCCCTCAATCAATTGGCGGGGGAACAACAGGCCTACGAGGACCTGCGCCTCTTCGCGCCCAAGAACGACGCCTACCGCACCGCCGGGCTCCTGCAGTTGGCGGAAATCCATTTGACGAAGAACGAGACGGCGAAAGCCGCGGAGATCTACCGCGACGTCGTCGCCAACGCCGCCGACGACCAGAGCCGGGCCATGGCGGAAGAACGCCTCAAAACCCTCGGACCCTAGCGCCGGGGCGGAAACGACTTTAACGACTTCAAGGGAGGATTCATGCACGAACTCACGTTTATCGAGCTGATGAAGATCAGTCTGGTGATGCCGGTGCTCCTGGTGCTGTCCATCGTGTTGGTGATGGTATTCCTGGAACGCTGGATATTCTTCACGCGCATGGCGCGGGTGGACGCTTCCCTGTTCAAACGGGTCAAGCAGGCTGTGCGGGAGAAAAAACTGAAAGAGGCCCAACAGATCGCCTCCGGCGGACGGGGGCTCCTCGCCCAGGCCCTGGAAGCGGAGTTGGACGCCGCGCAGACCGGGTCGCGGGAGGAAATCGACACCGTGCTCACCCTCTATTACCAGCGCGTGCAGGCCCTGCTCAGCCGGCGGCTGGGCATCTTCGGCACGCTCAGCTTCATCTCGCCGCTGCTGGGCCTGTTGGGCACGGTGCTCGGCGTCATGCGGGCTTTCCGTGACCTGGCCCTCTCCGGTTCGGGCGGGCCCACCATCGTGGCGGCCGGCATCTCCGAGGCTCTCATCGCCACCGCGGCGGGCATCGCCGTGGCCGTGAGCGCGGCCCTGATCTACAACTACTTCAATTTCCGTCTCAAGTACGTGCTCAACAGCCTGAACCTGTTCGGCCAGGAAATCCTGCTCCTGGTGGTCAGCGGAAAAGAAATCTAACCGCGGCCTTCGTAACCCGGAAGGACAAAAGAAAAAGATGGACGATCCGTCTCAAAGCGGAGAGGTCGAGGAAACCGAGAAGATCAACGTCGTTCCGCTCGCGGACCTGACGCTGGTGCTCTTGATCATCCTGATGGTGCTCTCTCCCATGATCACCCAATCCATGATCAACGTCGCCACGCCGGCGGTGAAAGCGGAGAAGGACATCGAGCAGAAACCCCAGGAGGAGAAGAAACCGGTGGAACCCCTGCTCATCGCCCTCGCGGAATCCGGATACACGCTCAACAACGTACCGGCGGACAGTCTCGACCAGCTCATGGCCGCCCTCCGGGCGCGGCTGGAGGAGACCCCGGACCGTCCGGTCCTCGTCACCGCCGACCAGCAGATCACCGTGGGCGCGGTGGTGGAGGTGCTCGACCTGGCCAAACAGAACGGCGCGCAAAAAGTGTCCCTGCTCAAACGGGCCGGCGTCGAAGAAAGCGCGGAGAAGACCGCCCCGTGAAAAAGCTCGCCCGCAGCTTCGAAGACGCCCCCATCGCCGGCATCAACATCGTGCCGGTGATCGACCTCTGCCTGGTGCTCCTGGTCATCCTCCTCATCCTGTCGCCCCTGATGGACGCGCCCAACCTCACCATCAAACTGCCGGAAGCCAAGACGAAGGAGGAGAAGGAGAACATCATCTCCCTCTCCGTCACGCCCGACGGAAAAATGGCGCTCAACACGGACCTCATCGAGGCGGGCGACATCCCCAAGCTCCTCCCCGTGCTCCTGGCGGAGCAGGGGGAAAACACGCCGGTGGTCATCCGCGCCGACAAGAACGTGACCTACGGCCGGCTCACCGATCTTTTGAAGACCGTCAAAACCGCCGGGGCCAAACGGATCTCCCTCGGCACGGAACAGCCCAAAGGGGCGGCCCAATGATGCGCTCCTGGAACCTCCTCTACGAACGCCAGCCGCTCCAGCTCGACGTCCTCCTCCTGTCGGTGGCGCTGATCCTCCACGCGCCGCTGATGTTCCTCCATTTCAAGGCGCCGCCCAAACGGCACGGGGCCAAATCCCTTTCGCGGCTGGTCAACATCGACTACATCGAGGAACAGATCAAGAAACGGAAGGAAAAACCCGTTGTCCTCCCTCCGAAAATCCCCGAAGCCCCGAAAAAACTCCAGGAGATGGTGAAGAAGGTGGAAGAGGTGAAACAGCAGATCTTCCAGCGTTCCCTGCCGCCACCGCCCCTGCCGGCGAAACCGAAGATCCAGGACACCATCGCACGCGGACCGGAGGCCAAGTTGCAGGCGAACCTCCTCAAAGACAAACTGGAGCAGGAAAAACGCCTCCTGCAGGGGAAGGGCTCCTTCGCCGGGAAAGAACTAAAACTCTCCGGCCCCAACGACACCAAGGACCTAAAGATCGGCGGGGGCGGAGCCGCTCTTACGGCCGGCTCCCGGCTCTCCGCCGTCGGCGGGGCCAACGGCGGCCCGAAACTGCAGGGGAAATCGGGGTTCCAGGTTTCCAAGGACGCCATGCCGATGTCCATCGGCGGAGACGACGGGGACTTGAAGATCGGCGGCGGGGGGAACATCGTCGTGGTGCCCGTCGGCGCCCGGGCCCAAGCGGACAAAAGCATTCTCTCTCCCACGGTGGGACTGAAAGACAAAGGCGCCCTGATGGCGCAAGGACCGGGCGGATTGACGCCGCGGGCCGAATCCGCCGCGCCCGCGTTGGCGGGGACGGGCGGAGCTTCCGCCATCACCATCGGCGGCTCGTCCCGGCAAACCTCGATCTCCGCGCCGCCCGCGGCCGCGGCCAAGGAGGGGAAACGGCTGGACTCCAAACAGATGCCCAACCCCTTGGCCGACGCGATGAAGACCCCGACGTCGGCCCCCGCCTTGCCGGCCCTGCCGCGGCGCATGGCGCCGAAAGTGCAGAAACCCATGTTCCTCATCACCGGTCCGCTCGCCGACAGGAAGGCCCTTTCGCGCGTGGTCCCCGAATATCCCGAATGGGCGCGTGAAAAAGGCGTCGAGGCGGCGGTGCTGATCCAATTCACCGTCACGCCGGAAGGGGCCGTGAAAGACAATATGCTCGTCGTCCGAACATCGGGGTACCCGCCGCTGGACGCGTTGGCCGTCAAAGCCCTGGCGCAGTGGAAATTCGCGCCTCTTCCGCCGGACCAGTATCGCGACGAGATCGGCACCATCACTTTCAACTTTTCGGTCCAATGAAAAAAGACGCGCGGACTCCGCTGTTCTTCCGACTCTTCGGCGTTTTCCTCCTCGGCCTGCTCCTCGGGTCCCGGGCCGGGACCCTGCGCGCCGAAGACCCTCAGGCGGCCGCGCCGGTTTCCGCCGCGGTGGAAAACAAGGAGGAGGACTCCCTCGACGTCACCGTCACCGGCGAAGCCAAAGACGAGATCCCCGTCATCAAAACGCCGCCGGCGCTGGATATCCCGTTCCGGGAGGTGCTCACGCTTTCGCGCGAAGGCCAAACGGACGCCATCCTGGACCGCCCCGTTGAACACATGACTTTCGAACAACAGGTTCAGCTCGTCGAGCTCGAATCCCGGCAGACCGTTTCCCCGCTCATGGTCCAGCTGCCAAAGCCGCCGTTTTTCCGGATCGAAACCCCGAGGGACGTCAGTCCCGCCCGCTGGGAACTCCAGGTGATCGACCAAAACAACCAGGTGGTCGGCTCCCAGCAGGGGACCAAATTCACCGGGCCGTTCCTCGAGTGGGACGGGTTCGACGACGGCCGCTTCGGCCTGCGGGTCGGACCTTCCTATAACGCCGTCCTCACCGTGACCGACGACAATGAAAAGAAACAACGTTTCTTCGGCGATTCGGTCCAACTGGACGCCCTGCAGTATGAAGAGGACGGCCTGCTCCATGTGGAATTCAACAACGCGCGGCTCTATGAGCGGGGTTCCGCCGATTTCTCGACGGAGATGGACCCTCTTCTGGAAGCGGCGCTGGACATCATGCGCCGAAGGGTAGGGACGCCGTTCCGCGTCATCGTTTACGAAAAACCGGAGCTCTCCGCGCTCGCCCAGAAGCGTCTCGACACATGGAAAAAGTTCCTTCAGGACAACCTCGTCATCGGAACGGACGACATCACCCTGGTCACCATGGTCCCGCGCGAGAGGGGCCCGATCACCGCGGTCATGATGCTTTCTCAGCCGTAAAAACATATGCCGAATTCGATGGAACTCAAGACCGTTCGCGTCAAAAATCGCCGGTGGGCCGCCGTCTTCCTCGCCGGAGGGCTCCTGTTCCTTGCCCCGACGCTCCCCGCGGCCGAGATGAACCGGGTCATCCACAACGCCATGAAGCTTTACGAAAAGGGGAATTACGACAAGGCCCTGAAACAGTTCATCAAAGTATTGAAAAGCGATCCCAACAACTCCATGGCGCGGGAATACATGCTCCTCTGCAGCCAGAAGATCGTCGAAACCAAATTGGGGCCGTCCACCGCGGAAACCGTCGAAAAGGAAATCAACGTCGCCAAGCAGCTCCAGGAAATCAACACGGCCGAACCTTCGCCGCTGACCGGCGCCGGGCTGGGGATCCCGGGCGCGGACAGCGACCTGTCGGCAAAAAAAGACGTTCTGTCTCCCCTGGAAGCCATTTTTGCCAAAGCCGCGGAAGCCTCGCCGCCGCCGCCCGTGGACGATGTCGTGGACAACGTTCCGGAACCGGACGCCGCCCCCATCTCCGAACTCCCCGGCATGGAAGCCGCCACGACCGCCCCCGCCCCGACGCCGGCCGGGCTCGACGCGGCGGCCCCGGGAACGGCCCTCGCGGCGCCGGCGGCCTCGGCGTCGGCCGCACCGGCCCCCACAAGCTCTCCGTCTTCTCCGACCAACGCCCAAGACATCCTCCGGCACCGACAGGGGCTCGCCGACGATCTCCGCCGGCGTCACCTGGGAACGGAAAACATCGTCCAACTGGAAGCCCACCGCGGCCACTTGGAAGTGAACCTTTTCCTCGACCGCCTCTTCCTTCCCCTGTCGGACATCCTGCGGGACGATGCCTACGTCATCCTGGATCACGTCATCTTCGAAATCCGCCGGGACGTCAAACGCCGGGTCTCCTTCAAGGCCGTGGACACCACCTCGCCGGCCGTCCGCAGTTCTCTGCCCCAACTCACCTCGAAACGCTGCACCGTGGTTTTTTCCTACCTTCTCTACCGCTCCCTCGAACAAAAAGGGCCGACCGCCCGGCCGTAATTTTCAGAAGTTCTGCTGAAAAATTCCCGATTTCCGGCGCCGACCGAAAATCCCCGGAGGACACGGGACTTTTTTTCGCCCCCGACGGCCGCGGCGTTCCGTCGGTGATTTGACAGAAAAAAATAAAATGTAGTAAAGTGCTTACGGCTTCCGCGCATTGCTTAAAAATTTTTCTCGCTGACTCGCCGCAACGCCGGAAAAATATTCTTCACGCGATATCCCCGCCAAATCGAGATCTTCCGAGGTTTTATGAATGACGTCCATCGCCACGCGTCGCCTCTCCCGCCGTCCATGACCACCCCCCTCGCCTGTGATTTCCACACGCATTCCAACTACTCCGACGGCGTCCTCACGCCCTCCCAGCTGGTCCGGGCGGCGCGGGAGGCCGGGCTGGGCGTCATCTCCCTCACCGACCACGACATCACGGACGGCGTCGAAGAAGCCCAGGCGGAAGGCCGCCGCGCGGGCGTGGAAGTGATCCCCGGCGTGGAGCTCTCCGCCGGCGTCCGCAACGCCTACGGCGTGGAGACGGAAATGCACGTGCTCGGTTATTTCATCAACCCCAGGAACAGCCATCTCCAGCAGACCCTCGCCATGTTCCGAAAAACCCGCCTCAAACGGGCCGAACACATGGTCGCCAAACTGGCGCACTTGGGGATGCGGCTCAAAGCCGAAAAGATCGATGAACAATCCCAGGGGAAAACCGTCGGCCGGCCCCACATCGCCCGGGCGCTGGTGGCCGCGGGGTTCATCGGCAATTACCAGGAGGCCTTCGACAAGTACTTAAAGGAAGGGAAACCCGCCTATGTCTCCAAAGCCCTCATGTCGCCCCTGGAATGCATCCAGCTGATCCACCGGGCCGGCGGGCTGGCGGTGGTGGCCCACCCCTTCTACGGCGGACCGCGACAAAGGCAGACCTGGGACTTCCTGATAAAAAACGGGCTCGACGGTATCGAGGCCCACCACTCGCATCACCCGCCCCACACGGCGAAACATTACGAAACGCTGGCCCGCGATTACGGCATCCTCGTCACCGGCGGCTCCGATTTCCATTCCGCCGAAAACGGCCCCACGGGGAACCTCGGCGACGTCCGCATGCCCCATCGCGCCTTCGCCGAGATGCGCGCCCGGAAAGAGATTCTGGACGCGCAAAACCTCTGCATCCTCCAGCACGCCTCCTGACCGGCCCCGTTCCGCGGCGGCCTTTCTTTCCGCGGCGCGCCCCCTTGAAAACGGCGCCGCCGTCCGACGGAACAAAATTCCTTGACACTCCCACGGAAGCTTCTTAATATTTGAACTCGCCGTAGGAAATTCGCCGAGCGCGGCCCCTCTCCGTTTATCACTGTTCGGACCGCCTTTTCGTTTCGGAAGTTGCTAAACTTTCACATTCACCGACGTCACAGATGAGGTCATGAGACAGAACAAAACCCCGCTTTTCGACACCGTCCTCGCCCACGCCAAAAACCGCGTGGTCTCCTTTCACACGCCCGGCCACAAGAACGGGCGCGGCATCGACAAGCGCCTGCGCGATTTCACCGGCCGCAACATGTATTACATGGACGTCACCGTTTTCCCCGAAGTCGATTCCCTTCACGATCCCCAGGGACCCATCAAAAAGGCCCAGCAGTTGATGGCCCGGGCCTACGGCGTGGAACACTCCTTCTTCCTGGTCAACGGCTCCTCCGTCGGCAACATGATCATGCTGATGTCCTCCTGCCAGCCGGGAGATTCCGTCATCATTTCGCGCAACGCGCACAAATCCGCCATGTCGGGCATCGTCCTCTCCGGCGTCTGGCCCATCTGGGTGCAGCCCAAGGTGGACCAGAACCTGGACATCCTCTTCGATTCGTCCCCGGAACAGATCGAGGACGCCCTGCGCCGCTATCCCGAGGCGAAAGCGGTGTTCGTCACCAGCCCCACCTACAACGGCATCACCACCGACCTGGTGCGCATCGCCGAGATCTGCCACTCGCGGGCAAGGTGCTCATGGTGGACGAGGCGCACGGCCCCCATTTGAAGTTCCACAAGGACCTGCCCGTCTCGGCGGTGGAGGCCGGGGCGGACCTGTGCGTGCAGTCCATCCACAAAATCCTCTCCGGACTGTCCCAGGGGTCCGTCCTCCACTTTCAATCCGACCTGGTGGACCTGGCCCGCGTGCGGCGCGTCGTCTCCTTCCTGCAGACCACGAGCCCCAACTATCTGATCCTCTCGAGCCTCGACCTGGCCCGCCGCCAGGCCGTGATGCACGGGGAATCCATGCTCTCCCGCGTCATCCATCACGCCGAAAGCGCCCGAAAACGCCTCAACCAGACGAAAAATTTCTCCTGCTTCGGCCGCAACGAGATCATGGCGCGCGGCTACGACCTCGACGTCACCAAACTGACCGTGAACGTCACGCGCACGGGTTTCTCCGGCCACGAGATCGAGGACATCCTGGCCAAGGAATACCGGGTCCAGGTGGACGCCTCCGATCTCTTCAACCTGATCGCCATCATGGGCATCGGCTCGGACAAGTCGGACGTGGACAAACTGGTCTCCTCCCTGGAGGACATCGAGAAGAAATACCACGGCAGCGCGCAGAACTGGGTCCTTCAGATCCCCACGCTCGCCACCGAAATGGTGATGGTGCCCCGCGACGTTTTCCTTCTTTACAAATCGAAACGCGTGCCTCTTTCCAAAGCCGCCGGGCACATTTCCGCCCAAACCCTGACGCCCTACCCGCCCGGCATCCCCGTTCTCATCCCGGGGGAACGCATCACGCAGGCCATCGTGGACTACCTCGAGGACCTGGCGGAAAAGGACATCCGCGTCGTCGGCCAGGAGGGAGAAACCCTCCGCACCATTAAAGTGGTTTCCGTACGATAACCCATCAAAGGAGAACAACCATGCCTTCGCGAAAAAAGAAAGCCGAAAAAAAAGGGGGAAAGGCATCCGGCCGCATCAAAAAACAGCCGGGCACCCAATTTTACGAACGCCGCCTGACCATCATGCGGAACGATCTCATGAAGCTCGTTCAGGAAAAACAGCAAAAAGAGATGCCCGACCTCGAGGTCGGGGACGAGGCGGACGCCGCCACGCAATCATCGGAACGGGAACTGCTCTTTGAACTTTCCGACACCGAACGCCAGACGCTGGATGCCATCGAGGCCGCCCTCCGAAAGATCGAACAGGGGCGGTTCGGGCTCTGCGAATCCTGCCACAAAAAGATCCTCCGCACCCGGCTGCGGGCCATGCCGCAGGCCCGGTACTGCATCAACTGCCAGGCCCGGTTCGAACGGCCTCGCTTTTAATTCACCGGGCCCTCTTTTTCGCGCGGCCGCCGCACCGCTTTCCGCCTCCGCCCACGCGGCGGCTATTCTTGAACTTGTTATAATGAACGGATGCGGCCGATCCGACCGGTGACCCCGGTCCGGACATGAAAGAATTTCCAACCTCGAGGAACGGGACCGGTTCCCGCTTCCTCCTCAAAAGGATGCCCTCTATGACACGCTTTTCACTCTCCGACCGTTTTGATCCCAAGGACCCCTTGGCGGTGTTCGTTTTTCAAAAAGGGCAGCAGCTCTTCTGGGACGGGGCGGCCAAGAACTGCCCTCCGGCCGTATTACAAACGGCCAAGGAGGACGGTTACCGGGGGAAACCGGGAGGATCGTTCATCGTCCGGCCGCCGGAGGGGAAACCCGCCCAGCGGTTGCTCCTTCTGTCCGCCGGCGAGCGGGACGAACTTCGGCCTCCGGTTTTCCGTCTTCTGGGGGCCACCGCCGCCAAACGCGCTTCCGATGTCGGGATGAAGACGCTCAACGTCCGGCTTCCGAAGGCCTCGGGCCCTTTGGAAAAAAACATCGAGGCCTTTGTGGAAGGTTTTCTTCTGGGGAGCTACCGGTATCTGCGCCACAAATCGTCGCCGGACAAAACGGTCATGCCCGACGAGATCGTCTTCCTTGTTCCGGAAAAAAGACGGGTCTCACTGGACGCGGCGATCTCCCAAGGCGCGCTTTACGCGGAAATGACCAATTATGCCCGGGATCTCATCAACGAACCTCCCAGCCTGAAAACTCCGGAGATGCTGTCCCAAAAAGCATCCGAGCTGGCCGGGGACCGGATAAAAGTCGAAATCTTTAAAAAAGACGTCCTGGCCAAGCGGGGGATGTTCGCCCTGCTGGGCGTCAACCGTGGCAGCGCCCACCCGCCGGCGCTCGTACACCTGCGATACGTCCCCGCCGGCAAACCCAAGGCCCGCCTCGCCCTGGTCGGCAAAGGCATCACCTTCGATTCCGGCGGCCTTTCCCTGAAAGCATCCGGTGGCATGAAAACCATGAAATGCGACATGTCCGGCGCCGCCGCGGTCTTCGCCGTTTTCCACGCCCTCCGTCGCCTTCAACCCCGGCTGGAGGTACACGGCATCACCCCGCTCACGGAGAACATGCCGGACGGCAACGCCTACAAACCCGGGGACGTCCTTCGGGCGGCCAACGGCAAGACCATCGAGGTATTGAACACGGACGCCGAGGGACGGCTCGTCCTGGCCGACGCCCTTTCTTTCGCGGCGGACCTGAAACCGGACGCCATCGTGGACGTGGCCACGCTGACCGGTGCGGCCACCGTGGCCCTGGGAAAAGCTTATACGGCCCTGATGTCCAACAACGACGTTATGACGGAAAAGATCCGGCGGGCCTCGGAGAAATCCGGCGAAAAAATCTGGCGTCTGCCCCTGGAACCCTCCTATAAGGAACACCTCCACAGTGCGGTGGCGGACTTAAAGAACATCGGCAACGAGGGGGAGGCGGGGACGATCATCGGCGGCCTCTTCCTGCAGGAATTCGTGGGCCAGACACCCTGGGTCCACCTGGACATCGCCGCCACGGCTTGGACCAACAAAGCCACGCCGATGGCCCCGGCGGGCGCGACCGGCGTGATGGCGCGAACGCTTCTGCGCTACATCCTGGCCGAGGGAGGAGCGGGCCGATGACCTTGAAAAACAAGCGGATCGCCGTCCTGGTGGAGAAGGATTATCAGGACCTGGAAGTGTGGTTCCCGGCCCTGCGCCTGCGCGAGGAGGGGGCCGAGGTGAAATTTCTCGGCACCACGGCGGATGAGTACAAAGGGAAATACGGTTACCCGCTCACGGCCGACGGGCGCGTCGAAGGCGCCGCGGTCAAGGATTTCGACGCCGTCCTCGTGCCGGGCGGATGGGCGCCCGATTTCCTGCGACGCCACGAGTCGGTCCTCCGTTTCGTGCGGGACATGGACAAGGCCGGAAAAGTCGTGGGCGCCATCTGTCACGCCGGCTGGGTGCTTGCCTCCGCGGGCATCCTCAAGGGCCGGACCGTCACCGCCTTCTCCGCCATTCAGGACGACGTGCGGAACGCCGGAGCCAACTACGTGGACAGGGAAGTGGTGGTGGACCGGAACCTCGTCACGTCACGGAACCCGGACGACCTTCCGGCGTTTTGCCGCGAAATCATCGCGTTGTTGAATAAATAGTCACCGCCCGCGCCCGAACCGCTCTCCCGCTTCCCCGTGACAAAAACGCTCACCATCGCCCACAGTCCCGACCCCGATGACGCCTTCATGTTCTTCGGCCTCAGCCAGGGCGGCGTCCCTCTCCCCGAGGGGTTCTGCATCAAACACGTTCTGAAGGACATCCAACGCCTCAACCGGGACGCCCGCACCGGAAAACATCACGTCACCGCCATCTCCACCGCCGCCTTCCCGTCGGTGGCGGACCGCTACTGGATCCTTTCGGTCGGCGCTTCCATCGGCCGGAAATACGGGCCCATCGTCGTCTGCCGGCCGGAACGCCGGCGTCGCTTTGAATCGGCGGATTGGTCTTCGCTGCGCGTCGCCATCCCCGGGGAACAGACCACCGCCTACCTGCTGTTGCGCCTTTACCGGAAAAAGTTCATCCCGGTCGTCACGCCGTTCGACAAGGTTTTCCAGGCCGTTTCCTCCGGAAAAGCCGACGGCGGGCTGGTCATCCACGAAGGCCAGCTCACGTACAAACGACAGGGATTTTTCCGGGCGGTGGATCTGGGGGCGTGGTGGTTCCGTCGAACGGGGCTTCCCATCCCTCTCGGGCTGGACGTCGTCCGCAAGGATCTGGGGCGGCGGACGGCCGAAGAACTGGCGGGCGCGCTCGTGCGCAGCATCCGTTACGCCTACCGCCACAAAGCGGCCGCCCTCCGCTATTCGCTGAAGTTCGGGCGGGGGATCGACGCACGGGTGGGAGAAAAATTCGTCCGAAACTACGTCAACCGCGACACGTTGGACATGGGGCCGGAGGGGGAACGGGCGATACGAAAACTTTTTTCCGAAGCGCGCCGAAGCGGCCTTCTCCCCGAACGGGTCCGGCCGGAGATCATCCGCCCGGTCTACTGATTTTCGGGGAAGTGCCTCCGCACCAGTTCCGGGACATCGTTCACCACCACACCGCCATAAAAGAACCTCTCGCCGCGACCTTCAAAAACCATCACGTTCGGCCCCTGTTCGCAGAGGTCCAGGCAGCCGGCCTTGGACACCCGCACACGGCCCTTGAGACGCCGTTCCTTGACTTCCGCCTTCAATCGCTCGAGGATGTCCGCGCCGGCGCGGCCTTCTCCGGCGCAGGAGATCCTCGGCGGCACGGCCCCGCCCGCCGCCGGCCGCGCGTTGTTGCAGACAAAAATGATGGTTTCATAGGGGAAAGTTTTCTTTTCCACCGGTCACCTCCTCGCCCGACGTCCGGGCCCGGGAAATATTTTCAAGGTTTTGTAGAGCGTGTCGCGTTGGACAGGGACGAAACCCGCTTCCCGGATGAGCGCCGCCACCTCCTCGGCCGCGGCCGCGGCGCGGTGCCCGGCGGCGGCGTGCACGTTCTCGTCGAACACCGTGCCGCCGAAATCGTCCGCGCCGAAACGAAGGGCCGCCTGCCCCGTCTTCCGGCCTTCCGAGAACCACGACGCCTGCACGTGCGGGAAATTGTCCAGATACAACCGGGAAGCCGCCAATATGCGCAGGTACCGCACCGCCCCGGCCGGACGCAGTCCCTTTTTCTCCAACGCCGTGTTCCCCGGCTTGAAGCTCCAGGGGATGAACGCCGTGAACCCGCCCGTCTCGTCCTGCAAGTTCCGCAGACGGTCCCAATGCTCCACCACGTCGCCGGGGGTTTCCACATGGCCGAACATCAGGGTGGCGGTGCTTCGGTACCCCAGCCGATGGGCCACGCGGTGGACCTCCAGCCAGTCTTCCGGCCCGCCCTTTTTGGGCGAGATCTCCCGGCGGACTCGGCGGGACAGGACCTCCGCCCCGCCCCCGGGGAGGGTGCGCTGGCCGGCGTTCCACAAAATCTTCAACACCTCCGGGACCGGCCGGCCCGAGACCTCGGCCATGGTCCTGATTTCAGGAGCCGAAAAAAAGTGCGGGGTCATCCCCGGATACCGCCGCGCCGTCTCCCGTAAAAGTTCTTCGTAATACTCGAGGGGAAGTCCCCGGTTGTGCCCTCCCTGCAAAAGAACGGTCGTCGCGCCCCGCGCCGCCGACGCCCCTATTTTCTCCAGGACCTGTTCCACCGTCAGCGTGTACGCCTCCGGATGGCCCGGCCGGCGGAAAAACGCGCAAAAATGACATCCCGTGTCGCAGACGTTGGTGTAGTTGGGATTGGCGTCGATCACGAAAGTCACCTGCCGTTCGGGAAAAAGCCGGAAGCGTTTCCAATCCGCCAGGGCCCCCAACTCCAGGAAAGGATACTTTTCCGACAAGAGGGAAACCCCCTCCGCCGGAGAGAGCCGTTTTCCCTCCATGACTTTTTTCTCGATCCGGTTCCAGCCGTTCGCCGTTCTCATCGGAGCAGTCCCGCCCCGCGCAGCAAGCGCCGGAACAGTCTTTCAGAATCTCGTTCTTTCTTGGAAAAACGGTAGCTTAACAACCGCAAGTAGGCCGTCGTGGCGGCCGGGGGGAGGGGGGACCGGCGAAAGCGGCATCCGTCCGTCCCGCACCGCAAAGCCCTGCCCAAACGACGGGACAAGTCCTTCTTGCTTTCCGACGGCAGATTTTTCCGGACCGCCCAACGCGCGAAAACGAAGGGGAGTTTCTTCCAGCGATACCATTCCTCGCCCAGATCATAGACATATCGGAAGCCCGTCCGGCGACGGTTCGCGCGCAGGGCCGCATCGCCGATCAGCAGCCGCGCCGCGTCGTCCGGCCGAAACCCTTTCCGGACCCTCACCCGGACCTTGTAATAGCTCCGCAAGAGGAGTCTCAGAAGGAGGACGGAGGTGGACGTTTGATCGGTCACGCCGAGGGAGCAATCCTTCAGTTCCTGAACGGGTCGTCGGGAGAACAGCAGAACGCTGGCGGCTCTCCGTTTGGACGCGATGCAGTAATTCCCCATCGGTTCGAACGTCTTCGCCAGCCGCCACACGTCCGCCAGGGAGAAGGCCCCGGTGTCCACCCGGCCGGCGGCCGCCAGCCGCCCCAATCGGCGCGGCGCGGCGGAAACCGTGACCAGGCCCCGAAAAGCGTTCCCGGCGAAAAAAGGAGCGGCGTTCAAAAAGGGGATACGGCCCACGCGGAGAGGCGCACGGGACCTCATGCGGAGCGTCCTCCTCGGACCTCACGCCGATTCCGGTAAAGGCCGTCGCGCTCCACGGGCACGAACCCCGCCTCCCGCACCAGCCGGACAATCCGATCGCGCGTCAGTCCTTCGGGGGTACGAGCCCGCGCGGCATGCATCACGCGCTCTTCCCGAATGGTGCCGTCCACGTCGTCCGCGCCGAAATGCAGCGCCACCGAACAAAGGTCCTCTCCCACCGCCACCCAATAGGACTTGATGTGGTCGAAATTGTCCAGCAGGAGCCGCGACACCGCCACCGTCTTCAGATCGTCCATCGCGGAAGCCGGCCGGTCGACGAGGCCCGAATCCCCCGGTTGGAACGGGAGGGGGATAAACGAAAGAAACCCGCCGGTGTCGTCCTGCAAAGACCTTAACTTCATCAGGTGGTCGAGCCGTTCCTCCACGGTCTCGATGTGCCCGTACAGCAGCGTGGCGTTGGAGCGGAGTCCCATGCGGTGGGCCGTCCGATGGATGTCCAGCCAGCGATCCCGGCCGATCTTGCGCGGAAAGAGGATCTTGCGGACCCGTTCGCTGAACACCTCCGCGCCTCCGCCCGGCAGGCACACCACGCCCGCCTCCTTCAACCGCCGTAAAATTTCCCCGGCGGTCGTTTTCTCCCGGCGCGCAAAAAAATCGATCTCCACCGCGGTGTAGGCCTTGATGGACACGGCGGGAGCGGCCCGGTGCACCTCCCGAACGATGTTCAGGTAATCCTCGAAATCCCATCCCTCATAAAGGCCTCCGACGATGTGGACTTCCCGCAGGTCCGGCGACAGGCGCGACAGGATGTCCCGGATGCCGAGGACGTAGGCGCCGGGAGCGCCGTCTTTCACGGAAAAACAGCAGAAACGGCAGGAGAGGGAACAGATGTTGGTGGGGTTGATCTGCCGGTTGACAACGAAGGTGGTCCGGTCGCGGTGGCGTTTCCGACGGACATGGTCGGCGAGACGGCCGATCCCCAGGAGGTCGTCGCTGGCGAAAAGACGCCGGCCGTCGTCCAGGGAAAGCCGGGTCCCGGATTCGACTTTGTTCCCGAGGGATCGGAGGGCGGGGTCGGAGAAATCCATCAGTTCACCGAAAACGGGTCGGCGTCAGAATATGCCGTAGTCGTTCCAGCGGCGTGACACTTTTTCCACCACGGCCGGGTCCATGGCCAGCGGTTCCGGGTAGCCTTCTTTCCAGGTGGCGTCGATGCCCAGCGGGCCTTCGAACACGGGCCAGGCGCCCCGCAACTCGGCCTTGGCCGGCACCAAGTCGCGCGCGCAGTCGAACCGCGAGAAAATGCCCCACGTCAGAAGTTCGTCGTCCTCCAACGGCACGTCGCCGCCGACCGCCGCGATGAACTTGAACGAGCGGAAGGCGGGATCGCGGACCATTTTTTCCAAGTGGAGACGGGCCGGGGCGCCGGGCTGAATCACCAGGAAAGTGTCGTGCCAGTTGCGGTGCGGAAACGGAAGTCCCGAAAACGCCGGCGCCCGAGGGCCGTCGCGCGCGGCGTCGCCGTCCCGCGTCGCGTCCAGAATCATCTTGCTCCCCAAATTCATCTTCGGGCCGGTGAAGTCCAGCGTGTCCTGGGAGGTGCCGGGCAGGACGAGCAGGTCTTCCCGCGGGTCGAAGTTCCGCCGCAACGCGGCCAGGACGTCCGGCCAACGGCGCACGTCCACGTCCGGATCCACCAACACCAGGCATTTCGTCAACGACACCTGGCCCTCCCCCAACAGGGCGAAGGCGGTTTTCAGCCCTTCCCGCTGGTAACGCTGGCGCACCGCCGCCACCGCCAGGTTGTGGAACCCCGCCTCATAGTAGGCCCAGAAATCCGTCAGTTCGGGATGGAGCACGCGGATGAGCGGAAGGAGCATTTCCTGGGCGGCGTTGCCCATGTATTTGTCCTCTTGCGGAGGCAGGCCGACCACGGCGGCGGGATAGATCGGCCGGGACCGGCGATAAACGCGCTCGATCTCGAAAACGGGGAACGGGGCCGGGTGGGAATAGTGGCCCAGATGGTCCCCGAACGGTCCCTCCATTTCCCTCTGGAACGGCGGGATGCGGCCCGCCAGGACGATTTCGGCGTCGGCCGGCACATCCATGTCGGTGCCGGGCAGCCGGGTGAGCCTCAAAGGCTCGCCCCGCAAAAAACCGGCGAACGCCAGCTCGTCCATGTCTTCCGGCAAAGGCAACACCCCGGCCAACATCAACACCGGATCGGCCCCCAGCACCACCAGGGTCGGCAAAGGCTCTTTCCGGCTCTCGGCCTCGACGTAGTGGAAACCGCCGCCGCGCTCGATCTGCCAATGCATGCCGGTGCGCCGCGGGCCGAAGACGTGCAGACGGTAGATGCCGATGTTGCGCCGGCCGTTGACGGGACTCTGCGTGAACACCAGGGGGTAGGTGAGGAACCGGCCGCCGTCCTTCGGCCAACATTTGAGGATGGGGAACCGCGACAGGTCCGGGGTTTCGTCCGTCTCGCCCACGGGGCCGCGGGCCACGACGCGCGGTTTCATCTTCAGCGCCCGCCGGAAAAGGGACCGATGCTTCCAGGCCGCGGCCAGGCGCGGCGGCATCATGTCGTCGGCAAACCCTTTGAGTTCCACGCCGATCTCCGACGGCGGCCGGCCGAGCGTCCATTCGATCCTTCGTTCGGTGCCGAACATGTTGATCAGGAGCGGGAATCCGGAACCCGCCACGTTCTCAAAGAGGAGGGCGGGGCCTTTTTCCTTCACCACGCGGCAGGCGATCTCGGTGATCTCCAGTTCCGGGTCCACCGGCGCCCGGACGCGCCGCAGTTCGCCCTTCGATTCCAGGAACCGGACGAATTCCGGCAGGTCCTTAAAAGGGAACATGGCGCATGTCGCGTGAGGAAAACACAGGTGGGTGGGAAATGGGAAGCCTCGCTTTTCGCCGGCGGGAAGGGAACCCCGGATTCAACCCCGCGTCGTTAAGCCGGGTCTCCGGAGAACGGCCTTTTACTCGAGCTCGCTGGAACGCCAGCCGCTTTCGACGGGCAGTCCCAGGACGCTGCGGATTTTATCGACGAAGGAACCGACCAGGTCGGGAAGCGACGTGGGCTTCTGGTAAAACGCGGGGGACACCGGCATGACCACGGCGCCGGCCAGGGTCAGTTTATGGGCGTTCTCGAAATCCACCGCCGACCACGGGGTCTCCCGCACGCACAGGATGAGCCGGCGCCTCTCCTTGAGGGCCACCTCGGCGCAGCGCGTCAACAGGCTGTCGCCGATGCCGTGCGCGATCTTGGCCATGGTCGTCACGGAACAGGGCAAGATCAACAGCGCGTCGAACGCGTTGGAGCCCGACGCCAGCGGGGCGTTCATGTCGTCGTTGGAAAAAACCTTTTTCGCGAAGGTGGACAGGCTCTCCACCGCGAGCCCGGTCTCCTGATGGAGCACCGAACGGCCCCAACGCGACACGACGAGGTAAAGCTCCTCGTTGGCGCAGCGCCGCAGGAATTCGACGGCGTAGATGGAACCGGAGGCCCCGGTGACGCCGAGAACGATTTTCATATCAGAACTCGCTCCGCACGCCGGAGATGACCATGGCCAGCACGATGAATCCGGCGAGCACGTTTATCTTGAAAAAAGCCAGATCGACGTTGTCCACCAGCAGATGTTCCAGGAAGAGCAGGAGCCCCGCCGTGATCATGAGGAACGCCGCCAAGACGCCGCGCAACGCGCTGGCATAGAGCGCCACGAGGCAGAAGAACGCCGCCCAATGGAGCAGCGCCGAGAGTTGCAGGGCCCGGTACCGGCCGAGCTTGGCCGGCAGAGAATATATCCCTTCCCGGCGGTCGAACTCCTCATCCAGCGTGGCGTAGATGATGTCGAACCCGGAGAGCCAGAAGAAACTGAAGAGCGCCAGGATGACCGCCGGCCACATGCCGTCGAACCCCGGCCGAACCGCAAACCAACCGCCCAGGGCCGCCAACCCCCAGGTGAGCCCCAGCCCGAAATGGGACAGCGCGGTGAACCTTTTCAACGTCGGGTAGATGACGAAAAAGAGAACCGGGACCCAGCACCACATCAGGCAGAAATCGGAGAGACGGAAAGCGGCCCAGACGTAGACGGCCAGTCCGGCCGTCGACACGAGGACCGCGTCCCCGACGCTGAGCACACCGGTGGCCAATTCCCGGCCCGCGGTGCGCGGATTTTTCCGGTCGAGGTCCCGGTCCAGGAGGCGGTTCACCGCCAAGGCCAGCGTCCGGGCGCCGAGTCCCGCCAGAAGGACGAGCCCGCTCACCCGCCAGCCCGGCCAGGCCTCGGCCGCCAACACCGTTCCCGCAAACAAAACCGGGAGGGAGAAAAGCGAATGCTCGATCTTTATGAATCGGGCGTAGGCCTGCAGCCGTTCCGTTCCGTTGACCCTCATGATCGCTCCGGATGCCGTGGTGTCCATTATTTCGTTACTATAGCAAATTGCCCCGCCCGACGACAGTTCTTTGGACACCCGTCCCCCAACTTGCTAAAATCTTCCCTCATGAAAAAACGCCGCCCCACCCCAAAAACGGGCCGATCCGGCCTGCTCGTCGTGTTCGACATCGGCAACGTGCTCCTTCGGTTCGACATGGAACGGGCCGTCCGCAATTTCGAAAAACTCTCGCCGGGACTGGGCACCCGGATCGCGCCGTTCCTCCGGCGGCCGGCGCTCAGCCGACGGTTCGAGCGGGGAAAGATATCCGGCCCCGCCCTGTATCGTTACCTGAAAAAAGAGACCGGGTTCCGGCTCTCCTACCCCGCCTTTTGCCTGGCCTTCAGCGACATCTTCACCCCCGTCCGGGAGAACCTCCGATTGATGAAAAAAATTTCCGCCGCCCGGCCGGTCGCCGTCCTCTCCAACACCAACAGCATCCATTGGCGGCACATCCACGCCCATTACCCCGCCTTCCGCCACGTCCGCTGGCCGTACAGTTCGCACCTCCTCGGTCACATGAAACCGGACCCGCGCATCTTCTACGCCCTTTCCCGGCGGACCGGTTTTCCGCTGGGCCGGATGATCCTCATCGACGACCGCCCCGAGAACGTGCGCGGCGCGAGGAGGATCGGCATGGCCGCCGTCCATTACCGGGGACAACCGCTCCACCGCCACGCCGCCCTGAAAACCTTCCAGCTCCGGAAGGACGCCCGCCGATGAGTCTCTACTTCCGCCAACTCCCGGTCGGCCCCATGCAGAACTTCGCCTATCTCGTCGGCGACGAAAAAACCCGGAAATGTTGGGTGGTGGACCCCGCCTGGGAGGGGAAGAAGATCCGCAAGACGGCGGAAAAGGACGGCTACGCCGTCGCCGGTCTCCTCCTGACCCACGCTCACTACGACCATTGCAACGCGGTCGAGGAACTCCTCTCCCCGAAGGACCTCCCGCTCTACGTCCACAAAGACGAGGTCGCCGCTCTCCAGAAATACGCCGACACCGGCATCTTCGGCCCCCTGCCCGTCCCGCGGCTCGCGCCGGTGAGTTCCGGCGATAAAATTTCGCTGGGCGACGTCGCCCTCTCCTTTCTGCACACGCCCGGCCACTCGCCCGGCTCGCAGTGCCTCCTCCTCGACGACCGCGTCCTGTCCGGCGATACGCTGTTCATCGGCGCCTGCGGCCGCTCGGACCTGCCGGGGGGGGATCCGCGCCGCCTCTACGACAGCCTCTACCGAACCCTCGCCGCCCTGCCCGGCCACTTGATGCTTTTCCCAGGCCACGACTACTCGCCCTCGGACACGGCGTCCACCCTGGAGAAAGAGAGGCGCACCAACCGCGCGCTTCAGGCCAAATCCACGGCGGATTTCCTGGCCTGGCTGGGGCGCTAGCGCATGACCGGCCTCGTCTTCCGTAAAATCCGGCGGGCCCCCTCCTACGCCCGTTTCAAAGATCTCCTGACCCGTTCCCGCTGCACGCGGTGCGGTCTGTCGCGGGGGAGGACGAACATCGTGGTGGACCGCGGGAACCCGCGGGCGAAAATCCTCGTCGTCGGCGAAGCGCCCGGCCGCCACGAGGACGAGCAGGGAAAAGCCTTCGTGGGCCAGGCGGGGAAACTCTTCGACAAGATCCTGGGGGCGGCCGGGCTCAACTCCGACCGGGACCTGTTGATCACCAACATCGTCAAATGCCGGC
>JAKLDV010000060.1 GCA_022703335.1 Elusimicrobiota bacterium
AATCGCTATGTGTCGCGCGGTTACGAAATGGTCTACTGCCCGAAGCGCACGCGTCTAGAGCCTACGCACCGACTGGCCGACGCATGGAGTGTTTACTATCGAGTATACGAAGCTGAGAAGGGCACGCATCGCCACCACCTCGATCGGGATGTCAGCGAGGTTAAGCGCGGTCCGGATCTCCTCCAACTGGGCCATCTTTTTCGAAAGGATATCCTGGCGTTTGGAGGCCCAGTTTTCGCGCCACTTCATGTAAGCCATGGCGGTGAGGAAGTCGTTCATGAACACGCCAAACGATTGGATATCCGCTATCGGGTAGCCCGCCTTTTTGGCCATCTCCAGCGCTTTTTCCGGTTTTTTCCGGAGATTGTTTTCCATGTCTACATAGGCCATGAGGCGTTTCAGGGGATTCTGGCGGTCCGCCTCGGGAAGTTTATCTTCGACCTCTTTGCGGATTTCGGCGAGATTGAGCCGTCCCACGCCGGAAATATCTTCCGGGGCGATGGAAACATCGAGGTCCCCGTCCAGTTTCAAACCGATGCCCATCACCAAGCGCCGCAGGGTTTCTTGGCTCAGATACGGCGCCCATATTTCCGCGCCGTAGGGGGCCCAAACGGCGGGAGGCAAATCCTCCACCCGGGCCTCGCCCTTTTCCATGACGATATGGGATTTTTCCGCCCGTTTCTTCTTGATGAAATCGTCGCCCGCCGAGGCGACCGCTGATTCGATTTTCTGCAGGCGGTCGGATTCCTGCTTTTGGCCGACGCGAATCCAAAGTTCCGAGACCCGTTTCTGAAGGGCGGCCACCCGCTCTTCCGCTCCACGAACGGCATAGGTCATTTGCGGCAGGGAGATGATGGTTTGAACGCCTTTCAAAATCTGTCCTTCGACGGTGCCGTCGCTGGCCTTCCCCGCCAAGTCCGCCTCGGCCTTTTCGGCCCGGTCCAGGAACGCTTCCACGTGTTTCAAAACCTCGTCCCGCGTTTCTGCCCAGCCGGACAACGTCTGTTTCTTGGAGGCGTTGGCGTCTGTTTCCAGTTGACCGACCCATGTGCGCAGTTGCGCGGCCGGGGTTGCCTCCGCCGGAGGCGCCTGAGCTTCGCGGCCTTTCTGAAGGAGGCGCTGGAGTTCCCGATAGGGGATGTCCCGCACGACGATGGCCGCCTTGCCCTCAATGATGCGCAGCACGTGCACGCGGAACACGCCGGGCCGGATTTCCTGCACGCCGGGCACGTTGAACACGCCGTTATCCGTGATGAAGGCGAATTCCGCATCGACCGTGCCCGCGACGTCGGTGACGGTGAAGAGCTTCTGGCCGGCGATGATGGCGTCCGCGTCTTTCCGGTCGGCGCGCAGCTCTTTCTTTTCGGCCTCGTCGAAAGCGTAGCGTTGCGCCAGATTTTTCGCCTCTTCGCCGGCGGCCGTCTTATTGACTTTTTTGGAATACACTCGCAGCGCGCCGACGCCCGTGGGCACGGCCGCGGCCACCGCCAGATTCATGAACGCCTCGGCGCTGCCGCCCACCGTCCACATCACCTTGTGTTTGCCGGCGCCCGGCTTGCGGCCCAGGGTCGCCAAGAGACCGTGAGCCACGGTGCCGTCCCCGATCTGCGTGAGGGTCATTCCGGGGAAACGGGACTGAATGGCTTTCAGGGCGGCCATGCGGTTGCCTTCGCGGGCCCGCTGCATGATCACAAATTCCAAGTCGTTGATGGTCAGGTTGTTGACGTCGGCGATGGCTTGGAGAACTTCCTCCAAGCCGGCCTCGTCCTCCCTCTCCAGATTTTTCTCCACCAAGGCCTGCACCGCGGCCCGGTATTGAGGGGGCACGGCGCTGTAAAGTTGGTCCGCGTACACGTCGGGCGCATTGCCCAGGGCCTCGATGCCGGAACCGCTGACGATGGCCATCATGCCGCCCGACTGGGCCGCCCCGATCTCCGCGCGCGATTTGCCGCCGTTGTTGCTGGCGGTGGCGTTGGTGCCTTCGATCACGTCCACGATGATGTGTTGCTCGTTCAGGCCTTTCGGATTGATGACCTCGGAACCGACGAAACTTTCCTGCACCTCGTCCCGGCCGATGCCTTCGGCCACGTGGACGAAGACCCGGGCGTCCCGGGCGTAGAACATGGCCTCCGCCGTGCGTTTGGCGTAACCGTCGGCGGCGTCTTTCCGCCGGGCGATCTCGGCCTTGTCCGTGAGCCCCAGAACGGCGCCGCGGTGGCCTTCCGCCACCACGCCGGCCGCGGTGAAAACGGCCACGTCGTGGATGATGGCGTCGCGATGGTCCGGCGCGGCGGCGACGAAGGTCGTTTCGGCGTTGGCTTTCTCCTCCGCGGTGGACGAGAAACCGGCGATCTTCTGGGTCAGCCACTGTCGGGCCTGGTCGTACAGGGCGTCCAGTTGGGCCAGGGCCTCCTCCAGGGTGCTGGGGGTGGCCGGGGACCACACGAACGTCCGCCGGTCGGTCCCGAAGGAAAGTTTGGCGGCTTTCTCCTCGCCGGAAAGCGCCTCGATGGATTCAAAACGATAGGCGATATTGAAGACGAGGGGTTCCGCGCCGGTCCGTTCCAGGCTCACCTTGAGGGAGACTTCCCGCAACCCCGGCCGGTCCGCGTAAGGGACGAGGGTGATCCGGGGCGTCAACTTCAAACCGGCGAGCGGCGCGGGAAATTCGTCGGCCGCTTTTTCAAAATTGGAAAACTCCTCCCGGATGGCGGCGGCCAGGTCCGGGCCGACCATCTTGGCGAGGTCATCCAGGTCCAACGCGACGGTTTCTCCCGGTTGAAGGGCGTCCCCCAACCGTTCCCGAAGCATCTCCCCGATGGTCTCGGCGACCGAGGAGGCCGCAAAGAACCCGGTGAATTGCAAAGCGTCCGAGGGGGTTCCCATGAGGGGCTCGTTCGCGCCCCGCAAGGCTTTCTTGAGGAAAAGGCGTTCGCCGGCGAAGAGTTTGTCGAGCGGGGTCTTCTCGGCGCTGAACGGTTCGAGGTAGTGGGGCAGTCCTTTCACCTGGGAAAGTTTCGGAGTGAGAGCGATGTATCCGATGTTCTTTTTGAGCAGGAGGTCGCGGATTCCCTGGGAGTGGAATCCCCCCGCCACCAGGAGGGAGACCGCCGAGGAATCCGTTTCGCGGCCCGCCAAAAGGTTGTCCACCATGTCCTGGTTCCGTTTCTGGGCGGCCCGATAGAAGGCCTCATGGTGACGGATCAGGGAGTTCCATTTCTCCGACAAGTCCGACGGGACGGAGCCCCATTTTTCCAGGCGGACCGGCAGACGGGCGATGGTTTGCCGGCGGCCGTCCAGTTTCATCCAGTCGTCGTTGGAAAGGGAGAAGGTGTTCAGCTTCTCGGCCAGACGGAGGTCCCGGGACACGGCGACCAGGTCCCGCTGGGCCTCGCTGGCGACGGAGCGGTAAACGACGTCGTTCTCCATGGCCTGGAGTTCTTCCAGCAGCGGTTCCCGCTGGATCTTTTCCGCCAGTAGCACATATTGGATGTACGTATCTAATTGAGGATATTCCTTTATAGGAACGGCATGGGCCGCGCAGACGTCCTGCAGATAGCCGTAATATTCCCGGTAAGAGGAGCGCCCCATGCGGTAGGCGAGGCTGGTTTTGACGAGTTGTTCCAGATTCCCCTTGGTGAGGGACTCCACCAGCCGTTCGATGAGTTTGGTGCGTTCCGCCTCCACCTGTTTGAGGTTGAGTTTTTCCTCCAGCCGCAGGGCCTGCAGGAACACCTTGAGGTTCGTTCCCATGCGGGAGGGATCGGCTTTGGCGGAAAGATATCGGATGTATTTGCCCAGGCCGATCTGCCCCTGGGCGAAGGCGGTCATGTTCCGGTCCAGTTCCGCAAGGTCCGGCGGGAAGAATTGTTTTTTCAGTTTATCGGCGGCGGCGGCCGCTTCCCGAAGGGTCGCGTCGTCATCGGACTGGGAAGCCAGGGAATCCTTAAAAGCGCGGACGTTCTCCAGATAGGAATCCTTCTTTTCCACGCCCCAGAGCCGGACGGGGCGCTGGGTGGTCATGCCGAAGAATTCCGCACCCGACAGGAGCCCCTCTTTCACCATGAGGTCGGACACCGACCGGACCACGGCGGGAGAGGCGAAATGGCGATAGGGTTGGAAATCGAAACCGCCGGACGCCCCTTCCACCCCGACCCGGAGCGGTGCGGAGGGCTTGTCGCCGGTGCTGGCCGCGAGTTGTTCCATGAGTTGGGCCATGTTGATCTGGCCTTCGTAGGCCTCGTGCACGTCGAGCAGGTGGACGACGTAGCGGCTGGGGCGGGTCTGGGCCGGCAGGCGGATCTCCTGCACGTTGCCGTAGGCCCCGACGATGGATTTCAACCAGCGGGGCACCTCCGTGCCGTGGAGCGAAGTTTTCTGGGCGGAAGAAAGCGCTTGAGAAACCGCCATCTGGTCCAGTCCGGCGGTGATCTCCGGGACGACCGTTTGGGCGGCGGAAGGCGCCAGTTGCGCGTAAAGTTGGGATTCCGAGGCGGTGTTGGAAACGGCGGGAACGGATTGAAGGGTCTGTTTGGCGGCGGCTTTTTCGAGGGCGTCGCGGCGTTGTTTCCAGAGGTTGCCTTCGCTGGAGTGCAGGAACGCGGCGTTCTCGGTCAACATCACCAACGCCATTGTACAAGACACAAGGCGGCGCATGTCCCCCCTCCGAACCTTCCGTTCAATCGCTTTAATTAGCGTTGATTGGCGCATTGTTGTTATTAGTATAGGTGTGTTGCAAAAAGTTTACCGGAAAAACTTGTAAATTTATTGTAACGGATTTGTGACGCGTTTACAACCGTTCTTTTAAGAGTTTTTTGAAGAGTCGGACCATCCGTTCGACGGTAAGGCGCGTTTGGGAGAGGGCGCCGTTGTTGTCGATGACCCAGGCCGCGCGATGGCGTTTTTGCGAGAGCGGTATTTGGGAGTCCATCCGTCGGCGGATATCGGGGAGGGAGAATTTTCCCCGCCGCCGCAACCGGCGCAGACGGCGCGCGCGGGAACACCACACCACCGCCGTGGTGTCCACGAACGATTGATATCCCCCCTCGAACAGCAAGGGGATGTCCAGGACGAGGACTCCCTTCTTCACGCGACGGATGCGCCGGTCCAGTTCACGGAGGACGATGGGATGCACGAGGTGTTCCAGCCGCCGCCGGAGGGACGGGGCGCGGAAGACGAGGTCGGCGATCCGGGCCCGGTTCAGTTGGCGGTCTTTTCCGACGATCTCCGGACCGAAGAGCCGTTTCACCCGCGCGTAGGTCGGGCCGCCGGGTTCAAGGGCCCGGTGGGCGATGGCATCCGCGTCGGCGGTGGCGCAACCGAGCCGACGGAACATCCGAAGCACCGTGGATTTGCCGGAACCGATGCCGCCGGTGAGCCCCACCACCAGGCGACGGCGCCCCGAGAGGGATGTTTTTTTCGTGCGTTTCGACGAGGGGCTCATCCGCGCGGTTGAGGTTGTTCTTTGTCTTTTTCCAGCGCCAGAAGGCTCAGGTTCTTCTCGGCCTGTTTCTCCTGCTCGGCCTCCTCGTCGGGCTCCAGCGGCCCGCCGGCCGGCGGGGCGGGTTTGACGTCCTGGGGATCGATCTTGTGCAGGAATTTGCCGGCTTTGGCCCCCTCGAGGATCTCCTGTTCCTTGGGACAGCCCTTAAGGTGGTCGCATCCGGTGCAGTATTTGTTGATCCTCGGGGCGAACTCTTTGTCGTTCAGGATGGTGTCCACCACCTTGTTGACGTGGTCGAAGAGTTTCGGAATGTGTTCCGGCGTGCGCGTGGTGGTCACGCGCTGGTCGAACTGGGTGAAGAGGAGCGTGAGGCGCGCCGGGGTGATCTTGAACGTCTCGAGGCAGGCCCAATAATAGACGGTCAGCTGGAGGTCCTCGTCCACCTCCGCCTGGGTCCGCACTTTGGGTTCGGTCTTGTAGTCCAGCACCTCGTAGGTGCCGTCGTCGTTCTTCTGGATGCGGTCCTGGAACCCCACCATCACGGCTTTTTCGCCGACGGGCAACTCGAAGAAAGGCTCCACCGCCCAGGCTTTCCGAAACTTGCCGTTCACCTCGCTGATGTAATATTGGCGGATCTGTTTCATTCCCGACTCAAAGAACTTTTTCTCGTCCGCGTCGTCCTTGTATCCGGCGGTCAGCCAGTTATCGACGAACAGTTTCACCAGGTAATCGAAAGACGGCTGTTTGAAGATGCCGTCGTACATGTAGAACTCCTCCATGGTGTTGTGGAGACTGGTCCCGATGGAGAAAAAATTCCGCGGCTGGGGGGCCACGCGGTCCACGTAGATGAACTTGTAGTTGCGGGGACAGTTGAGGTAACAGCTCATCTTGGAATAGGAGAGGCGGAAACGCTTCCGGTCCGTCACGTACCCGTGCCAATGGGGACAGAGGAGCTGGAAATCGCACCAGCCGCAGAGATGGGTGGCCTTCGGCTCGAACTCCTCGCTGCCGATGCCCCGACTCGCCTCCTCGATGACCTCTCGGGCGTCGTCCATATGTTCCTGTTTCATCTTGAACGCGACCCGAATATCCGCGATCAGATAGTAATACTGCGCGTCCAGCCGGACCTTCGGCCATTTCGTCCGCACCATGAGGTAGACCATCTGCGATTTAAGGTCGGCGGTGAGGCTGGCCTCGGAGAGGACGCGCTGGCCCGTCTTGAAAAAAGTAAGGCGCCAATGCTCGGTCTTGCGCAGGCCGCGCCGGTAGGAAGACCAGAGAAGCCATTTGTTGAGCGTGCGGAGGCGTGTCTCCTCCGGGACTTTTCCGTCGGCCGCCAGGGCCCGGGCCTCCGCCAACAACGGGGCGATGTCGCGGGGGACTTTAAGACTTCCCGCGTCCACGTGGGCGTGCAGGTCGGGCGAGACCAGCAGCGCGTTCAGGGCGGAGACCAGCGGGTCCGGGGAGAGGGCCTCGAGGGCGTCCGCCGAAGCCCCCAGCGCGGTCCGCATCCGCCCGTCGACGGGGCGTTGGGCCTTCAGTTCTTTTTTGAATGCGTCCGGGACCAGGTCGTCCGCCGCGAAATCGGAGAAAGGGGTGATCTTTTCGACGGCGTCCACGGTCGTCTTCATCGGGATTCCGGAAATCTCCACCTCCACCGGCACCCGCAGTTCGTCCGGCGGCTTCTTGCCGTGATGCAGGGCGAAGTAACGTTCCAACGCCTGAAGGCCCCGGTCATAGAAAAGTTTCTCCTCCTCGGGATTGGCGAAACCGTCCGGGTCCCACAGCGACTGGTATTGGGCCAGAAGATCGTTCGCGGCGGCGGTGGGATTGGACTGCAGGGTCTTGTGGAACTCCACGATGGCACCGTGAAGGGCCTTATAAAAGGACAGGTGCGGGCTGGGCCGTTGGGGTTTTTTGTCGACGCGGACGTATTTGTATTTCTGCGGACAGTTGTAATAATCCAGCAGTTTCGCCGGCGACACCTGGCCGGGCGCGCCGGAGGTGAACCATTTGTAGGCGGCCTTCGCCCAGCCGACGGGCAACATCAAGACTTTTCCCCACCGCAGGTTCGTGAAGAGCGGCGGCGCGGGGACGGGTTCGTATTGGACCCATTCGGCTTTCATGGCGTCTCTCCCTCGGCGAGGTTCACTTCTTCATCTTCGAATAACGGCGCATCAGTTCCTGCTCTTCCCGAGAAAGGCTGTTGACCCCCTGCTTGAGGATCTTGTCCAGGATGCGGTCCACCTCGGAATCCAGGTCGTGCAGGGCCGGTCCGTCGGCGCGTTTTTTGGTAACCGTCTGCCGGAGGTTCTTCAAGAAACGCCCGACCTGCCAGCGGAAGGAACTCCCCTTCAGATAAACGTAGCCCGTCGCCATGCCGCCCAAATGGGCCAGGTTGGCCACGCCGGTGGCGGCGCTGGAAAAACCCGCCAGGAACTCGATGGCGGCGAACATTAAAACCATCTGCCAGGCCCGGAACGGGATGACGAAATAAAGATAGATGATGCTCTGCGGGAACATGACCGCGAACGCCACCAGCACGCCGTAGATGGCCCCGGAGGAACCGATGCTGGGAAGGGGCGAGGTGGGACTGAACAACACGTTGAAGACGCCGGCGCCCCAACCGCAGAGGAGATAGTACCACAGGAAAGACCATGAGCCCCACTGGCGTTCGATCTCGCGTCCGAAGGCCCACAACACGTACATGTTCAGAAGAAAATGGAAAAAACCACCGTGGAGGAACATGTAGGTGGTCAACTGCCACAGCCAGAGGTCCTGCAACACCCGCGCCGGAGACAGGCCCAACAGGGCGACGAGCCGGCTCCCCCCAAAGAGCTGGACCAGATAGACGACGCCGTTGAGGACGATGAGCCCGCGGATCGTGGGCGGCAGGGAACGGAACGAGAGGGGCCGGTTGATCACCATCTATTTCTTCTCCGCCGGTATTTTTTCCATTTCAAACCAGTTTACACCCTTTTTCAGGTCCACCACAAGGGGGATGTCCAACCGGACGGCTTCCTCCATTTTCCGTCGGATGGGCGCGGCCACGGCGTCGAACTCTTCCCGCGGCACCTCGAACAGGAGTTCGTCGTGCACCTGGAGGAGCATGCGGGTGCGGTGTTTCTCCGTTTGGAGCCATTCCGCCAGGTCCCGCATGGCCACCTTGATGATGTCGGCGCTGGTGCCCTGGATGGGGGTGTTCATGGCGGTGCGTTCGGCGAACTGGCGCACGGCGGCGTTGGGCGCCTTGATCTCCGGCAGGTAGCGGATGCGATGCAGGAGGGTGGTGACGTGGCCGTCCCGGCGGGCCTGCTCCAATATCTTTTCGATCCACCGGTGGACGCCGGCGTAGCGCGCGAAATAACGGTCGATGTATCTCTGCGCCTCGGCCACGGGGATGCCGATCTGCTGGGCCAGGCCGAACCCGGTCTGGCCGTAGACGATGCCGAAGTTGACGGTTTTGGCCACCCGCCGCTGGTCTTCCGTCGGCGTTTCCCCCTTTTTGAGCCCGAAGAGTTCCCGGGCGGTGGCGGCATGGATGTCTTCGCCGTGCCGGAACGCCTCGCAGAGCACCGGGTCCTGGGAGACGTGCGCTAGCACGCGGAGATCGATCTGCGAATAATCGGCGGAGAGAAGAAGGCCGCCCTTGTCGGCGACGAAGGCCTGGCGTATCCGCCGGCCGTGCGGGGTGCGGACGGGAATGTTCTGCAGATTGGGGTCGCTGCTGGAGAGCCGCCCCGTGGCGGTGACGGCCTGGTTGAAGCTGGTATGGATGCGGCCGTCGGCCGGGTCCACCAGTTGAAGGAGCGCGTCGATGAACGTGGATTTCAGTTTGGAGAGTTCCCGGTATTCCACCAGTTTGGCGGGCAGAGGGTGCAGCGCGGAGAGTTTCTGCAGCACCTCCTCGTCGGTGGAATAGCCGGTCTTGGTGCGGCGGATGACCGGCAGTTTCAATTTTTCGAAGAGGAGGACGGCCAGTTGTTTCGGGGAGTTGAGGTTGAGCGTTTCGCCGGCCAGGGTATAGATGGTCTTTTCGTGTTCCGCGATCTCGGCGGCGAACTCGCGCGCGAGCCCTTTGAGGTACGGCACATCGATCTTGATGCCGGTCTCCTCCATGCGCGCCAGAACGGAGACCAGCGGCAGTTCGATGTCGAAGTAAAGCGCGTGCAGGTCCTTTTCCCGGAGGAGCGGTCCCATTTTTTTTCGCAGACGGAGGGCGGCTTCGGCCTCGGCGGCGGCGTGTTCGGCCAGGATCGGGATCTCCATCTGATCCGGCGGGGTTTCTTTGGCCCCCTTTTTGCCTTCGGCCGCGGGAAGGGCGGGCAGGTCTTCCCCCAGGAGGTCACGGCAAAGCGCGTTGAGGTTCTGCGCCACGCGGGCCGGGTTGAGACAGTAGGAGGCGACGAGGATGTCGAACCCCAGTCCTTGAAAGGGAACCCCGTGCCGATGGAGCGCCAGGGAAATGAATTTCAGATTGTGGCCGGTTTTGTGGATTTTTTCGTTCGCCAGAACCTCGGACAGATTGTCTCGGACGGACGAAAGCGGAAGTTGGGCCGGGCAGCCGAGATAGGAATGGCCCACGGGCAAATAATAGGCCGCGCCGGGGCCGGCCGACAGAGCCAGGCCGACGATGTGGGCGTGGAGCGCGGACGGGCCGATGGCGACGACCCCGATGCCCAGTTCTTTGGAGTCCCGAAACGTTGAGACGGCCGCGTGGAGATCTTTTTCGGTCCGGAGGATTTCGACCTTCAGCGGTTTTTTCCGGGCGGCGGGTTCCTGCGCCGCCACCTCGTCCAGGAACGAATTGAATTCGAACCGGCGAAGGAGGGCGGTGAGCGCGGGGCGATCCGGGGTTTTTCGGAGGCACTCCGACGGCTCCAGGGGGACCGGAACCTTGCGGTTGAGCACGACCAGGTCGCGGCTGAGGAGGGCGTCTTCGCGGTGCTCCTCCAGCTTGTTCCGAAGGGTATCCTTCATTTCCCGGGTGCGGGCCAGGGCGTCGTCGAGGGTGCCGAACTGATGCAGAATCTGCGTGGCGGTTTTCGGGCCGATGCCCGGAACCCCGGGCACGTTGTCGCTGGCGTCTCCGGTGAGGGCGAAATAGTCCACCAGTTGGTCGGGGCGGAGGCCGTATTTCTTCTCCACGTCGGCCGGGTGGTAGGTCACGCTCTGGAATTCGTTGAGGACGGAGATGTGTTCGTTGACCAGTTGGAGGGCGTCTTTGTCGCCCGTGACCACCACGGCGTTCATCCCCTTTTTCGCGGCCTTGTCCGCGAGGGTAGCGATGAGGTCGTCGGATTCGAACCCCTCCACCGCTACCACGGGGAACCCCCACGCCTCGGCCATCTGCCGGGCCAGGGGCAGTTGAAACTTGAGGGCGTCGTCCGTCTCCTTGCGGTTGGCCTTGTACGCGGCAAAAGCCTTGTGGCGGAACGTGGGGGCGGGCGTATCGAAACAGACGACGATATGGTCGGGGTTCTCCTGGCGCAGGAGTTTCTGCAGCATGCGGGCGAAGCCGTAGAGGGCCTGCACGGGCTCTCCGTGGGAGTTCGTGAGGGGCGGCAAGGCGTGGTACGCCCGGTGGACGTAGGCGTTGGCGTCGATGAGATAGAGGGTCGGGCGGGGGCTCACGGTCGGCGGGGAAAGACGGGGGCGGCGGGAGGCGCGGCCGGGGTCAGGATTTCAGAAGGGCGTCGACAGCGGCGCGCCATTCCTCCCGCAGGCGCGGATCAAAGCCGATCCAGCGACGGACGATGTTGCCTTTCTTGTCGATGAGATACATGGCCGGGATCCCCCGCACCTGGTAACGGTCGGCCACGTCGCTGCCGGCCCCCAAAAGCACGGTGTAGTTCATGCCGTTTTCCTTTACGAACTCCGGCACGACGGACGGGTCCTCGTCGAGACTGATGCCGACGATGTTCAGTCCGCGCGGAGCGAATTCCCGATGCAGATCCTCGATGGCCGGGATGGAGAAACGGCACGGAGGGCACCACGTGGCCCAAAAATCCAGAAAAACCGCCTTTCCCCGGAAATCCGACAGGGAGACCTTCTTCCCGTGGATGTCTTTCAGCGTGAACGCCGGCGCCCCGGTGGCGGACGGGTCCGCCGACGGCGAGGCGGACTTCGGTCCGGCGCCGCAGCCTCCCAGCGCCGCCAAGGTCACCGCGAGAAAAAGCCGGCGGAGTCGTCTCATTTGAGGAGGTTGTCCAATTTCCCCTGGATCTCGGCCTTGTTGTGCACGCCCACGACCTGGTCCACGACCTTCCCCCCCTTGAAGAACAGCATGGTGGGGATGGCCGATATGTTGAAACGGGAGGCGGTGGCGGGGTTATCGTCGGTGTTGAGTTTGGCGACGAGGATTCTGCCCTCGTATTCCTTCGCCAGTTCCGCCACGATGGGGGCCAGCATGCGGCAGGGGCCGCACCACGGGGCCCAGAAATCCACCAGCACGACGCCGGTTTGGGTTTCCTGCGCGAAGTTTTCGTCGTTGAGTTCGTGGATGCCTGCGCTCATGGAATGGTTCCTTTCGTTGATGGCGTCACTATAGACGGAATTAACAGGATTTACAGGATGAAGTTGAATCTTTGAACCCGAGCTTGCGGAGCAGAAAGCTCGGCGGGCAAAAGCCGGTGAAGGCGGACTGGATCAGGTTCAGGCCGATGAAGGCCGTGAAGAGCAGCCACCACTCGCGATGCCAATGGGCGAGGGCGACCGAGGCCAGAATCATGGTTCCGGCGACGACGCGGACTCCGTTTTCGATGGTCATGGGGTGTTCCTTTCGGAAAGCCGCGCCCGCGGGCCGCGCGGGCCCGCGGGACGCGGGCGGGCGTTAGTTCTTCTTGAGAACGGCGGCGAGGACCTTTTCCTTGGGCAGCTTGCGCGAACAGAAGAACCAGTCCTGGCAGACCATGTCCTCCTTGCCTTCCATGCGGTTCTTGGCTTGGCCGCAGGAGCCGGCGGCGCCGAGGATGACGTCGTCGCCCGGCCGCCAGTCGGCGGGCGTGGCCACGCCGAACGCGTCGCCGGTCTGCAGCGCGATCAGCGTGCGGTACAGCTCGTCGAAGTTGCGGCCGACGCTGAGCGGATAGTACATCAGCGCGCGGACGATGCCCTTCGGGTCGATGTAGAACACGGCGCGGACGGCCTTGGTGCTGGATTCGCCGGGCTGGATCATCCCATAGGCCTTGGCGACGTCCATCGTGATGTCCTCGATCAGCGGGAAGTTCACTTCGACGCCGGTATGGCCGTTGTAGCTGATCTTCTCCTTGATGGTGCGCAGCCAGGCAATGTGGCTGTAGATGCCGTCGACGGACAGGCCGACGAGCTTGCAGTTGGCTTCGGCGAACTGCTTTTCCAGCGAGGCGAAGGTGATGAATTCCGTAGTGCACACCGGCGTGAAGTCGGCCGGATGGCTGAACAGAATCACCCAGCTTCCCGCGTACTGCTTCGGGAAGTCGATGTCGCCTTGGGTCGTGACGGCCTTGAAGGCGGGCGCCTTGGAGCCGATGACGGGCAACGAGACGGGGGCTGCGTTTTGCGTTTCCATGTGTTTCCTTTTTTTGGGGGGTGGGGTGGTTAGGTTTTAGGGTTCATCTCGACAGGGGTCAGCGTCCAGAGGCGAAAACAGCGCCAAAGATACCCCAGACCGCCATGGCTGTCCACGGATTGGCGGTGATGGGGCAGGTGCCGGTCTTGCAGCCGACGAAGCGGTACATGGCGTAGCCGATGGCCGCGCCAACTACGGCGCCGAGGAGGGTTTTCAACAAAGGAGACATGTTCTTTCCTTTCATGAGATCAAGAAATCAAACCGCAAATGGACACGAATGGACGCGAATGGGAAGAGCCCGATTCCGGCACGTGGGCGCGCCGGTTCCATCCGGAATGGAGACCCGCCGCCCTCGTCGGGCGGCATATCCATTTGCGTTGATTCGCGTTCATTTGCGGTGGTTCCTATGCCGGTTTGTTCTTGTAGATGAGGCCGTAGGCGACAGGCACCACGACCAGCGTGAAGGCGGTGGAGATGAAGAGGCCGAAGATGATCGACCAAGCCAGGCCGCTGAAAATGGGGTCGAAGGTGATCGGCCACGCGCCAAGCAGGGTGGTGCCGGCGGTCAGGAAGATCGGCCGGAAGCGCACCGCGCCGGCCTCGATGATGGCGTCCTTAAGCGGCTTGCCGCGCGCGGCTTCGCTGCGGATGAAGTCGATCAGGATGATGGCGTTGCGCTGGACGATGCCGCCGAGCGCGATCATGCCGATCATCGCGGTGGCGGTGAAGAACACCGGGTCCGCGTAGCCGCCGACGGTCTTGCCCATCAGGGCGTTCAGGAGCCAGAAGCCGGGCATGATGCCGATCATGGTCAGCGGAATGGACAGCATGATGACGATCGGCAGGAGGTAGGAGCGGGTTTCGTAGACGAGCAGGACGTAGATGCCGCAGAGCGCGACGGCAAAGGCCAGGCCCAGGTCGCGGAAGACATCCAGCGTGATCTTCCACTCGCCTTCGCCAGCGAAGTCCACACGGAAGCCTTCGGGCAGGCCCCAGGGCACGTTTGAACCGTTGGAGAGGAAGGTGCGGCCTTCAAGCGGGCGCGGAGCGGAGGCGGAGATCCAGCCGGAGCCGACGCTGCGCGAGTCTGAGGGCGGTGGATTGGCCCTCTGGTCGGCCTGAATGTCGACGACCGCTTCGGCGGGCGCGCGGCCGGCGGTT
>JAKLDV010000061.1 GCA_022703335.1 Elusimicrobiota bacterium
TTTTTGGAGCCGCGTGCATCCCCGCATTTATTTGGGGAGGGGCATGGCCTTGGCGGCGTTGATCTTCAGCGCGGTCGTCGCCTACATCGCTTTCAGCGAACTGGCCTACGCCTATATGTGGCGGCAAACCTTTCAGCTCACCGAGACGATGAGCACCTACTGGGACCCCGTGGAGAATTGGAGCGTCCTTTATCCGAAACCGTGGTCCCATGAGGCGGCGCGGCTGGGTGAAACGATCCTGCACACGTTCAAGCCTTCCAAACCCACGCCGACGATGTATTTTTCCGTCACCACGCGGAACGGCGTGGAGACGAAGGAGATCGCCCAGGTGGTGGATGGGTTCCTTCTGAACCTGCCGAAGGACAGGGGGATCCATCTGTTGGAGAGCGAAAAGCTGGTTTTGCCGGGCGGTCAGCCGGCCTATCGCATCGTTTACAGTGAACAGACCCGCCGCATCCCCGTCAAGAACGAAACGCTGTTCGTGATGGACGGCACGCGGCTCTTCTACATCACCGTCGGGGCCGCCCCCCGCTGGTTCGACCGCCAACGCGTTTATCTGGAAAGGCTCCTGTACTCCCTCACACTGTCTTCCCGCTGACGTGTTTCCCCGCCGGCGTTTTTCCCGCCCACCGCTTTTTTAGGAACGACGTCAGAATCATCCCCCCCGCCAGGATCAATCCCGCATAGAACAGCGGCCGGCTGTGCACCGCCAGCGCGTGGCCCAGCCCTTTCAGGCCCGACGCCACGAGCACGTTCCAGAGCGTGTGCGAAAAAAAACTGACGATGACGATCCAGGGCAACGTCCCGGCGAACGTGCCGGCCGCGTAGGACCGCCACCGGATGCCGGAGAGTCCGGGAAGGTAGTTCATCAACCAGAACGGCGGAAAACCGGTCAGCCGCGCCACGAGGACCACGCGGAAGTCCATGCTCTCGGACAAAGCGGCCACCGCCGGATATTTTCGAAGGATCCAGGCCTTGAATCGTCCGTAGGCGAGGCGGCGGGCCAGAAGGAACGCCAGCCCGGTGCCGAGCAGGGTCCCGGCCACGTTGCAGAGGAGGCCGCCCCAAAAACCGAAGAGAAAACCCCCCGCCACGTAGAAAGGGGTGATCGGCAGGCAGAGACAGGCCAGGGCGCTCACCGCCACGAACGCCGGCGGCGCCCAGGGGTGTCCCTGCAAAACGGAGACCATGTCGATGAAGGCGCTCATCATCTTTTTTTCTCCCATGCCGGGCCGAGGAGCCACCCCGCCGAAAAAGTGACGAGCGTTCCGAGGATCACCAGCCAGCTCCAGCCGAGAGGGAGGATGTGCTTTTCGGAAAGGACCAACAGGACGAACATGGCTCCCGCGCTCAACGTCATGGCCAGAACGTTGGCCCGGTCGCCGCGCCGGTCCGTGAGGAGGCCGAGGAGGAAGACGCCGAGCAGCGACCCGAAGGTCACCCCGCCGATCTTGAACGCCAGCCAGAGGATGTTTTCGAAGTGACTGAAAAAGAAAGCCAGCCCCGCCAACACCGCGCCGAAACCCGCCACGCCCCAGCGGGACATCCGTAAAAAGTGGGCTTCGTCTTCGGGCGGGAGTCTCCGGTGGAGCCGGCCGAGCCGGCCCCCGGGGCCGGCCCGTTCCCCGAGCCATCGGCGGAACGGCCGGTACAGATCCGTGACGAAAGAAGCCGAAAGGGAGGCCAGCGGCGAGTCGATGCTCGCCAGCACGATGGCCGACAGCAGCAGCCCACGGAGAAGCGGCGGCATCACCTGGGCGATGAAATGCGGGAAGATCTTGTCCCCGTTGTCCGGCAACGGCAGGGCCGGGTTTTGCGCGTAAAAGACATAGAGCCCGGTGCCGATGGAAAGATAAATGAGCAGCACCGCCAGACTCACGGGGATGGTCAACGCCATGGTGCGCTGACTTTCCCGCCGCGTCTCGACGGTCAGCAGACGCTGCATCAGGTCGTGATCCGTTCCGAAGGCCGCCATGGACCCGAACAGGCCGTTCAAAGCCGCCAGCCAGAGGATGTTCGGGTTGGAAAAGAACGACGTCCAAAAATCGGGAGCCGAGAAGGGAACGCCGTAATCCAGCACGTGCAGCCGGCCGCCGGCCGCGGCCGTCCGCCAGAGGGTCGCCCCCCCGCCGGTGATGCGGGATCCGAGGAAGACCAGCGTGGCGATGCCGCCGCCCAGAATGACCAGCGCCTGGACGAGGTTCGTCCAGACCACGGCCTTGATGCCTCCCAGCGAGATGTAGACGATCCCCACCACGGTGAAGAGCAGGATGGCCGGCACGATGTCCCACCCCAGCAGCACCGACATCGCCAGGCACGCCGCCATCAGCCGCACGCCGGAGCCGAGCAGCCGTGTGACGAAGAAGAAGAACGAGGCGGCGGCCTGCGTCAGGGTCCCGAACCGATGGCCGAGGAACTGATAGATGGTGGTGCAGTCGAACCGGTAAAAGGCCGGGATGAAAAGATAGGCGATGATGAGCCGCGCCGCGGCCGACCCGATGAAGAACTGCAGGTATTCCCAGTTCTCCATGTAGGCCACCGCGGGCACGGAGATGATGGTCACCGCGCTCACCTCCGTGGCCACGAAGGAGAGACAGGCCGCCCACCACGGCACCTTCCGTCCGCCGAGGAAAAAATCGTGCGTGGAACGTTGTTGCCGTCTGAAGAAGGTGCCGATCAGCACCATCAGCGTCAACAGCGCGCCCAAGACTGAAAAATCGGCCAGGGTCAGCCGTGAGCCGCCCGCAAACCACTCCACCATCATCGATTCATCCTTTTCCCGGGGACCTCATTCGTACAGCAGATAAGGGAGGCGTGTCTTGAGGAATTCCGCCGCGCCGGCATGGAGGCGTTGAAGGATCTGATCCGCCGGTTCCCCGGTTTTATAGAGGGTCTCGAAATCCCGCGATCCCACCACGTACGGCATCTCCGGCCAGCGAGGCTGGAACTCCGCGGCGTGGAGCTCGCGGAGGAGGCAGACGGCGTGGATGAAAACATCCACGGGTCGGACGGCGCTTTCGTCCATCACCAAAAGACGGACGCCCCCGCACGAGAGACCCGCGTAAAGGTCGCTTCGGGGAGTGAAACGCGCCGCCTTGAACTTGATCCCCGGCAGGGCCAGCGCGTTCAACCGATCGGCGAGGCGGGGTCCGTCCATCCATGGGGCGCCGAAAAGTTCAAAGGGAGTTTTCGTCCCGCGGGCCACCGAAACGTTCGTCGCTTCAAAAGCCCCGATGCCGCAATAAAGGAGCGCCGCTTTCGGCGATCGGATGTTCGGAGAGGGCGGCACGAACCGACGGCCGGTATCTTTCCAGAGATTCTTCCTCTTCCATCCCTTCATGCGCACCACGGTGAGCTTCGCGCCGAGGCGGGCGTGGGCGTTGTGCCATTGGGCGATTTCCCCCACGGTCAGACCGTGCCGAGTGGGGATGGAATAATACGCCGTAAAGTGGCGGATGTCTTCGGCCAGCGGTTCTCCCTCGGCCACGTCTCCCCCCAGGGGATTGGGGCGGTCCAGGACGTAGAATTCGAGGCCGTGCCGGGCGGCTTCTTCCAAGGCGTATCCCAGCGTGGCGATATAGGTGTAGAACCGGGCTCCGACGTCTTGAATGTCGAAGACCAGCGCGTCCAAATCCCGCAGCATCTCCGCCGTCGGCCGTTTGGTCTTTCCATAAAGACTATAAACGGGAACCCCGGCGTAATAGTCATCGGGGATCGGCTGCCCGTGCTGGAGTCGTCCGGAAAAACCGTGTTCCGGCGAAAAAAGGGCCTTCAATTCCACCCCCGGCGCCCGGTTGAACAGTTCCGCCGCCGGCCGGCCTCGCCGGTCGAGCGCGGTGTGGTTGCAGAGAAGGCCGACCTTTTTCCCCCGCAACGGGGAGAAGTTCTGTGATTCCAGGACATCCAGGCCGCTTTCTGTTTGCGCGTACAGGACGCCGCCGGCCAGAAAGAGGCCGAGGGCGGCGAAGAGGGATTTTCGGAGGATTTGGTTCACGGACGGGGAAGATCGGTGGCGGTGCGGCAGGGGGTCATTTCAAAACTTTGTGGAGAAAACCGCCGCGGCGGCGAAGCCGGGAAACGGCTTCCAGGCGGGAGATTCCGTTGCGGGCCATCACGATGGCGGTCTTCACGCGGCCGCGGGCTTTTTTCAGGTAGTTCGCCGCCTCTTTTTCGGAGACCCGTCCCAATAATTGGATAAGGCGTGTGCCGCGGGCTTTCAATTTGAGGGATTTGGGCTGGAGGTCCACCATCCAATGCCGGTAGACCTTGCCGAGCCGGACCATGGACAGCGTGGTGAGCATGTTCAGAACCATTTTGCAGGCGGTGCCGGCTTTCAGTCGCGTGGATCCGGCGAGTATTTCCGGCCCGACGGCCGGAGCGATGACCACCTCCGCCAGGGAACGTTGTCCGGCGTTGGGGTTGCAGGTCACCAGGACGGTGTGTCCGCGCCGGCGCCGGGTTTCCATCAATGCGGATAAGACGAACGGGGTGACGCCGCTGGCCGCCACTCCGACGGTGACGTCGCCCGCTTTTAGTTTTCGGCGGATCCGTCGCTCGGCTTCCAGGGCGTTGTCTTCGGCGCCTTCCCGCGAGCGGAAAACCGCGGCTTTGTCGCCGGCCATGAGGGCTTGCACCCATTCCGGAGGCGTGTTGAATGTGGGCGGGCACTCGGCCGCCTCCATCACGCACAACCGGCCGCTGGTCCCGGCTCCGACCAGGAACAACCGACCGCCTTTTTTCAGGGCCCCCACGATTAGGCCGACCGCCCGCGCGATGTCCGGCATCACCCGCCGCACGGCCTGCGCCGGCCGCGCGTCTTCCCGGTTCATCAAGGAAATGAGTTTTTTCAACGGGAGACGGTCGAGGTCCCGGGAGGCGGGGTTCGCCTGTTCCGTTGGGAGAGAGGAGAAATCTTTCATGCACGAAGGATAACACTTTCGTCGCTGATGCGTCCACTGTCTCGCTTGCGGGAAAGTGAGCGACTTGCTATGGTAAAACGCTATGACGGTGAATGAACTCATCGGCGAAACTCTGGTTTTCGGCATTCCCGGCACACGGGTCGGGGAGGAGGATATCCGTCTCTTCCGTGAGACCCACGCCGGCGGGCTGATTTTGTATCGGATCAATTTCGTCTCCCCCGCCCAAATCAGGCGGCTCATCACCGACTTGGAAACGGCCTTGGAACGGCGTCTTCTGGTGACCGTGGACCACGAGGGGGGCCGGGTGGTGATGTTCTCGGAAGGGGTCACGGTCTTTCCGGACGGCCTGGCCGTTTCCCTCGGCGGGCGGCCGGCGGACGCGCGCCGTCAGGGAGAGATCGAGGGCCGCGAACTCCGGCGGTTGGGGATGGACGTCAATTTCGCGCCGGTCGCCGACGTGCTGACGGAGACCCACAGCCCCAACATCGGGATCCGTTCCTATGGGATGGACGTCCGGCGTGTGGCGGCGTTCGTGGCCGCCCGCGTCCGCGGCATGCGGTCGGCCGGGCTCAGCGCCTGCGCCAAACATTTCCCCGGGCTGGGTCCCGCCGCCCGGGATCCGCATCTGGATTTGCCGGTGATTCGGTGCGGATGGAAAGAGATGCGTTCAAAACATCTCGTCCCTTTCGAAGCGGCCATCGGCGCCGGGGCGGAAATGATCATGTCCTCCCATCCGCTTTATCCCCGACTCGATCCCTCCCCGAAAACGCCGGCCACCTTTTCCCGGCGGTTGATGACCGATTGTTTGCGCGGCGAATTGGGCTTCGAGGGGGTTTTGGCCAGCGACGACCTGGAGATGGGGGCGCTCCGCCGCCTGTGTCCTCCCGGCCGGGCCGCGGTGTTGGCGTCCCGGGCGGGCCACGACCTCCTCTTGAGTTGCCATAAGGCTTCGGCCCAAAAAGAAATCTATCGCGCGCTGGTGGAGGCCTATGGGAACGGGGAACTCTCCGTCCGAACCTTGGAAGACAGCGTGGAACGCGTCCGCCGGCTCAAAGAGAAGCGTTCCACCCGATTCTCAGGAGGGATTTCCCCTGCGGAACGGGAAGGCGCGATTTTGTCGGCGCGGATTTCACGAAAAGCGGTTCGGATCCTCCCCGCCGGCGGCGCGTCCGGGCGGCCGAAGACGGTGAATTCTTTGACAGGCGCAAAAGGGGCCGCGGTCCTCACTCCGATGTCGAAGGGAACGAAACCGAACGTCTTGATCGTTTTTCCCCGCCTTTCCGAAGTGGCGGACATCATCATGGTGGAAAAGGAGCTTCGTCGAGAAGCCCGGTTCCTGAGGGACACGTTGAAAAGGGTCAAGGAAAGAATAAGGACGATGGTTTTGCCGTTGAATCCGCCGGCGTCGGCGATCCGCCGGGCGGCCGAAGCCGCCGGAAGATCGGATCGAACGGTCTATTTTTGCCAGGATGCCCACCTGTACGAAGGCTGCAAAAAAATGCTGGCGGTTCTGGGGAGGGCGTCTCGGCGTCTGACGGTGGTCCTCCTCCGCGACCCCTACGATGTCGCGTTGGCCCCCCCGCGGAGCGCGGTGGTGTCCTCTTTCGGATACCGTGCCTGCCAGATCCGGGCATGCCTGGAGAAACTTTTCGGTCCGGGAATGGAAAGATGAGGAAAGAGATTTATTCCGTCGGTGTGGATGTGGGCGGTTCTCGAATGCGAGTCGTGGCGGTCGATGCCGCCTGGAAGACCGTCCGGCGGCACGTCGCTCCGGCCCCGCCGCCCGCGCATCTCGGTCCCGCACTTCAAAAACTGTTTCGGGCGTGGCGGACCAAGCCCCTGAAATATTTGACGGTGGCCTCCAAGGGGATTTGGGAACCGGCCGAACGCCGGTCGTTTTGGAAACGACTCCGCTTCTTGGCGGAGAGGGTGTGGGTGATCTCCGACGTGGAACTGGCGTTTGAAGGGGCATTCACCCCGTTGCGGGGCCGGCCGGGACGATCGAGAGGCATTTTGTTGTCGGCGGGCACCGGTTCCATCGCCTTCGGCCGCGACGAACGGGGCCGGGCGGCCCGGGCGGGAGGAATGGGCCCCCGGCGGGGAGACGAAGGGTCCGGTTATTGGATGGGAAGGGAATATTTGAAGAGACGTTGTGCCGCCCGGCGAGGATATCGATCCGGGGAGGTGGCCCGGGTGGCCGCGGGGGCGAAGGAAGTTTTGCGGCGCGCCCGGCGAGACCAGGCCAGCCGCAAGATCGTTCGGGAAGCACACCGCCACCTGGCCCGTCTGGCGTTCCGCCTTGCGGAGAAACTCCATTTTGGACGACGGATCCCGATGAGTTTGGCGGGCGGGTTGTTTGAGGATGTTCGTTTCAGAAAAGGTTTTTGGCGAACGCTGAAACGGACCGGCCGCGGGAAGGTTTTCGTGTGCGCGCCGTCTCGGCGGGAACCCGCCCGCGCCGCCGCCCAGTGGGGGCCATTTTTAAAAGGGACGATAGAGAAACCGTTCGGATACGAACTGCCGCCGCGAGGGGACTGAACCCTTCCGGAGCCGCTAGCTTCTTTTTTTCTTCACCAACAGATAAAGTTTTCCCCTCCGATAAAACCGTTGGGCGTACGTTTCGGCTTCCGGGCCTTCTCCCACAAAATAGTCGACCCTCCCCGGGCCCTTGATGGCCCCCCCTTCATCCTGATTGAGGACGAACCGACGCACGGGGTCATCCCCCTCGATCTCCATCCACGCCAAGGCGCCTTTCGGAAATAGTTGCGGGTCCGTGGCGATGGAACGTTTGGCCGTGAGGGGCACTCGCAGGCTTCCCAGGGCATGGCGGCTCTGGGGGCCGCGATCGATTTCAAAGAAAACATACCGGGGGTTTTGATTGAGGATGTCCTGCCGCTGATCCGGGTGATTTCGGAGGTAGGCGGCCATAACGGCCCGACTGAAATTCTCTTTGGGAAGGAGACCTCGTTCGATCAGGAACGTGCCGATGGAACGGTAGGGATGGCCGTTGTTGGCCTGATAGCGGATGCGCAGACGGTCTCCCCGCGGCAATTGGAGCCAGCCCGACCCCTGCACTTGTAAGAAGTAAATCTCCAAAGGGTCCTTGGCCCAGGCGATCTCCAGCCCCCGGTCCGCCAGGATTTTTTCCGTGTCGATTTCCGCCCGGGAGTAGTAAGGGACGAACTCCCCTGTTTCATTTTTCCGTCCGACCGTTATCCCGCCGGCGGACGTGGCGGGGAGTTCCATCAAATCGGGGGGGCGGCGATAGAGCGGGAAGCGATACTCCGCGGTCGGGGACAAAGAGGCGTCCAGCGTGTGCTCGTAGTAGGCGGTGAACGTGACATCGCGGGAAGGCGCCGGCCCGTCGGCCCGGTAGACGTCGAATTGTTTCTCGAGCGCCGCCCTAAAATCCGGAGAGGAGTCGCCGAGAAGCGTCAGCAGCGTTTCAAACGTATCGATCATGTGGGAAACGGAAAGACGGTCGTTGCCGAACAGAAATTCCCGGTCCGGAGGCAATGTGTTGTAGTAGGAGAGGCTTTGGCGGCAGGATTCGGCCAAGTCCTTCAGCCCGTCGTCGTCCGAGAAGCTCGGCCAATCCGCCGGCGATAATTTTTTCAGGAAGGGGCGTTCGGGGAGAGGATCGGCGGCACACAAGAAGACGGGGCTTGAGAACGGGAGGCCCAGCCACAGGAGGGGCAGGAGAAAGGAAACGGGACTTTTTTTATGACCGGATGTATTCGGCATCCAGGGTGGAGGTGTCCCACAACACGATGAGGCGGCGGAACGTTCCCCGTTTGGAAAACCCCAATTTGGCGATGATGGGGACGTCCCGTTTGCAATCGACGATGCGATATCGGTAGATGTAATACTGCAGCCGCCCTTCCTGCGTTTTTTGGAGCGGCGGCCCCAGAAGTTGGACGGTCTCTTTGATGTCGGGCAGTTGTTCGTCCGTTTCAGGGGAGAGCTGGAGACGGGCGTGAACGGTTTTCCGGAGTTTGTTGACCTCCGCGTTGGAGGCCTGCCGGATCGTTTCCAGGAACATTTGGCGCGGGAAGAACCGGAGGAAATTTTCAGGTACCGTCAGGCTTACCAATTTCCCCCCGCGCAAAAGAAAAGAGAGGGAGAGTTTGTCCAGCGGCAACGGTTTGGCGAGCGGGGTGGAGCGGATGATCTCGAATTCGTAATACCAGGTGATGTCCTTGGCGCGCAGCGTGATGCTGAGCGGCTCGGCCCCGATCAGGTAGGAGATGTCGCGCGCTAGGAGAACGGGTTTTTTGAATTGGATAAGGAGGTCTTTGTCGCCGATGGTATCGAAATTGGAGTTGAACTCGCGGAGCTGGTTTTTGATCTCCAACAGGCGCAGGTAGACGCAGCCGGAGGTCGCAAGAACGAGGAGAAGGAGGACGAACGTTCCGGCGCGGCGGGCGGTTGAGAAAGGGAAACGAAGGCGCGTCCCGTTCCCGGAGGGATTCACATGTTCTCTCCCGGAGAGGATGTGTTCTTGGCGCCGACGAGGCGCAGGGAGGCGCCGAAAGCGGACTGAACGTCGGCCAGCAGACTTTTCTGGATCTCCCCCACCTCGGCGTCCGTCAGGGTCCGTTCGGGATCGCGGAAAGCGATGCGGAACGCCAGGCTGTGGTGTCCGGTCGGCAGAGTGGCGTCTTTGAAAACGTCGAAGAGTTCGATTTCGTCGACGAATGTATGACGCGCGAGCCGGTCGGCGATGGCCGTCCAAGGGGTTTTTTCCGGGAAGACGACGGAGAAATCACGGAAGACCGCCGGATGTTTGGGCAGCCCGGCGAATTTTGATGTTTTCGGCTGTTTCGCCGCCACAAACGAAAGGTCCAGTTCGGCGGCGTAGACGTTCTGCGGGAGTTCCCATTCCTCCGCCCGCCGGGGATGGAGCTTCCCGAGGTATCCCACGTTGACCCCGCCGAGATGGATCGACAGGTTCTCCGCCGGATGCAGAAAGGGATGGCCCGGTCCCGGACGGAATTCGATCCCGTCCAGCCCCCACGCCGAAAAAAGACCTTTCGCCCAGGCCTTGGCATCCCAAATGTCCAGCGGACGGGGCCGATGGGTCCAGTGGGGCGCCTGCGCGTCTCCCTCGGCCACCCAGGCCAGACAGAGAGGTTCCAGGATTTTGCCGTCCGCCTGTCGGAACGTCCGGGCGCATTCGAAGAGGCGGACGTTCTTGTTCCCCCGCCGCGCGTTCGTCTGAAGGTTCCCGATCAACAGCGGCAGGAGGGCCGGGGCGAGAAGTTCTCCGGAAAGGGACATGGGGTTGGCGAGTTCGACGGTGGCCTCGTCCGGAAGGGTCCGGCATTTTTCCCATGCCGCGCGGGACAGAAGCCCGTAGTTCTTGGCCTCCCAGAAACCCTGGGCCGCCAGAAAATCCCCGCTGAGGCGCACCAGCGAGTTCTCCCGGGAGGGGTCGTGGGGCGTTTGCGGCGCCGTTCGGATGCGCGTCGGGACCTTGTCGTAGCTCGTCATCCGGGCGATCTCCTCGGCGACGTCGGCTTCTTCTTTCACATCGTGTCGATGCATGGGAGGGAGGACCGAAAAGCGGGCGGGCGAGCCCTTCACGACGAAGCCCAGTCGTTCCAGCGTCTTTTTGATCTCCGCCGGCGCGATGGGGAAGCCCAGGAGGAGGTTGATGCGAGCCGGCCGCGCTTTGACGGCTTTTTTCTCCGGCGGCTTTTTCCCCCGGGCGTCGAGTTCGGCCAGGAGCGTCCCCCCGGCGATTTGGAGGATCAAATGGGCGGCCCGGCGGCTGGCCAGGTCGGCCATGTCCCAATCGGTGCCCCGTTCAAACCGGTAGGAGCTTTCCGTGCTGACGGCAAGGGCCATGCGGGCCCGGCGCACGGCTGCCGCTTGAAAATGAGCGCTTTCCAGAAGGAGCCGGCCCGTTCCCGTGTGGACCGCGGTCGGTTCTCCGCCGATGACGCCCGCCAAAGCCGTCGGGGCCGCGGCGTCCGCGATGACGAGATGGTTTCCGAGGGAACGGGTGACGCCGTCCAGACAGAGCAGCGTCTCCCCTTCCGCGGCCCGGCGGACCACCACGCGACCTTCCTTGAGCTTGTCCCGGTCGAACGCGTGGAGCGGATGGCCCATCTCCAGCAGGACGTAATTGGTGATGTCCACCACGTTGTTGATGGATCGGATGCCGCAGCGTTCCAGGCGCAGCTTCATCCAAAGCGGCGACGGGGAGACCTTCACCCCTTCGAGCGCCCGTCCGACGTACCGCGTGCAAAGCGTTGTCTCCTCTATTTTGACGAGGGACGGGTCCCGTTTGGCTTTGGAGATCCTCATCTCCGGCAGACGGACTTTTTTCTTCAGGGCGGCCGCGATCTCTCGCGCCAGGCCCCAGTGGGACAGGGCGTCCGGACGGTTGGGGGTCACCTCCACGTCGAGCACCGCGTCGCCCATGGCCAACACCGCCGCCGCGTCCTTGCCGAGCGGAACGTCTTCGGGCAGGATCAGGATCCCTCCGTGGTCGTCCCCCAGCCCCAGTTCGCGGGCGGAACAGAGCATTCCGTGGGACTCCTGGCCGCGGATGACGGCTCTTTTGATCTCAAGCCCTCCCGCCACGCGCGCGCCCACGCGGGCGAGCGGGACCGTTTGTCCCGCGGCCACGTTGGGGGCGCCGCAGACCACGTCGAGACGGTTTTTTCCGTCGAAGACTTTGCAGAGGGAGAGCCGGTCGGCGTTGGGATGTTTCTGGACCGACTCCACCTTGGCCGTGACCACGTTTTGAACGTCCCCTCCGAACCGGGTGATGGAGGCGACGTCAAACCCCTGCCGACGGAGCAGGGCGGCCAGTTCCTCCGGGGACAGATCGAAATCGACGAATTCTTTCAGCCAGAGAAGGGATATCTTCATCGGGAGACCTGCCTCAGGAACCGCACATCGTTCTCGAAGAACAGGCGCATGTCGTCCACGCCGTATTTGAACATGGCCACGCGTTCCACGCCGATGCCGAAGGCATATCCCGTGACTTTGTCCGGGTCGTACCCCACGGCGCGGAACACGTTGGGGTTCACCATGCCGGCGCCGAGCATCTCCACCCACCCCGTCTGCTTGCAGACGCGGCAGCCTTTTCCTTCGCAGAGGGTGCAGGAGATGTCCACCTCAATGCCGGGTTCCACGAACGGAAAGTAGGCCGGCCGGAAACGGATCTCCACGTTGGACCCGAAGACGTGGCGGGCAAAGAGGCCCAGCACGCCTTTGAGGTCCGCCACGGAGATGTCGACGTCCACGGCGAGGCCTTCCACTTGATGGAACACGAAGGAGTGGGTGGCGTCGACCGCCTCGTGGCGGAACACGCGGCCGGGGGCCACGATGGAGAGCGGCGGTTTGTGGGTCTGCATGTGGCGGATCTGCACCGGCGAGGTATGGGTCCGCAAAAGCAGCGGCAACCCTTCGCCGTCCCGGAAATTCTTCACGTAGAACGTGTCGTGGGAATCGCGCGCCGGGTGGTCGGGCGGATGGTTCAACGCGGTGAAATTGTTGAAATCGGTCTCCACCTCCGGCCCCTCGGCGAGATTGAAGCCGAGACGGAGAAAACATCCGACGATGTCGTCCATGACCTGCGCGAGGGGATGCCGTCGGCCGACGGAAAGAGGCGATTCCGGCAGGGTCAGGTCCTGTCCGGCCGCGGCGGACAGGACGGCGTTCAGGGTTTTTTCTTCGATGGCCCCCTTCTTCTCGTTGAGGGCGGTTTCAAGGGAGATTTTGGCTTCGTTGGCTTCCCGGCCGAGGACCTTTTTTTCTTCCGGAGAGAGGGACGGGAGGGCCTGGAGGATTTTCGTGAGTTGGCCGTCTTTGCGGCCGAGATAGCGGACGCGCAGGGTTTCCAGCCCTTCCAGGGAGTCGGCCTGGGCGATGTCCTGTTGGGCCTGGGCGCGGAGGGAATGCAGTTGGTTGAGGAGAGAACTCATGGAAAAACGGTCGTTCGGGGACGGGAGCGAATGGGAATTCGGGCGTGGGACAGCGGAGCCATCGGGAGCGCGGCCCGTCCGCCGCGCCGGGCGGCGGACGACATCAGGAAGGGGTCGTCGCCTGGGTGCGGACGAGTTCCGTGAGCTGTTGGAACGCCCCTTGGTCGTTCATGGCCATGTCGGCCAGGATCTTACGGTCGAGGGTCACGCCGGCCTTTTTAAGGCCGGACATGAAGCGGGAGTAGCTGAGGCCGTTCAACCGGGCGGCGGCGTTGATGCGCTGTATCCAGACGGAACGGAAATCGCCCTTTTTGTCCTTGCGGCCGCGGTACATGGCCTTCATGGACTTGTCCAAATGCTGAATGACCATGCGCCACCGGTTCTTCTTGGTGGCGTAGGCGCCTTTGGCCCGCCGGAACCATTTCTTCTTGCGTTGCCGTGTGTAGACGACGCTCTTAACGCGCATAGGGGATCAGCTTTTTGATTTTTTCGGCCTGAACCGCGTACAGCATGCCGTCCTTACGGAAGCGACGGCGCCGGGTGGAGGACATGCCGATCAACAGATGCCTTCGGCCCTGAAGCTGGTACATCACCTTGCCGGAGGCGGTGACGCGAAAACGTTTTTTCGTGCCGCTGTGGGTCTTAAGTTTTGGCATAGAGTTTCCCTATTTTTTGGGGGCCAGCATCAGTATCAGCCGGTTCCCGAGCTGAAACGGTTCGGATTCCACCGACGAGACGGCGGCGAGCTGTTCCTTCACCTTGTCGATCAGCCGGAGACCGAGTTCCCGGTGCTCCATTTCGCGGCCGTGGAAGACCAGACTGATGCGGACCTTGTCCCGGTTTTCCAAGAAAGTCTGCATGGCGCGGATCTTCGTGTTCAGGTCGTGTTCGCTGATCTTCGGCCGGAACCGGATTTCCTTGACGTGCCCGCCCTTTTGGTGTTTCTTGGCTTCTTTGCGCTGTTTCTCCCGCTCGTAGCGGTACTTGGAGAAATCCAAAACCTTGCATACGGGGGGATTGGCCGACGGGGCGATCTCCACCAGGTCCGAGCCTCGGTCCGCCGCTACCCGCAACGCCTCATCCAAAGACTTAATCCCAAGCTGGGTGCCGTCCTGATCGATCAGGCGCACCTGTTGGGCGCGGATTTGGTGGTTGTATCTCGGCTCAGCGGGTTTGATGCAGATTCCTCCTAAAAAAAACAGAGGAGGTCAATCCTCCTCCGAGGGTGAAGCGAGAGAATCCTATCACAACGTTTTTTTGTTGTCAACAGGGGATTGGAAGGGGGCTGTTC
>JAKLDV010000062.1 GCA_022703335.1 Elusimicrobiota bacterium
TACTGATCCTGCCACAATAGAAATGCCTATAACACCAGAAGGGAAAAACGCTGCTGCTGTTGCTTTGGGCCGTCTCGGGGGTCTCCGGGGGGGCCGGGCGCGAGCAGAGAAATTGTCATCCCGCCGACGGAAAGAAATAGCCAGGAAGGCAGCAGAATCACGTTGGAAAAACAGAAAATAAGCAAATAGTCATTTCCAGCAACAAAAAATAAAATAAAGCCTTGACATATGCCAGTATACTGACTACAATTGTATTGTAGTCCTATATATAGCACATGGGGGTGGCATATGTCTCATAAAATACAAATAAAACTAGGGCAGTTTGAGTTTTCGGCGGAAGGTGACGAGGCTACCGTAAAAGACCAATACGCTCGATTTATGAGTTTTGTTGATAAGACAACACAAGGAAATCCTGCGGCGCTGGTGGAGAAAGCAACTCCCGTAAAAAATGAAAATGGGGACAAAGCGGAGCCTATCGACAATAAAGCAAGCGGGAACGTTTCAAACGTAGATTACGAAAAAATATTTTCAAAAGACCCGACTGGTGTTTCACTAAAAATTCACCCAGATGGGAAAGCAGGTGATGATTTAAGCCAAGCACGCTATTCCATGCTTCTTATTCTTTATGGATATAAAAATGTTTTTGGAAAAGAGATGGTTTCGGCTGTGGGGACTTCGGCCTCAATGAAAAAGTCTGGAATTGGATTTAGGCGTTTGGATGTTGTTGCGGACGGGCTGTATTCAGATAATCTAATCAACAAAACCGGACAACGACGGGGAGTTCAATACAATATAACGAATAAAGGATCAAACGAGGCTGAAAAAATTATCAGGGAAATGCGCATTAAATACTGATTTTATTCTTTGATGGGGGGTATCTTATGAGAAGATAAGAAGGGCCTAAGTTAGTGGGAGGCCCGCTTAAAACGAAGGGGAGTGCCTAACCCAACCTTTGACCGGGACGGAAGGCACTCCCCACCTGCTAAACTTTATTGATTCTTAAACTGTATATCTAGTATAGCCCACAAACATCATAATGTCAAGTCCTTTAGCGGTTAAGCATAAAAATATCTCTTGACAATGCTTGAGCGGTCAAGTATACTTATAGGGAGGAGGTGAGCACAATGAATACACTTTCGACGGAAAAGCGGAAAATGGTTGTAGGGGCTTTGGTGGAGGGTAACTCTATACGGGCTACCGTCCGCATGACAGGTGTTGCCAAGAAGACCGTTATGCGGATTCTCTGCGAAGTGGGAAAGGCCTGTTGGGAATATCAACAGAAGTCCCTCGTAAACCTTCCCTGCAAGCGTATCGAGTGCGACGAGATATGGTCTTTCTGTTACGCCAAAGACAGGAACCTTCCCGAAGGCAAGCGGGACAAATGGGGATATGGAAGCGTTTGGACGTGGACGGCGATTTGTGCGGATACCAAGATAGTCCCTTGCTGGTTTATTGGTCAAAGGGATATTCACGCCTCCAATGCCTTTATGCGTGACCTTGCGGACCGCGTTTCCGATCAGGTCCAAATCACCACGGACGGCCACAATACCTACCTGCAAGCCGTTCTTGGGGCATTCGGTCGCAATGCGAACTACGGGCAGATTGTGAAGCGATATCGGGCAATGCCTGGAATGACTGAGGGGAAATATAGTCCTGGGGAATGTGTCAGTTCCTACAGCATGCACGTAAGCGGGAACCCGGACGCAGACCATATTTCGACGTCTTGCGTGGAGCGGCAGAATCTCACCATGCGTATGAGCATGCGCCGCTTCACCCGGCTAACAAACGGCTTCTCTAAAAAGATTCAGAACCTTCAATGGGCCGTATCCTTGCACTTTATGAACTATAATTTCTGTAGGATTCACTCGTCCTTGCGCGTCACCCCTGCAATGGCGGCAAAGGTGACGAACAAGGTCTGGGAGATCGAAGATGTTTTGGCATTGGCCTATGGGATTTCAAAGTAGCCCACTACCACACCCTTATTTTTACAACTTCGTTACAATCTGTTAAAAGGCAGTTTACAGAGAACGGGTATTCTTTTAATGGAAGTCGAAACACCGATTTAAGGGCCGTACCTGAGCGAACCGGAGGGAGTCGCTTGTGTTATGGCCCTTGTTTTTAAAGATCTCTCGGGGGAGAGAGGCGCCCGCTTTAATGGAGCGGGCGCTTTTGTTTTTATGGCGGCCGCGGCGAAGCTGTGCCGAAATCTCCGAAAAGTGCTAAAATAGGCAAAACCTTTTTGGAGGCGTTTGTTATGAAAAAGAAAAAATTCAGTTCTCAAGATACGAACCGCCCGGCCGCCGCATCGCCGGCTCCGGCACCGGCCAGTTCCTCCACGACCACTCCCAAAGCCGCCAAGACACCGAAGGGTTCCATCCAGATCGATTATCCGCTCGAGGGGGAAATCCTCACCAGCGGTTGTTATACATTTCGTCTGGGCGCTTCTCCCACCGATCGGGTGGAGGTTTCCATCGACGGCAAGGACTGGCTGCCGTGCCGTGAATGCGTCGGTTACTGGTGGTTCGACTGGTCCGGATACGGGTCCGGGGCCCATTCCCTGGAAGCCCGGATTCCGTCCGGCAAACGGTATCTTAAGTCCAAACTGCGTCAGTTCACCGTTCTGATTTGACGGCGGCTTTGCCGCCGGCGGGAGTTTTTTGAGGAATCCGCCGCCCGAGGGATGAACTCCCTCCGGCGGCGGTTCTGTTTCGGGGGAGCGTTTCGAGGGAAAGGAAATCGGATGGCGATATTTTCATGAGCATGGGGGACAAGGGAAAACATGGGAGATAAGCGCGGCGTTTTGATGGGGGACCCCACGACGTTCTGGAGGACGGCGGGGGACAACCCGCATGCGCGCACTCGCTGGGGGGTCCGTAAATTCGTCCGACGTTCCCGTGCTGTGGAACAGTGGCATCGGCTCGCGCGGACCCTCTTGGAATTGGGAGTGGAGATCGGCGTCCTCCCCGCCGCCGGCGCCCCCGGTCTGTTGTTTCCATCCAGCGCCGGTTTTTTGGCCGGGGCGGATTCGGCCACCCCTTTTTCGCAGAAGCGGTATCATCTGAGCCGCCTTCCGAATCGGACCGCTGAAAATGCGGTCATCTCCGCGTTCCTCCGGGCCATGGGTTTTTCGGTGCAGGCGTTCCCTCAACGTTTCGGCGGCGGCTCCGATTTCTTGTCGTCCGAGGGCTGTTTCCTTTTTTCTTCCGGCGTTATTCGCCGGCCGCGTTTCGTTTTTTCGAAGGGCTGGCCGCCGTTCCGGCGCTGTTATGGGTTCCAGAGCGCTCCTTCGGCCCTCGATGCGCTGGCGGAATCGGCGCGGGGGAAAAAGGTGCTTCCGGTGACTCTTATCCGCGAGACGCATTTCAGCGGCAATACCTGTCTTTGCCCTTTCGGCAAGAACCGGGAGTTCCTCATGGCCTACCTGCCGGCCCTCTCGGAGAGTTCCCGGGCGCGATTGAAGGAACAGTTCGGCGAGCGTCTGCTGGGGTTGTCCGAGCCGGACGGTGAGGGGTTCGCGGCCAACGCTTTCCAGGTGGACGTCGACGAGCCGGTCCTCCTCCTTCCCCACACGGTTTCAGAGGCGCTTCAGGCGCAGGTCCGGGAGCGCGGCGTGCGGCCCGTCCTCGTGGATGTTTCGGAATTTTTCCAGAAAGCCGGCGGCGCGGTGGCGAGCCTCATCGGCGATCTGGGGCCGTTGCCCACGGACGACGCGGAGTTGTCCCCGGGGGCCGTCGAATTCCGCCGTGAAAACAGCTATCCGGCGCTTTTTGCATGACAGCGGATCAGAGGACACCTCCCCCGTCCCCGGCGCCGGCGGGACGGTTTTTCAGGAGACGATGGGTCCTTTCCATCGGGACGGTCCTTTTTTTGGCGATCGTGTTTCTGGCCGCCGAGGTCGTGCTGCGGATTTTTTATCCCCAACCGGACCTCCCCGTCTGGTCGCCGGAATCCCTGGAGATCATTCAAGACAACCAGCGCGCCTTTTTTGAAAAGACCTTTCGGGACGGCCTGTGGCGGCTCGTCCAGGTTCCGCGGAAAAATGCCTATACGCCTCCGCAGGAGTTCCTCTTCGATAAGCCGGCGGGGTCGGCGCGGATCCTGGTCGTGGGGGAGTCCAGCTCGGTGTCCCTGGGGAGGAGCCTCCGGCAGTTGCTTGAGCTCGCCGGGCTTCCCGATATTGCCGAGGTGATGAATTGCGGCAGCCCCGCCGGCACCCTGGAGGATGTCGGCCGGCGCTTGGACGAGTCGCTCCGATACTCACCGGACGTCGTCGTCCTCCTTTTCGGGCACAACGTTTTCTACCGGGCCCCCTCCCTGAATTCCCTGTCTTTTCGTATCGGCGCGTTCGCGGGCGGCAGTCGCATCGTTCGATGGATACTGCATGCGAAAATGGAACAAGCGATCAACGATCCCGAACGTTGGGGCGAATTCGAGGACTTCCTGCGGCGTTCGGTGCGCCGGGCTCGCCGGCGAAACGTCGCGATCGTTCTATGCACGGTTCCGTCGAACCTTTGGTATCCGCCCGGCGTTGCGGGCTGGGAGCTGTACGACGCCCGTTTCATGGAGGCCGGGTATCTCCACCTCTCGGGGAAACGTCGGGAAGCCATCGCCCTTCTGGAGGATCTGGTCGCGCGGCGGAGCACGGCGCTCTGGCACTTTCAGCTGGCGGATTGGCAGCACGAGGAGGGGAACGACCGTCGGGCCCTGGATCATTTGACCGAGGCGTTGAATCTCGATCCGGAGATTTTCCGCGCCACGGACCGGACGAACGCGATCATCCGGCGCGTGGCCATTGAATCCGGCGTGGGGCTCCTGGACATCGAGGCCCGCCTGAAGAAGGCCGTTCCCGACGGCATTCCGGGGTGGCTGGATTTTGAGGACAACCAGCATCTGGTCGGGTCGGGGACCCGTTGGGCGGCGTCTTCCCTGACGGGGTTGTTCGTGCAGCAAGGACGTTTCCCGGCCGATACCCGGCGGATATGGGAGGCCTATTCGGAGCGGTATGCCCGCGATGAAATTTTTCCGTTGGAGCGGTATCTGCGGGGCGCGGCATTCTGGGCGCAACGAATGGAAAACGCGAACGCGCGCGCGATCCCCTATAAAGTGGCGGCGGCCTACCGGGAAAATCCGCGGGAAGTCCTCCGGGTGTCTCGGGCGCTGTTGGGGAGGGATTGGTGGGCCGCCGAGGTTTTGCCCCGCTGGAGGGCCATCCTGCTGTTGCAGGTGAGCGAGGGGCTTTGGCGCGCGGGAGAGAGGGATTTGTCGTTCCGGCTCGCGGCCCGCGCCGCCGAATGGGACGATGCGTGGGAGGAGCCCCTGCTGCAGATGGGGAAATGCCACCTCCGGTTGGGAAACCGTGATGAGGCGCGCCGCTGTTTCGAGCGGGCGCGTCGGCGGAACCACGAGAGGGTGGAGGTGGCGTTCTTTCTGCGCAGGTTACGGTCGGAGGCGAACGGGTCTTAATCTCCGCGCTCCGTCGCCGCCGCTTCCCGTTTCGCGCGCCGGGCCCAAGATTTTTGAAGACAGCGTTTCCCATGGTTTGCTAAAATATCTTTTTTAGGAGGCGGCCTCCGGCCCGGAAGGGCTGTTTTTGTCCCACGGAGCATCTTCGCCGGAACGACCGAAAGAGGGAGAAAGTCATGCCGAAAATCTACTTGATCGATGTCACCAATCGCGACGGGGTTCAAACCTCCCGCATCTGTCTGTCCAAACTGCAAAAAACCATCATCAACCTGTACGATTCCCAGATGGGGATTTTTCAGTCGGAGTTCGGGTTTCCCGTCACCCATCACGAAACCAATTATCTGAACGCCAACATCGAGTTGGCCGAAAAAGGGGTCTTCGGGGACCTCCGCCTGTCCGGTTGGATCCGCGCCATTGAAGAGGATGTGGAGGAGACGTTCAAACACGTGCCCCGCATCAAGTATCTGAACCTGTCCATCTCCACCTCGGACCAGATGATCATGCACAAGTTCAAGGGGAAACTGGACCACGACTCCATCATCTCCGAGATGACGGATGCCGTGAAGTTGGCCCGGAAAAAGGGCGCCCTCGCCGTCGGAGTCAACGCCGAGGACGCCTCGCGCACGGGCATGGACTATTTGATCCGCTTCGCCCAGGCCGCGCGGGACGCGGGGGCCGACCGCGTCCGCTATTGCGACACGCTGGGATACGATACCCCGGTGACCATCTACAACCGCATCAAACAGCTGGCCGAAGCGGTCAAGTGCCCCATCGAACTGCACTGTCACAACGACCTGGGGCTGGTGGTGGCCAATTCCGTCATGGGGGCGCTGGCGGCCAACGACGCCGGGGTGGACGCCTATATCAACACCTGCGTCAACGGCATCGGCGAGCGCGCCGGCAACGCCGACCTCGTCGCCGTCATCCTGGCCATCAAGCACGGCAGCGGCATCGAGGGGAAATACCAACTCGACGAGAAGATCAACCTCAAGATGGCCTGGAAGATCTGCAAATACGCTTCCTACGCCTTCGGCGTCCCCATCCCCATCAATCAGCCGGGCGTCGGCTCCAATGCTTTTGCGCACGAGTCGGGCATCCATGCCGACGGGGCGCTCAAGGACCGTCGCAACTACGAGCTCTATGAATACGAGGAGTTGGGACGCGGCGAGCCGGAGGTCATCGAGACCGGCCGTCAGATCACCGTCGGCGAGTATTCGGGCATCAAGGGGTTTCGCAACGTCTACGATAAGATGGAGATCGCTTTCAAGGACGACGCCGAAGCTTCTCGGATCCTCGAATTGGCGCGCTATGCCAACGTGCATAACCAGAAGCCGCTGGTGGATGAGGAAATGAAGTTCATCGCCCAGCATTCGGACATCGCCCGGAAGATCATGACGATGGCGCCGTTGTCGTGAGGTTCTTTTTCCGGTAATTCGTCCCTCTCCGCCCCTCCTCCGGGCGGTGCGCGTTTCATCCGGGGGACCATCGCCCTCTTTCCATGAGGTCCCGTTGAGCGAAACCCAGCGGTTCGTGTTTTTTCTGTCCGTCGTGCTGGCGGTATGGACCGCCATGCATCTCTATGTTTTTTCCCGCCTGTGGACCCTCCCGCGCCTGAACTCTCCGGCAGCGCATAAAACCATCTTGCTCGCCGGCTTCTTTCTTTGGTCGGCGTATTTCCTGGGCCGTTTCTTGGCGCACCGGGGCTACGTTTCCCTCGCGGGATTTCTGGAAGTCGCCGGCGCCGTTTGGATGGGGATCTTGTTTTTGGCGTTGGCTTTCCTCTTCTTCGCCGATGTGGCGACGGGTTTCGGATGGCTGTTTGCCTCCGGGGTCCCGGCGGTGCGTTCGGCGGCCCTTCTCCTGGCCGTTTTCTTTTCGGTTTTTGCGCTGGTTCAGGGTCTGCGTCCCCCGGTTGTCAAAGACATCGAGGTCCCGCTGGCGGGCCTTCCGGCGGCGCTGGAAGGCAAGGTCCTGGTGCAGTTGACGGACCTTCATTTGGGCACCTTGCTCCGGGACCGTTGGCTGCGCCGGATTCTTCGTCAGGTGGAATCCCTGCGGCCGGACATGGTGGCGGTGACGGGGGACCTCGTCGACGGCGACGTGTCGCAGGTGGAGCCGCTGTTGCCGTTGCTGCGGGAGCTTCGGGCGCCGTTGGGGGTGTGGGCGGTGACGGGGAACCATGAGATATACGCCGGCCGCGAACGGAGCCTTCGGCTGCTGGAAGCCGCCGGGTACCGTGTTTTGACGGATTCGGCGATGGAGGCGGCTCCGGGGCTGGTCATGGGAGGGGTGGACGACCTTTCGGCGCGACGGCAGTTCGGGGTCGTCGGCGACCCTCTCCAGAAGGCGCTGGGGTCGCGGCCGAACGGGGCCGTGATCTTCCTGTGCCATAGCCCGCTCCTGGAGGCGCGGGCGGCGGAGTTGGGGGCGGGTCTGATGCTTTGCGGACATACGCACAATGGGCAGATTTGGCCGTTTGGTTACATCGTCCGTCTTTTTTATCCTCGGATCGCGGGCCGTTTTACCGTCGGAAACATGGAGATGCTGGTTTCCCGCGGAGCGGGCACGTGGGGGCCGCCCATGCGGCTTTTTCAAAGGGGAGAGATCGTGCGCGTGACCTTGAGGAGCAAGGCCGCTTCCTGATTTCGACGAGGGACAAGTGGGGAAAATAACGCATCGGGGAGAGAGGAATATGCCGAAAGAGCCTGAGTTGAAGGAAGTCCTGCATATTTTGCGGAAAGAACCGTACGTCTCGGCCATCGGTAAACTTCGGGAGATGGGCGTGCTGCACAAGCACGTCATTCAGACCGAACTGGGGGAGTGGGTGGCCTATAAACTCTTCGGCGGGCAACGCATGGGTTCCGCGCATCCCGTCTACGATCTCGTGACGCCGTCGGGAAAGACCGTCAAGGCCCGGACGCATTACAAAGAGGAGATGCGCACCGCTCCGTGGTCGGCGGTGGGCCAGAAACACGCGGACATCTACATTATTTTCCTATTGAAAGAGGACGTCGGTCTGGAAAAGGCCCTCGGCGGCACCCGGCAGGAACTTCAGGCGAGCGGCGCCTTGCGCTTGGAGCGGAAACACGGGCCGCGCCTGCATTGGACCATGATGCCGGAGTTGACGCCCGAAAAAGCGAAGGAGTTGGGGGCGGCGGACGTGACCGCGTTGCAACAATGGAAAAGCCATTGATATTTTCCTCGTGACTCTCCGGTTCGTCGGGGGAGGGTCCTTTTGATCGTTCCCGGTATGCCTAATAAGTTCATTCTTCGGTGGGGTGCGCCGACCGTGGTGGCGTTTGTGACGGCGGTCGTTTTCTTCCCGGTTTTGAAAAACGGTTTCGTCAATTGGGACGACGCCGCCAACTTCCTCCAAAACCTTTCCTATCGCGGTCTCGGCTGGCCGCAACTCCGTTGGATGTGGACCACGTTCCATATGGGCCATTACATACCCCTGTCGTGGATGACCCTGGGTTTGGATTATCTCCTTTGGGGCATGAACCCTTTCGGGTATCATCTGACGAATCTGCTTCTTCACGCCGCAAACGCAACGGTCTTTTATTTTCTGGCGACCCGCCTTCTGCGTCTGGGGTTTAGAGGCGATTCTTCGGAGGGGGCCGGGGACATTTCCTGGGCGGCTGTTTTCGCCGCGCTGCTGTTTTCCGTCCATCCGCTCCGCGTGGAATCCGTGGCCTGGATAACCGAACGAAGGGACGTTCTTTCCGGTTTCTTCTATCTGCTGTCGATTTATTATCACGTGAGGGCGTTCGAGGAAAACGAGACGGGGGGGGTATCTCCGCATCGGCGATGGTCGTTGTTTTTTTATGGGTTGGCGTTGTTGTCCAAATCCGTCGCGGTCACCCTCCCCTTGACCTTGGTTTTGTTGGATATCTATCCTCTAAGACGTTTGGGAGGAGCCGATGGTTGGGGCTGGTCGCCTTTGGCCCGCCGGGTCTGGCAGGAAAAGGGACCGTATGTCCTGTTGGCGTTGCCCATCGCCTATGTCACTGTGTTGGCGCACCGGGACATCAAGGCCCCGTTGGAATATTTTGGTCTTCTCTTCCGGGCGGGACTCGTTTTCTATCAGATGGTTTTTTATCTTGCAAAGACAGTCTGGCCGTCGGGGTTATCGCCCCTGTATGAATTGCCGCTGAATCTGGAGAGTCCGCCCGGCGGTTATTTCCTTTGTGCGGGGGGTGTCGTGGCGGTTTCCGTGTCCCTCCTCGTCTTTTTTCGGCGTCTTCCCGCGGTGGGGGTGGCTTGGTGGCATTACGTCCTCGCGTTGCTTCCCATGACGAATTTTCTTTTGATCGCTCCTTACCGTGCCGCCGATAGATACACGTATCTCCCTTGCCTGTCCTGGGCATTGTTGGCCGGGGCGGGGCTGGTTTGGTGGAGTCGTCGTTCAAAACCCGGGCGGGGGGCCCTTCTTTTCTGGGGCGCGGCCGGGCTCGTTCTCTTTTTCGGGGTTCGCACGTGGGGACAAATTCCGGTTTGGCGCGATTCCAATTCCCTTTGGACGCATGTTCTGAGGGTGGAAAAAAAGTCCGCCGTGGCCTACGATGTGTTGGGGAGGATGTTTCTCGACGAAGGGGACCCGGTCCGTGCGGCCGGTTTTTTTCAAAAGGCGCTGGAATTAAGGCCGGGGTTCGGTTTCGCCAATGCCAACATGGCCCGGATCCTTCAAGAGGCCGGCCGTCCGCACGATGCCTCGGCGTATTATCAGCGGGCGCTGGCGTCCCTTCCGAACGATTTTACGCTTCTCAATGGATATGCGACCTGTCTTATGGAATTGAACCGCTCGGCGGAGGCCAAGGAATTTTTGGGGCGGGCCATCGCGGTCCGGCCGACCGCCGCGGAGCCTCATTATAACCTGGGCATGCTTCTGGCGGGCGAAGGTCGGGATGTCGAGGCTTTGGCGGCGTGGCGGACGGCGCTCGATTTGGATCCCGCCGACGTCGACGTCCGCGTTCAGATCGGTCTGCTGTTGTCGAGAAAGGGCGATTTGATCGGGGCTGTTTCCCATTACCGAGCGGCTTTGGATTTAAACCCCGCGTCTTTGGAGGCGCACTACAATTTGGGGATGCTCTTGAAACAAGGGGCGGATTGGAGGACAGCGTTCCCTCATTTCCGAAAGGCTCTGGAAATAAATCCTCGACTGCCCCAGGTCTGGCTCGAGCTTGGCGATCTGTATCGGAAGTCGGGGGAGATCGACGAGGCGGCGAACGCCTACCGTCAGGCGTTGGCGTTGAATGAACGATTTCAGGCGGCGGCGGTCGCCTTGAGGAGTTTGCAGAAAAAGGCGGGACGTGCATCGTCCCGAGGGGCGCACGATGGGCGGTGACGCGCGGAGTTGTTCGGTGCTCTTGGCCGGTGTCGACGACCTTCGGGTGCCGGCGGTGGCGTCGGCCCTGGCCAAGTTCAAAAAAATCCCGTTCCAGGACGCCGCCGTCCTGGCGCGCCATGCCTGGGGCCTGGTGGGGCAGGATCTTTCCGAGCCGGAGGCGCTGGAGCTGAAAGCCGGCCTGGAGAAGGCCGGGGTGCGCGCCCGGATCGTTCCGTCCGGCGCGTTGCGTCCGTTGATCCCGGCCCGAACGATCTCCCATCTGGAATTGAACGCCGAGGCCCTGCGTTTCGCCGCCGAAGACAAGACCGTGGAGGCGTTGCCTTTTTCCCGCATCACGGTGTTGGCCGCGGTCGGACTGAAAATCGACACCTCCCACAAGGTGAAGGTTCAGCAGGGACCGTCGCCCGCCGAGAAGGCCGTGAACATGGGGGTCATGATGATGACGGGGCTCCCTCTGGGCATCGGGAAGGGGAAAAAGGAGGCGGTGAAGAACGAGGTCTCCTCGGAGCTCTTTTTTTACCTGGACCTGCTGGTCCGCGGGCCGGAGGCCCATTACCGCGTGGATGCGCAACATCTGGACTACGCCTTCCTGCGGGACGAAAAAACCTTCAATGTGGCCGGCAATTTCCGGGTTTTGTCGGGAAAAATCGCCGAGCGGTCACCCGCGGCCCTGAAGAATAAGGGGCTCCGCGCCATCCTGGGAGGCGGGAACCTTACGACGCTGGGGTATGATTCGATGGAGGATTTTGAGCGGGAACTTCATTGGCTGGCCCAGCTTGGGGATTCCTGAGCCGATCCCGGACCGGTTTCCTCGGTAAAAAAGAAGCATAAGCGTCCGCAAAATTTTCTATTATTGGCGGAGTCGTTTCCTTTCCGCAATTTGAAATTTCAGGTTAAATCTTTTCCAAAAATATCGCCGTCCTTGCCGCGGACGAAGAATCCGTCTTGCGGCCGGCCGGTTTTAAAAAGGATGAGCATGCCCATGGCGCAGCGAGGTGTCCGCTTTTTTTCTCTTGTCGCTTCCATCCTGTTGGTCCTTCCCGCCGCCCTTTCCGCCTCGGATCAATCGCTTGGTCTCATGAGCGCCCGTGACCGGGGGACGTTCAATATCGGTCCGGCGCAGGGGAAGGCCGACCGTTCGGCCGATCCGACCCTCAAGAAAGACATAGTGAAGTTCGAGTTTTCGGCGCCCGCGGGTTCGGTCGCGGGCGTGTGGACGAAAAATTATCCTTCGACCTTGACCGCCGCCACGGTGTCCGACGTCAAGATAGCCGTGAACGTGCCGGCCGCCGGGCTGGAACGCCAAATCGCTGTGTCGCTGGAGCTCAAGGGGACGAAAGCCGCCCAAGTCGTTCCCCTGTCGCTTCAGGCCGGCTGGAATATCGTTCAGAAAGCGGTCGAGTGGGGGAAAATCGGGGATTTCAAAGAGGCTGTTTTCGTCGTGAGCCCGGCGGCGGGGACGTCGGCCTCCGGCACGGTGTATTTCGATCTGGATTTCATCAGGCCGGTGTCCGCGCCCCGCCGGGGTTCCTCGACGGGCTTCGGCCTGTTGGATGCCCGCGAGCGGGGGGCTTTCAACATGGGCGCGGCCAAGGGAAACGTCGCTCTTTTTGCCGACGATATCGCCAAGAAAGATGTTCTGAAACTCGACTATTCGGCGCCGCAGGGGTCGGCGGTCGGCCTCTGGACGAAAGCCTATCCCTCCGGGTTGGGGGCGGCCTCCGTCAACGCGGTCAACGTTCTGGTCAACGTGCCCAGCGCCGCCCAGGTGCGGCAGGTTTCTCTGACGTTGGAACTCAAGGGCACGCGGGTCACGCAGAGCATCCCCTTGCCGCTCAAGACCGGACGCAATTCCTTTCAGGAACGCGTGGAATGGGACAAGATCGGGGACCTGAAGGAGGTGGTGTTCGTCGTCAGCCCGGTGGGGGGGGGCCGTTCCGCCGCCGGTTCCTTGTTCTTCGACCTGGAGTTCGTCCGGTTGAAATCCGCGCCGGACCGCCATGTTTCCGCCGGGACGCCTCTTGCGTTCAGCGTGTTCGATGCCCGCGAACGCGGGGTGTTCAACATGGGCGCCTCCAAGGGGACCCTCGCGGCCGCGGTCGACCCGGTCGAGAAAAAAGACGTTTTGAAGTTCGGTTATACGGTGCCCCAGGGGACCGCCGCCGGCGTTTGGATCAAAGGGTATCCCGCCGAACTGGGCCCGGGGTCCGTCAACGCGGTGAAGGTCGGCGTCAACGTGCCCGCCCCGGACCAACCCAGGCAGGTCAGCGTCACTCTGGAGTTCAAGGGCACGCGGGTGACGCAGAGCCGGCCGCTCTCCCTTCAGCCCGGCTGGAACACCCTTCAGGAAATCATCAACTGGGACATGATCGGTGACCTGAAGGAGGTCGTCTTCGTGGTGACGCCCGTCGGCGGGGAGAAGCCGGTTTCCGGCGTCTTCTTTTTCACCCTCGATTTTCTCAGGGTGACGGAACTGCCGAAGCCGGCGGCCCCGGCCGAGGCCACGGCCGTGGCCAAGAGTTGTGGCTGTGCGTTGAAGAGTCTCGGCGGGATCTTTTTGATCGGCCTCCTGTTGGCGTTGGGGGCGGCCCTCGTGAGTCGTTTGTCCGGTCGACGGTCCTCCCCCGGCCGGGGGGCGGAGAGCGTCGGACTTCCCGCTTTGGACGCCTCTCTCCTTTTCCGTTTGAAACGGGATATTCTCTACGGCGCGGCGGCGACGATGTTGGCGGGGACGGCGCTGGGTATTTATGTTTTGGGAACGCAGCCGGACGTTTTTTACGGTGTGTTGGCCGTCGGCGTGGCCGGGGGCCTCATTGCGGAGGCGCTGAAATTCGCCGTTGCGGGGAAACATCTGACTCCCGGAGAACTTTTTCAAAATGTCTTTCTGACGGGCCTGTTGGCGGCCACCTCCAGCGGCCAGGTGTTGTGGCAGGCGCCGGCCACCTGGACGGAAGTGCTGATGAAAAGCAACCTCACCGTGGCGCTGGCGTGTCTGGCCTATCACGTCGCCAACGCCTGCTCCCTGTTCAATTCCGGAAAACATTTGCGGCCGACCATCGGGGCGTTGATCGTCGGGACGCCCTATCTGTTCGGCTGGCTGTTGATGCTGGAGAACGTGGGCCTGTTGCGGGCGCTGGGCTTCGGGGTTGCCGTCGGGACGTTCGCCCACGGTCCGGCCGTCTCGGAGGCTTTGGGGCGGTTGTTGGTGGTGTTCGCTTTCAACGAGGCGGTCACCGCGCTCATCAGTCTGGCCACCAAAGGCCGGCTCCTGAAAACACCCAAGGCCCACCTCTACGCGCTCCTGGTTT
>JAKLDV010000063.1 GCA_022703335.1 Elusimicrobiota bacterium
CGCCGAAATCGTCCGTCGCGGTGAAAGTCATCGGCAGTTTTTCATTGGCCGACAGCAACAAATCCTGCGCCGGGGAAAGGATCTGGACGTGCGGCGCCCGATCGTCCTCCACCTCGATCCGCCAGACAAGCTCGTCCCGGGCCGCCCCGGACTTCAGCGCGAAATGCAACTCGGCGGATTCGTGCGCGGTCAACGACATTTCGAGGGCGTCGCCGTCGTTCAGCGTGGCGCTCCAAACGCGGCCGTCCGGAGAAGTGACCGCCAGATCGTCCACTTTCCTATCGAGCCGCCCCCGCGCGGTCAACGCCGCCCCCCGCAACACCCGCGTGGTCATGACGTTCTCCTGGCGTTCCCGCGGCTTTCGGGTATACGGCGGATAGACAATATCGACCCGGAACCGTTCGAAACGAGGCGGGCGAAACGGCTCGATCCGATAAACCCTGCTCCAACGCCCCTGATGACGGACCTTGTAGGACACCGGTTCCAGCAGGTTTTTCAGCGTATGGGAAAAATCTCTCTCGGCCGTTTTGAAAAGATCCCGCTTCTGCCAGGTCGCCCCCCTCTTCAGCCACAATTCCGGGGAAACCGACGGCGTCCGCAGAGTGACCCGAATGGGGACGTCGCCGCCCACGGGAACGCGGGCGTCCCCCGGATCGACGGAGACGCCGGCGAGGTTTTCGCGGAGCGCGAACGGACAATAAGCCCCCCACAACGAGGCGCGGGCATTTTCCGGCAAAAGCAGGAAAAGGCCCGACACGAGCAGGGAGGTCGCCGTCGCCAGGGCGGTCCATCGACGCCAGTTCCCCGGACGCATCGTTTTCCCGACGGACAACGGCCGAAGCCGCTGACAGACCCGCTCCACCTCCCGCTCCACGAGTTCCGGCGACACGGCGCGTTTCGCGATATCCCCCCGGCCCATTTCCCAGGCGTTCAGAACGCAATCCGCCGGATGGAGGGGGCTCCCCAATTCCGCCGCCACGGCGGAGGAACGCCACTGACGCGGGCGGACCCCATTCGCCGCGGCCAGGGCCAGGGACCCGGCCGTCAAAACGAGCCACGCCCCCATCCGAACGGCCGGGGACAACGGAAACAGCCGGTCCGCGAGGAAAATCGACATGCCCGACGCGCCGAAAAAAACGAGGGTCTTCTGAAAAATCAGGAGGACGGCGTACCCGGCTTTCCAGAAACGCGCCCGACGGAGGCGCCGACGGATGAAAGAAAGGCCGTCGGTCATGTCTTATCCGTCCCTCCGAGCAGATCCACCGCCCAGAGGCTCTCCCGCCGGACCATTTCGGGTTTCCCCATCCGGCCGAAAAGCCCCGCGAGCCGTTGGTGCGAAAGCGCGTCCCGCGTGACGTCGTAGACGAGCAGGCTTCCGGCCAGGACTTTTTCCGGCGCGCGGTTTTTGAGCCAGTCGAAAATGTCCTTGTCGGCGAAATAGGTGCTTTGCAGGTTCGTCGCCGAGACGACCAGGAGCGCCCGGGGCTCGGCCCGCAGGTCCACATCCTGGTCGGCAAAGGCGGGGAGGGTGTACGGGGCCACGGCGGCATAGGAGATCCCATAGGAGGCCGGTTCCGCCGTGCCGAAATACGAAAGATAGATCCGGCCGACCTTCTGTTCGGTCAAGTATTGACGAAGCGCGCGCATCCCCTGGCCCCAGTCCACGTTGGAATCGGTCAGATATTCATACCCGGCGACGCGGGCGGCGGTGAGGGAATTGAAATAGGAGAGGAACCAAGGCCGGGCGGCGAACGTTTCGGCCAAAAGCCACACCCCGAGGGCCCACAGGCCGTAACGGGCGGGCCGATGGGCCCAAAGCGCCGCCGCCGCGATTCCCAGCATCACGAACAAAAAGGGATACACGGGCAGGATGTGCCGATGGCCGATCTGGACCGACGAGGCGCAGGCGGCCAGGAAATAGACCAACGGCGGCGTGACCACGAGCCAGGGCCACCGGACCTTCTTGCGGAGCGCCAGCCCCAGGGAGAACAGGAACCCCACCAACACCGGGGTCGCCGTCTTCAGGAAAAAGACGGTCGGGAAATAGAACCACCACCCCTCGGTGGAGTGATTCCCCAAAAGGAAGGTGGCGCGGCCGCCCTGAAGCCGTTCCAGGGTATACCGCAACCCGCCGAAGAAAACGGGCAGGGCGGTGACCTGATAGACCAAGAGCAAGGAAACCGCGGCCGTGGCGAAACACACCAGCATCCCACGGAAAGAAAGGCCCGGCCGGAATTTCCGGTGAAACAGCCACAACAGCACGGCGGGGCCGACCGCCACCGCCGAGAACTTGCTGCAGAACGCCAGCACCAGCGACATCCCCGTGAGGCCCGCCCAGAGAAAGGCCCGCGGCCCCGGACCGGGCGCCTCCTCCGTCGAGCGATCCCACCGGTCCAGAAAATAGAAAAAGAAGAAATAAAACCAGGTGAAAAGATAATCCGTGGTCACCAGACTGCCGTGGGCGATGAATTCCGGGCTGACGGCCGCCAAAAGGAACGCGACCGAGGCCGCCACTTCCCCGAAAACGGACCGGACCGCGAAGAAAAAGCCGACCAGACAGACGGCGGAACAAAAGAGCATGGCATACCGCCCCGCGTTCACCATCCGGTCCGCGTCCAAGCCCGAGGCGTTGTGGTAGAGGAAACGGTTGGCGAAGGCGTATTGGCGCGTCGGGTCGCCCCACCGCGGCTGGAGCCAGAGCGGGTCGTCCTGCGGCAACGCCGGCCCCATGAAAAGGAGCGGAACGGCCCCCACCAGCGACGACAACGGAGGATGATGGTAGGCGTTGAGTCGATAATCGCGCGTCTTCCAATAGACGAAACCCGCGGTGAGGTGGAGCGGTTCGTCGAACGTGGGGGACTGGGCCCGAACGGCCAGCCGGCCCGAACAGACGTGCACGCCGATGCCCAACACCAGCAAAGGGAGCCAGAGAACGGCCGCCCTCCGCGAAAAAACGGGCGGCGGCGAGGCGGGAGTTCGGCGCGCTTCGATGTTCTTTTTCGGATTCGTCATCAAACCTTCTTCTGTCGGGGATCGCACCGCCCGTCGGGGAGAAAGAGACGCTTTCCCCTCAGAGCGCGGCGGCTTCTCGACCCGATCCCTTCCGACGACCAGGGACCGTTTGCGGCGGCGTCCGCCCGCTCGAAGAATAACGCGAGGTTATTGTTCGAGCGAAGTCGAGAACACAACGGCTGCCCCACGGCAAAGATGCCGCACCCCTCCTGGGCGCGGAGTGTCACTTTTTCAATGCCTGTTCGCGCAACGCCCGCGCTTTGTCGAGAAAATAGGCGGCCTGGGCGTTCCCCGGGTCGGCGGCCACCGCGGCCTGCATGTGGGCGACGGCCTGGTCCCACTCTCGGTTCCAATAGGTCACCGCCCAATTGTAGTGGGCTTGGGAGGATTTCGGGTCCAACCGGACCGCCTGGGCGTAACTGTTCCTCGCCGCTTCCAAATCCCCCCTCTTCTCCGCCAGCACGCCGCGGTGGATCCACACCTCGGCCGCCTCGCGACGCAGCCCCTCCACCACGGCCGGGAGGCTTTTGTAATAGGCGGCGCGGCGGAAGAGTTCCTCAAAAATCCTCGAGGCCCGCGCGTCGGCGGCCCCGCTTTCCTCCAGCCGGCCCTGTTGATAAAGCACATAGCCCCAGTTGAACGGCAAGGCCGGAAATTCGCTGTCGAAGACCATGCCGCGCCGCAGGGACAGCGCCGCCTCGTCCCAGCGCTTCTCGCGCATCAACGCGGAGGAGGCGCGGAGGGCCGCCCGGGCGTATTCCGTCAGGAGGTCCGAAGAGAAAAAGTCCGGGGCCCGGGTCTGGCGGCGTTCCCCGCGAATCACATAAAACTCGAACATCCGGAGAGGGTCGAACAGGACCGGGCCGACCTCGGCGGGCCACGTGAGATAGATGACCAACCCGGCCGGCTTCGTCTCATTTTTCCAGGAAAGGTTGGCATCGCCGCCCACCCACAGCGGCTTTCCCGCCAGAGCGTTCACGTAGGACTCCCACCCGCGCTCGTCGTCCAAGCGGCCGAGCGGAACGAACCGGCCGGCCTGTTTCATGGTCTCCTGATACCACGGGCTGGCCGCCAACCCCTGGGCCACGATGGTCACATCGGGGCGCTGGTGCGACACCAGCTGCCGTTCCCAGAACGCGAAAAGCGGCACATCTTCCCGGAGCACGCCGAAGGAGCCGGGCAGGCTGGACCGCAACATATTGCCCACGTAATCGCGGGCGTACAGGTTCCATCGTTTATCGCCCCGCCCCCGATGCGCGGCGGCGTTGACCGCCACGAGCGCGGACACCGCCGCCGTCAAAAGGAGAGTCGTTCGCTTTCCGCCCCCTCTCCAACGGAACACCGCCGCCAGGCCGGCCGCCATCAAAAGAGCCACGATGAGGTGGGAGACGGCGTAATGGGCCTCCACGATGGCGACGGCGTGCGGGTTGGGCGGCATGTTGGCCAGAAAGAGGAACAACGGACCGAACACCGCCAGGTTGATCAACAAGAACGTCGAAAAAACCGGCAGGCGTTTCCTTAAATGTCCGCCCCCCAGGACGGCCAGCGGGAGCCCCACCCAAGTGAAATCCGACGCCAGGGTTTTCAGATACAAAATAAATTCCGAAACGAAATTTTCCCCGAGGGCGTAGGATTTCGACAGCAGGTCCAGCGTGCCGCCGTGGCTCTTCCGCATGAGAGAACCCAAAAAGCGGTCCAATCCCTCCGGGTTGTTCCAGTCCACCCACGGCTGGCGGGCGGAACGCAGTGGAAGATAGAGAAAGACGGTCAGGCCCAGGAAAGCGGCGCCGAGGGCCGGGAACAGAATGCGCCATCCGCCGCGGCGCCAGCACAGGTAGGCCAGCGCCGGCGAGAGAAGCAAAAAATCCGTGCGGACGCCGCAACCGACGCCGAACAGAAAAGCCGCCGCCGGCCACCAACGGGACGGACGCGGGACGTGCTCGTCCGATATCCGCCGGACAAAGACGAACAACAAGACCATGCCGAGCAGACCGAGCGTATACATCTCGGAGACCGAGGAAAGCTCCCAGAAAATGGCGGAGGTGGCCCAGAGAGCGGCGGCCCCCGCCACGGCCGCCGAACCGGTCACCCCCCACATCAAGAGGAACAGCCCCGTCTCGGCGGCCGCCGAGGAAAGCGAGGAGAGGAGGTTGACGCGATACGCGGGGTTCCCCCACCCCGATTGGACAAAAACCTTGCCGAGCAGAACGTAGAGCGGATAGCCCGGCGGATGGGCCACGCCCAAGGTGTGCGCGTCGGTCACCATCTCGCCGGAATCGCGATAAGGCACCACCGTGCCGCCGGCGAAATGGAGATGGAATCCCCAAAAAGCCAGGAACAGGACGAACGGCAGAACGCGCCGCGTGCGCGCGCCGAAATCGTCTTGTCCAGGGAGCCGATCCGCGCCGTTCATGATCCTCCCGAAAGACGCCGGCGGGCCTGCAGAAGGAATTTCCGGGCCTCCGGGTGGGCCGGGTTCCAACGCAATACCTGTTCCAGATTCTCCATGACGGCGCGCCAGTCGCCGAGGCGCCAGTAGACCACGCCGCTGTTGTAATAGGCTTCGGCATAACGTGGGTCCCGCTCAATCGCTTTGCGGTAATACCGGAGCGCTTCTTGGAACTTGTTCTGGTCGGAACATAAAACGCCCAAGTTGTTCCAGGCCACGGCCTCGCTCCCGGGCCGCCCGGCCAGTCGACGGTAAAGCCGTTCGGCTTCCGCCCAATGTCCCTGCCGGTGATGCCATGTGGCGAGGTAAAAGTCCCAGGGGCTCATTCCCGCCTTCTCGCCCATCCGGATGAATCGTTCCGCCTGCCGGAGGTCGTTCAACGCAAAGGCGTAATCGCCCATCAGGCGGGATGTCGAAGCCGCCAAGTGGAGTTCCCGCGCGCCCATGGGGCCGTCCGGCCAACGCCAAAGATAGACGTCCCAATACGGGAACGCGGTGCGGGACGAAAACGAGGCGGAGGGGCTTGCCTCAAAAAGCAGGCCGGCGGCGCGGCGAGGCAGCGCGAGTTGGGACACGTCCAGCGTGGCGTAATAAAAAGGCCGGGACGTGGACGCCAGCATCCCTCCCTCCACCCGTTGCCGGCGGGCCAAGCGGGGTTTTCCCCACACCTCGTAATAATCCTTGCCGTACAGGCTCCGACTCACGCCGGCGTTGGCGTCCACAAAATCGACGTCGGGCCTTTTGAAGGCCACATCCATGAGATAGGCCAGGGAAAATTCCGTCTCATCCGCCCGGTCGGCGAACAGATAGGCGCCGGAGGGGGCGGTCCGCAGGACGTTGCGTCCGTGGTCGCCGACGGCCAAGTCCCACCGGTCCGACGGCAGAGATCCGTTCGCAAACACCACCGCCGTCCATTGAAAGAGGCAAAGGGCCCCGACGATCTTTCCCCACCGCCCGGTCCGCCACAAGAACAAGAACCCCTCCACCCCGACGAAGACCAACATAAAGAGCGGCAAAAAAAGGAACCGTTCCAACATTTCACGCGTGGCCGCCTCCGGCCGGATGTTGGCCCAGAACAGGAACAACGGCCCACAGGCGAGGGCGCCCAGAAACCAGACGGTCTCCTGCCGGGCCCAGCCGCCCTCCCGAATCCCACGCCGCATCCAGACCGTCCCGCCCGTCAGAAGAAGCGCCAGCCCCCCCCACCGCCAATTTTCCAGCGTCTTATCCCCGAAAAACCGGAGTTGCGTCCAAAGGGCATTCCAATCGTGCGGCGGCGGAGTTCCCTGAGCCAACTGCAATGTCCCATACCGCGCCCGGCTCAAGACTTTCCAGAATCGGTCCCACGTCTCGGGGTCTTCCCAATCCAGCAGGGGCTGGGACCGGGACCGCAGGTAAAGGAACACATACACCGTGAGCCCCAAAAAAAAGAAAACGCCGACGGCCGCCAGGAACCGAAAAAACGCCGTCCCACCCTTGAGTCCGCCGGAGACACGAAGCCGCCCCACCCCCCAAAGGAACAGGAACGGAAAAACCAGGATCAGCGTCTGTTGATTCCCCAGCCAGAGGCCGAAAAGGAACAGGCTGAGGAGGAACCAACGACTCGAAACCGTCTCGCAAAACTTCCCCAGCGCCAACGCCAAAACGCCGACGGCCAGAACGTTCAAGCCGAACACCTCGGCGGCGGTCGAGAGTTTCAAGAACAACGGGCTGAGTCCGGCCAGCAGCAGGACGGCGTGAGCGGGCGCGGGGGCGGAACGCCACAGGCACGCGAGGAGGGCCAGGGCCAGGGCCGTCGAAAACCCGGAAAACAGGTTCATCCGGAATGCCGGATTGCCCCACGGCACAACGTGTCCGAAGACATTCCCCAGAAGGACATAAAACGGATAGCCGGGCGAATGGGCGACGCCCAGGGTGGCGGCGGCCGCGGTCAATTCCGCCGAGTCTCCGGGCGCCAGACACGGTTGCGCGCCGCGCACGTAGAAAAACCAAAGGACGAGGAAAAGAACGGAAGGGGCCGCCCATCTCCATCCCGGAGGGGTCTCCATGAAAAAACGTTTAACGTCCGTCATGGCGGCCGGCCCGCCTCTCTCGAGCGGCGGCGAGATAACGCCCGCCGGGATGTTGCGGATTGAGGGCGATGACCCTCTCCAACAAAGGCACCACCCGGGCCCAGTCGCTTCGCCGCCAGAAGACGACCGCCAGGTTATAGAGGGCGTCCACGTTGTCCGGCGACAACCGCAGGGCGTTCTCGTAGCTCCGCACCGCCTCCGCCGGATTCCCCCGCCTCTCCCACAACACGCCCAGGTTGGAATAGAGTTCCGATTTCGGCTGTTTCATCCGCAGGGCCACGTCGTAGAAAAGTCCGGCCGCCTCGAAATCCCCGGCTTGCAGACGGTCATACCCGAACTCGAGACATTGTCCCATCAGATTCTCCTGCAGCCACGGCACCCGCCCGCCCATGCGACGGGTGCGTTCCATGAGGGTCGCGGCCCGGGCGTATTGCCGCTCCTGGAACGAAGCCCGCGACGCCATGAACGGAAAATAGGGGGCCAACGCCAAGGTGCGATAGTCCTGACTGGGCGGCGGATAGAGCGAACGGAAGGCGTACAGGTCGCACAGCCCCGCGTTCCCGTCGGAGGCGCCGGCCCGATAAAGAAATCCGGTCAGCCCGAGAGGTACCCCGGGAAGGAGGCGGTCGTTCATGGTGGAATAATAGAGCGGCCTCCGGGTCAACCAGTTCCGTTCCACGTCCTGCCGGCGGCGGTCTTTCGCCTCGCGAGGCAGGGAACGGAAATCCGGGCCGTAGGCGCTGGAAAAAATGAGGCCGCCCCGGTCGAAAACCGCGAGGTCGTCCCTCTGCCGGCGGACAAACCGTTGATACGCCATGGAATAGAACGTGTCGTCCCCGCCGTCCATGAAGAAAACGGCGCCGGGCGGCAAGGTGCGCAGGATGTTCTGGCTGTAATCCTGGACCAAGAAATCTCCCCGCAACGGGAATTCCCGGCCCACGGACCACAGCTGGAACAGCGGAAACGCCAGGAGCGGCCAGGCCCACCGTTTCAGCCGGGCCTCGGCGAATTTCCAGAAACCGCCGGCGGCGAGCACGCCGAACACCGTCGGCAGGATGTAAAAGCGGTCCATGATGCCGTCGGATTGCGCGTCGAACGGGAGGTTCCCCAACCACATGAAAAAAGGGCCCGTGAAAAACCAGGCGGCGAAAAGTCCGAGGGCCGTCCAACGGACCGAGCGCCACAGCAGGAAGAATCCCAGAACCGCCGCGACGGCCCCCCACGGGGAGAGTTGACGGACGCTGACTTTTCCGAACCGCCGCATCTGTTTTGCGGCCGTGGCCAACGTCCTGGGCGGCGTTTCCCCCAGGGCCAGGGAAAAACTTCCGTAATCTTTTCGACTCACCGTGCGGAGTAATCCGTTCAACGTCTCGGGGTTCCCCCAGTCCAACGGAGGCTGCGCGCGGGACCGGAGCGGCAGGAAAGCGTACACGCTGAACCCCAAAAGGGCGAACAACCCCATCGGCAGGAGCAGGCGCCCGACGCGCCGAAGCCGCTCCTCTCCTCGCTCCGGCGAACCGCTCGACGACGAGAAGCAAAAAAGGAACAGGGCCGGGGCCGTCAACAACAGGGTATGGTGGTTCCCCAACCCCAGCCCGAACAGGAACGCCCCCACCACAGCGGCGCGAGGGCCTCCGGCGAGAAAAAGGGCCGCGACGGCGAGCGCCAGGGCGGTGTTGAGCGCGAACACCTCGGTCACCAGGCCGTTCAGGAAAAACGCCGGACTGCCGGCCAGCAGCAGGCCGCAGAACGCGCCGCCCCGCCAAGACAGCCCCCCCCGCCGGGTCGCGATGAAAAAAACCAGCCCGACGCTGACGAGGTTCAACGCCGCCGACGAGATGTTGAGGCGGTAGCCGGCGTTCGCCCAGGGGAACAGGGACGAAAAAAGTTTTCCGATCAGGGCGAACAACGGATACCCGGGGGAATGCGGCAGCGAAAGGGTGGCGGCGGCGGTGATGAATTCCCCCGAATCGCCCACCGTCACCGACGGGGCGGCGTGGCGCAAAAAGCAGGCCCACAGGCCGGCCAACAACACCGCCCCGACGGTCCGCTCCCACCGCGACCTTCGCGTCAGATCTTCCCCCACCGTCGCCTCCCCAGCCACTCCCCGAAAAGGAGCAATATCAACACCGCAAAAATCCCCTTGGCGTTCCAGACGGCCTCGCGCCGCTCGAAGCTCCACGCCGACGATGAAACGTTCTTTTCCAGCCATTCGCTTGAGAAGCCGGCGGCCGGAACGAATTCGCCGCCGCCGGCGGACGCCCACCGCGTCAAAGACGGGAAATCCGTGGAGGTGTCCCGGTTCTCCACCCAAAGGCGCGCGCATCGGACGACGCCGCTGTCTTCCCCCAGTTTCCTCCCGTTGCTGAAAGCCCGTACGCTGACGCGATAAAGCCCGTCCTTCTCCGGCACAAAAGCGTCGGCGTATTCCCCCTTCCCCAAAAAGGCGAGGTCCCTCTGCCGGGCGGCGCCGGCGGGGTCCGTGATGACGGCCCGCACCTGGGCCGAATTCATCGGGCGATAATTCTCATCGCGCACGAACGCCTTGAGGAAGATTTCCTCTCCCAAAGACACCGGCTCGTTGGGCACGCTGAGGCGCACCAAACGGAATTCGCGGGACGCCGACAGCCACCTCAGAAGATTGTTCCAGAATTTCTGATAACCCGCGGCCCCCTGTCCCCGCCCCGCCTCTTCGAGCGCCCAACGCCAGGACGTCAGGGAAAGGAACATGGCCGCGCGGCCACGGCCCCGGGTCCAGGCCGCCAACACGGGCAGCCGGCCGTCGGCGGCGGGGCATCCGGCCACCACCACGGCGCCCGGCCGGGTTTTTGCAAGGAACTGCCCGTCCCCGTCCAACGCGGGCATCCGCGCCCAAAGCGCGCGCGCGGCTTCGGGGTTCTCTTCGATGGCCATCAACGGATGATCCGGCGCATAGGATTCCAAAATGTACCGCTGCGGTCCCGCGCGAAGCGGAGAATCCAACGCGAACGGCAGGACCTCCGCCACCGGCGTGCCGACGTAGGGCCCCGCGGGGCCCAGCATCCGCGCGTTCCCGATCAACAGCAGCCCCCCGCCCTTTTCCACATAGTCCCGCAGGGCCGCCATGGCCGAAGGCCCCAGGCCGAACGAGGAAAACGCGAACTGTTCCAGGACAATGATATCAAAAGAATTCATCTGGCCGACGAGGACGTCCTGGGTCGGAAAAGGGATGAGGGCCAGTTGGTTGTCCGGAACGCCCACGGCGTCCTCCGGATCGCGCAGGATGACGAAGGAGACGAGCTCCACGGACGGATTGGTCTTGAGTTGATGCCGCAGGAACGCGTAATGCGGACCCGGCTGGCCGGAGATGTACAGAACCCGGACGCGGTCCCTGGAAACGTCCAGGGTGAACGCCTGGCTGTTGTTCTTCCGATTGGATTCCTTCTCATAGACCGGCAGGCGCACGGAATACGTCTGCAGGCCCACGGAATCCGGCCGGAAGACGAGCACGGTTTCCGCGGCGTCGCCGCCGGCGAACTCCACGGTCTTGGCCGCCACGCTCTCGTCGCCCCGAAGGACCTGGACCGTCAACCGGTCCACCGTGATGTTCCTTTTTTCGACGCGGACCACCACCTCCACGTCCGTGTTCTTAAAAGCGAAATGCGGCGCGCGAAGGGACGCCAACAGCACATCGGGCGCGGTCTCCGGTTTTCCCACCCCGATCGCATAGACGGGGATCCCCAAATCGGAAAAAGCGGCCGCCGGATCCCGTCCCCCGCCGGCGCGGCCGTCGGAAAAAAAGAAGACCGCCCGCACCGACGGCGCCTTCCGCGGGATCTCCCCGATCCGGGCGAAATCGGAGGCCGGCCCGTCGGGCCGCACGGCGGACAGCACGCCCCCCGGCGCCTCTTTCAGGCGGGACCCCAGGACATAATAGACCGGACGGCACAACCGTTCCCAGTCGGGCCGGGTGAGTTCCAGTTTCGACAAGGCCTCGTTCCAACGCGAAACATCCCCGGCCTCTCCGGCGTCCCGCACCGCCATGCTTTCGGAATGGTCCACCACGATGGCCACGGGCACGCGTTCCACCCGGACGCGCCGTTCGACGACCGGCTGAAAGAAAATGGCCGTCAACAAGATCCCTTCCACCGCGCGCACCCCGATGAGGAGGAGCGAACGGCGGCCCGACACCCGACCGCGCCACGTCAAAAGGGCGAACACCGACAGGGCCGCCAGGAGCGCCAGCCACACCAGATGTTCGACGGCGGTCAAGGCGCGCAGATGGACCAACAGGTCGTTCATGGCTGCGCCTTGCGTTCCAGGAAAGGCTGATGGATCGCGTCGGTTTTATACGTCCCGGTCAAACTGAACAGGATGACGTTCACCATGAGTTTCCACGACTCGTACCTTTGGTTTTCCCCGCCGGGCTCGCAGGAGAACAGGGCGTTCCCCAGATGGTCGCGGGCCAACGCGCCGTGGAGGTCGTTGGCGCAATAAAGCACCGCCAGCCGGTCTTGAACGCGCAGTCCTTTCAACTGGGGCTCGGCGATGCGCCGACCGCCGACGCCGCGGAGGAGGAAAAAGGACCGGAACACCACGTTGTCGGACGGGAGCGCCTCCCAGGTCGACTCCGGAAAAAGCGATTTCAGGAGGGCCGGCGCGCTTCGGCCGAACGGACTGTTCCGTTCGGCCTCGGTGTTGTCCAGAAATATCATCCCACCGCCGATGATGTACCGACGCAGCCTTTCCTTTTCCGCCTCACTGAAGGAAACGGCGCCTTGTCCCAGGATGACCAGGAACGGCGACTCGAACAGGGCCGGGTCGTCTACCGTCAGGGTCCGTCTTTCGGGCCAGGGAACCACGCTGGTGGTCTGCTGGAGATACCGCCCGATCTGGGGCCACAGGGCGGGGTAGGGGTCCCACGTCCCCTGCCATCGCAGCTGCGCATAGACGAAACGGTTCTCCGGCCCCCCCCCTTCCGCCGAAAAAACCGTGGAGGCGAAAAACATCAACCCCGCCAGCATCAAACGCCTCACGCGTTCCTCCTCCGGCCGGCGAAAGCGACCAGAACGGTTTCTCCCAAAAACAACAGCAGGGCCGCCGCCGCCAATTGAGGAAAAACGTCTTTTCCCCGAAGACGTTCCATGTAGGCGCGATGAACGTTTTCCGTAAAGCGCACCCCAAAAACGTTCTCGGCCGGGAGCAGTCCCTCCGCCTTGTCCATGGGAAGCCGGGCCAAATCCCCCTCATCGGCGTCCCGGTCGAGATTGACCACAAAACCGCCCAGAGACGCCCCCGCGGCGGACCGGGACAACCGATAGAACCCCGGAAGGTCGGTCTTCGCATAGGCGAAATGTTTGTTTTGGACAGAAACGGTCTCGACGGCGCCGTCCGGCCGGGCGATCTCCACTTTCGACACCAACGGATCGGACAAAGTCCCCTCGAACGGCTGCCCCACCAAGACCGAACCGCCGGTCACCGAGCTGCGTCCCGCCAGATAGGCGAGCACCTCCCGGCAGAGGATCGGGAAAAGCGGCTTCGACGGCAGGTTGGTCCAGTCCCGGTCAAGGGTGGTGGTCAAAACCGCCACCGGGGCGCCCAAAACTTTTCCCACAGCCAACACCGGATTCCCGGCGCCGGCCGAAAGGAGGACGGAGGTTTCTATTCCCGGCTCGAAACCGCAGGCGCGGCCGATATGGACCTCTCCCCACTCGACCCCTCCCTGCGGCAGAAGCACCTGCCCGATGGGATGCGCTCCCATTTCCGGCGGGACCTGCAGGGGCGATCTCACCTCAACCGCCGGCAGGAATCGGCCGGGGGAGACGTAGTCCAGCGCGCCGCCCGCCACGTTCTCCCCGCCGGTGATCCACAACCCTTTTCCCCGTTTCAAGTGTTCCTGAAGACGCGACACCGCCTCCGCCGGCAAGCCGATCGGGTTCGACAGGACCACCACGTCCCAGCCGTCGAGATCGATTTTCGGCAGCTCCTCCTGGAGGATGTTTCTGAAACGAAGCCCCTTTTGCGCCAGGGACGACAAGACCGGATCCAAAAAATACGTCTCGCTGCGAACGGGGGCCACGTCCGGCGAACCG
>JAKLDV010000064.1 GCA_022703335.1 Elusimicrobiota bacterium
ACGGTTTCCTCAAGGTCGCCAAGCCTTATGCGAAGCTGGTGAAAAGCGTAATGCCGAATGCCAGGATCATCCTTTCGACTTGGTATTTCGACCACTTCGTCCATGGAGAGTGGGAGCGGTTCGCGAAGGAGATCGGAAAGAAAAAACCCGCGCTGGAACCTTCCGTCGCCGAGGCGTCCTGGGAACTGAAACCGCAGGGGAACATCGTCGTTTACTCGTCGAAAGAATTCCATCATCAGCAGATCCTGGCGCAAATCCCGCTCCTGCAGAAAGTCCTGGCGGACAAACTCTCCGCCGCCGTCCACGTGCAGTGCCACTTCAAACCGAAACCCGCCCCCGTGGACGCCGCCCCGAAATCTCTCCCCGCCGCCGAACCCACGCCGGAAGAAATGGTGGCGGAGGAAGCCGAAGACTCCGGCTTCGCGGACGACAACAGCCGGCCCGAACCCGCCAAAACGACCGAATCCGCCGCCGACAACGTGGACGCGGAGGAGATTGTCCGGCAGGACCTCGGCGCAAAAAAATTATTGGACCGGTTCCCCGGAAAAATCAAGAAGATCCATCCGACGCCGGTCACTCCCTGAATTTTTCCGGCCCGCCCCGAAAACCGTGCCTAAAGCCTGGAACCTCCTGGTCTCCTCCCTGCTGAACCTGCCCGGCGTCGGCCCCAAGATGGCCGAACGGATGGCCCTGCACCTTTTGCGCCACGACCCCGATTCCGACGACCTCCTGCAGCGCCTGGAAGAAGCCCGACGGAAACTCCGTCGCTGCTCCCAGTGCGGAGATTTCGTCGAAAGCGACGCCCCCGTCCCCACCTGCCCCCTCTGCCGGGACACGGACAGGGAAGACTCCCTTCTCTGCGTGGTGGAGGAGATCGGCGATCTGCAGGCCATGGAACGGAGCCGGGCGTTCCGCGGCCGATACCATGTCCTCGGCGGGGTGCTGTCGGCGTTGGACGGCGTCGGCCCCGAAGAACTGCGCATCCACGAGCTGTTGCAGCGCATCCGTTCCGGCAAGATCACGGAGGTCATCCTGGCCACCAACCCCACGGCGGAAGGGGAGACCACCGCCGCCTACCTGGCCGACCTTCTCAAACCGTTGGGGGTTCAGACCACCCGGCTGGCGTACGGACTCTCCTCCGGCAGCGCCATCCAGTATGCTGATGAATTCACCCTCGCACGGGCCCTTGAGGGACGACGGCCCCTCTCTTAACGTGGCGGGACGGGGACGGAACCGCTCCGTCATCACCGCCGTCCCGGCGGTGATGATCGCCCTGGGCTTATCGATGCCCCCGGCGGAAGCGGAAGAAGGCGCCGGGCTGGAATCCTGCGTGCGCATCGCCCTGGCGAACAACGCGGATTTTTTCGTCGCCCAAAAAGACGCCGACCTGAACCGCGCCCGCGCCCGCATCGCCACCCTGCAACTTTTCCCCGCCGCCGCCCTGAAGGCCGAAGAAACGCGCGGTCGCGCGGACGAACTCAACGGAACACCGAGCTTCGTGGAACGCCTCTACGGCGTGCAGGCCACGCAAACCCTTTTCCAGGGAGGCCACCGCTGGGCCACCCAACGGCAGGCCCGGACCAAAGCCGACATCGGCTCCCTGGAAGTGGCCCGCCAACGGAACCTCCTGATTTTCCAGGTGGAAGAAGCCTACTGGCGTCTTTCGGCGCTGGAAAACGCCAAAGCCGCCTATCGGGAGACCTCCCTCGCCCTGCAGGATTCTCTGGAAAAAGCCGCCCGGCACGAGCTGAGCGATTCTCCCCGGGCGCGCATCGAGATCCTCTCCACCCGCGCCCAGAACCGGGAATGCGAGGTGGCCCTGGCTGAAACGGAAGAAGCCATCCTTCAGGCGCGCAGCCGCCTGCTCGACCTCCTCGGCCAAAACCTTCCGTCCTTCCCCGCCGACCCCCTGCCCGACGTCAAAAAACTTTCCGCGGAGGAAGACGAATGCCTCCGTCTGGGCCGCGCCCACCGGCCGGAACCGGCCCTCGCGGAAAAAGAGGCGCGCGCGGCCGAATGGGGACGGCTCGCCGGACGGAGCGCTTTGTACCCCAAGGTGGACCTGCACGGTTTCTACGGCCGTTCGGGCGCGGCCTACGACCAAAGCGAACCGTTCCATTATCAACGCGACTGGAACGCCGGCGTCCGCGCCTCCTGGGTTTTCCTCGGCAACACCGGCGGCTATTCCAGTTCCAAAGAAAAGACCAGTCCCAAACTGGGCGAATCCAGCCGCACCGAAACACAGACACAGGCCCTCCGTCTCTCCTTCGCCGACGCCTTCGGCCCCTCGCTGGACAACGCCGAGGCGCAGAAAGCCCATTGGCTGGGACAACGCCGGCTGGAAAAAACGCGGCGGCATACCGACGAAGACATCCGGCTGACGTGCCGCAAACTGGAAAACGCCTGGAAGAAGACGCAGTCCGCCCAGGCGCGTCTCGAACAGGCGCAACAGGAGTTCACGGACACACGCTACCTCCTTCAGGAAGACAAGGCCCATCTGGGAGACATCGCCGCCGCCGTCAACCGCGTTGGATCCGCCCGCGCCGACCTGTCCGAGGCCCGGGCCAATTACCGCATCGCCGTCGCCGACCTCAACCGGGCCATCGGGATCCCCGGCCATTTCAAAACGGAAGGAGACCTCAAGGAATGACCGTCACACCGAAACGGCAATCCCCCCACAAAACGATACTGTCCCTCTTTGGAGTCCTGCTCCTGCTGCTGGCCGGCGCCTCCTGCCTCTTCCGCCGCTGGACCGGACGCCAGCCCCCGGCCGAGGCCTCGCCCATCGCGAAAAAAATCCTGCCGGTGAAAACCTACCGCATCCGTCCGCAGAAGCTGGAGGGGGTCCTTCTGCGCAACGGCACCATCCGCCCCCATCGGGAGACGAACCTTCAGTTCGGCGTGGCCGGCCGGCTCGTCAAGTTCGATGTGGAAAAAGGCCAGTTCGTCCGGAAGGACGCGCTCCTGGCGCAACTGGACCCTTCCGAGGCCAAAAGTTTCCTCGACGGCGTGGAACTCGACTTCCGCCGCGCCTCCCTCAAATATTACAAGGACCGCTCCATCGACAAGCTGGAGTTCGACCGCGCCAAACTGAGGTATCAGCAGGCCAAACTGGAATACGAAAAGACCTCCCTCCGGGCGCCGCACAGCGGATTCCTGGTGGAGAAATCGGCGCTGCCGGGAGAGCACGTGGAGTCCGGCACCGTCGTCGGAAAACTGGTGGACAAGAGCCGCGTGTTCGTGGAGCTCTCCCTCACGGAACAGGACATCGCCTACCTCCAGGAAGGCCAGGGCGTGGGGGTGACGGTGGACGCCCTGCCGGATTTCCGCGCCGAGGGCAAGGTGCGGTCCATCACCCCCTACCTGGAGGGGAACGCGCGCTCGTTCACGGTGAAGGTCACGCTGCCCGAAAACCCGGGGGAGGCCCTCACCCCCGGCATGTACGCCCGCTGCCAGATACACCGCTACATCAAGGACGCCGCCCTCACCGTGCCGACGGAGGCCGTGGTGGACACGCTCGGCAAACAGGCCCGCGTGTTCGTGGTGGACGCGCAGAACCGAGCCTTCCTGCGCACCGTGCCGGTCTTGTTCTCCTCCGACAAGGAGATGGAGATCGGCGAGGTGTCCGAGGGAGACATGGTCATCCTCGCCCCCTCCCTGCTGATCTCGGACGGCGCCAAGGTCGAGGTGAGCGGGGTGTTCGATCCGGCCGCCTCTCAAAGCGTTCCCCCGACGAAGGAAGCCGACCACCCATGAGCGCCGGAAAAATCCTGCTGGCCGACGACGACCGCTACATCACCCAAATCCTCGAGGACATGCTCGTACGCGAGGGGTATTCCGTCTCCGTGGTGCACGACGGGGCCGCGGCCCTGGAGGCGTACCGAAAGGAAAACCCGGACCTCCTCATCCTCGACGTCTCCATGCCCCTCAAGGACGGCCTGTCCGTCTGCGAGGAAATCCGGCGGACGGACCAGGACGTTTTGATCTTGATGCTCACGGCCCAGCGGGCGCAGGTCAACACGGTTCAGGGGCTCACCGTCGGGGCGGACGATTACATGACCAAACCTTTCGGCCCCAAAGAACTCCTGGCGCGGATACGCTCCCTCTTCCGCCGAGGACATAAGTGAGACCGCCCGTGTCCCCGGCAAAAAACCACATCCTCCTCGTCGAAGACGACCGGGACATCCAGACCCTCCTGAAATACAATCTGGAACGGGAAGGCTACGCCGTGGCCCTCGCCGGCGACGGCGAGTCCGCGGTCTCCCTTTTCCGCCGGCAGAAACCGCGCTGCGTCATCCTGGACCTGATGCTCCCCCGGGTGGACGGACTGGAAGTCTGCCGGCTTCTGCGGACCGACGACCGGCGCGTGCCGATCCTCATGCTCACCGCCAAGAACACCGAGGCCGACAAGATCGTCGGACTGGAGATGGGGGCGGACGACTACGTCACCAAACCGTTTTCCGTCCGGGAAGTCCTTTCCCGGGTAAAGGCCCTCCTGCGCCGCACCGCGCCGGACGCCGCCCCCGCTTCGCGGACGGCGGGGGCCCTGGCCGTGGATTTTGAAAAATACGAACTGCTCCTGGCCGGAAAAACCGTTCCCCTCACGCCGAAAGAATTCGAACTGTTGAAGATCCTCTGGTCGGCCAACGGCAAAGCCGTGGAGCGGGACTCGCTCCTGGAGCGCGTGTGGGGCTACGACCGCGCCGCGGACATCGACACCCGCACCGTGGACCAGCATGTAGCGCGCCTGCGCGCCAAACTCGGCCGCGAAAAAAGACGCGTCGTCACGGTCAAAAACGTCGGATACCGTTTCATCTCCGAATGAAATTCGATCTCGGCGGTTTCCATTTCCAGATCGACCGCTCGGCCACGCCCCCGCCGACGGATTCGCCGGTCCCGATCGCGCCGCCCCGACAAACCGACCTTCTGGCCGGCATCGACGAGGGGTTGCTGGCCCTGGACCATCGCCAACGCATCGTTTTCTGCAGCAACGCCATGCGCCCGCTCTTGAACCGCCCGCCGTCCGAATCCGTCGGGCGGCCGCTGTGGGAGGTGCTCCGCCACCGGCCGGTGCAACAGATCGTGGAACAATCACTGAAGACCGGGGAAACCGCCCGCACGGACCTGGCCCCCACCGGGGCCGACGGGTCCCTTTGGTCCGTCATCGCCCGCCCCTCCCCGGTGAGCGGCGCCGCCGGCGTCCTCCTCCTTTTCAAAGACGTCACCGAGATCCGCCGACTGGAACGTCTGCGGAAAGAATTCGTGGCCAACGTCTCCCACGAACTCAAGACGCCGCTCACGGCGCTGAAGGCCGCCCTGGAAACCCTCCTGGACGGGGCCTGGGAAGACCGCCGCGTCGCCCGGGAATTCCTCCAGACGGCCCAGTCCAACGTCGAACGTCTCCACCGGCTCATCGACGACTTGCTGCTCATCTCGCGGCTGGAACGGCCGGACTCCGCGCGAACGGCCCCGGGGAAATGCTCCCTGTCGGAAGCGATGCGCAAGGCCGCCGCCTCGGTCCTCCCCCTGGCGGACAAAAAAAGGATCCACCTGGAAACCGTTGTTCCCGACGGCCCCGCGGAGGCGGCGCTTTCCGAGGACGAACTGATCCAGGTCTTCGTGAACCTCCTGGACAACGCCGTCAAATTCACCCCTTCGGGCGGCACGGTGTCTTTTTCGGCGCGCCTCAACGCCTCCGCCGCCGAGGTGCGCGTCAAAGACACCGGCATCGGAATCCCCGCCGAGGACCTCCCGCGGATCTTCGAACGGTTCTACCGCGTGGACAAATCCCGTTCCCCGGAACGAGGCGGAACGGGACTGGGCCTGGCCATCGTGAAACACATCCTGGAAAACCGAAACGGCGCGGTGCGCGTCGAAAGTTCGGCCGGGCGAGGGTCCGAATTCACGGTCACTTTTCCCACCCTTTAAAGCCGCCCCGGCCGGACGTCACACAAACGTCACACACCTTTTACCCCACCGCTATCGGTCCTGCGCCCGGCAAATGCTATTTTTTTGACGGACAAACAGAGCGGAGGCCCTCATGAAGGAAAAACAGACCCTGGAAACGTTCCGCGCGGTGCTGCGGACGACCGAAAAACAACTGAACGAACTCCTGCGGGACATCGAACAGAACGACGTCTCCCCCGAAACGGTGGATCTGCAGGTGCGACAAATCGAAAAATGTCTCCGGAACATCCGGGCGGCCTGACCCGCCCCGCCGCCGTGCGAACGCGACTCTTGAAGGTTCCGGCGGCCCTCCTGCTGGCGCTTTTCCAAACGGCCCCCTCGATGACCGCCGCCGGCATCACGATCAAGGGTTCCGACACCATGGTCATCCTGAACCAACGATGGGCCGAGAACTACATGGAAAAAAATCCCGGGGTCGTCATTCAGGTCACGGGAGGCGGTTCCGGCACCGGCTTTACGGCGCTCATCAACGGCTCGACGGACATCTGCGCCGCTTCCCGGCCCATGAAAGAGGAGGAATTCCGCGCCCTCGAAAAAAAATACGGGAGCCGGGGGGTGGAAATCCCCGTCGCCCAGGACGGCGTCGCCGTCTATCTCAACGAAACAAACCCCGTCAACGAACTCACCCTGGCCCAAATCCGGGACATCTACACCGGAAAAATCACGAACTGGAAGTCCGTGGGCGGCCGCGACGCCCGCATCATCCTTTATTCCAGAGAAAACAACTCCGGCACGTACATGTTTTTCATGGAGTTCGTCCTCCGCAATAAAGATTTCAGCCCCTACGCCATGAGCCTCCCCGGAACGGCCGCGGTGGCGAACGCCACCTCTCGCGACAAAAACAGCATCGGTTACGGCGGGTCGGCCTACGCCAAACACATCAAGTTTTGCGCCGTCAAAGCCGACACCGACTCCCCCGCCATCGAACCGACGGAAGAAAACATCCTTTCCGGCCGCTATCCCGTCTGCCGGAACCTCTTTTTCTACACTCTGAGGAAACCCCGGGGCCCCCTGGAACAGTTCATCTCTTGGGTCATGGGTCCGGAAGGACAAGAAATCGTCGCCCAGACGGGCTATTTCCCCGTGAAACGATGAAACCCTCCTCCCTGTCTCATTCCGTCTCGGAAAAAATAATCGAAACTTTCATCCACCTGAGCGCGGCCGTCTCCATCGTGGGGTTGGTGCTGATATTCATCTTCATCGGGAAAGAGTCCCTCCCCGTCTTCACCTCGCCCGAGATCCGACGGGAGGCCAGCCTGTCGAAAATATTTCTGCCTCAAAGTCCGGAACCGGGAGAAGAAAAAGTTTTTCGCTGGCAGCCGGTCTCCGTCGTCCCGAAATATTCCCTCCTCCCGCTGGTGGTCGGCACCCTGAAAGCCACCGCGGTGGCCCTTCTCTTCGCCATCCCGCTGGCCCTGGCGGCCGCGCTGTTCACCTCCGAATTCGCCCCCTCGTGGCTGAGGGAGTGGGTGAAACCCGTCATCGAGCTTTTGGCGGGCATCCCGTCCGTGGTCATGGGTTTTTTCGCCCTCATCGTCATGGCCACGTACGTTCAGGAACTGTTCGGACTGGATTTCCGGCTCAACGCCATCTCCGCGGGCATCGCCCTGGGGCTGGCCGTGGTGCCGGTGGTCTACACCATGGCGGAGGACGCGCTGTCGGCCGTTCCGCAAAGTTATCGGGAAGGTTCGATCGCCCTGGGGGCCACCCCCTGGCAGACGGCGTGGCGCGTGGTCTTGCCCGCCGCCTTCCCCGGCATTTTCGCCGCCTGCATCCTGGGACTGGGGCGGGCCATCGGAGAGACGATGATCGTCCTGATGGCGTCGGGGAACGCCGCCGTGTCCAGTTGGTCGCCCACGGACCCCTTCCGCAGCCTCTCCGCCACCATCGCCGCCGAGATGGGCGAGGTCGTCCGCGGCAGCACCCACTATCACGTCCTTTTTTTCATCGGCGTGCTGCTCTTCCTCTTCACCTTTTTCATCAACTATCTCGGCCAACTCTTCGTGGAACGTCTCCGCCAGAAACTCTCCGGAACGGACAAATGAACCTCCCCCGTCCCGCGCGACTCTCATGAACCGCCGCTGGATAGACCTCTTCAGCCGCCTCTTCACGCTCCTGACCGCCTTGGCCTGTTTCTCCCTGGTGGCCGGCGTGGCGTTGATCCTCGGCGACGTCGTCCTGAACGGCCTCAAACATCTGTCGTGGGAGTTCGTCTCCACCGCCCCGAAAACCGGCATGACCGAAGGCGGCATTTTCCCCGCCCTCTTCGGGACGGTGTTCCTGGTCCTCTTGATGACGGTGGCGGTGGTCCCCCTCGGCGTCTCCACCGCGATCTATCTTCAGGAATACGCCCCGGCCGGTTCCCGCTGGGTGAAACTGATCCGCATGGCCATCCAGAACTTGGCGGGGGTGCCGGCCATCGTCTTCGGACTCTTCGGACTGGGCTTCTTCGTTGATTTCGTCGGCAAAGGGATCGACCGGTTCTTTTTCGACGGGGCGCTCACCTTCGGACAGCCCGCCATCCTGTGGGCCTCGCTCACCTTGGCGCTGTTGACCCTGCCGACGGTGGTGGTGGCCACCGAGGAGACCCTGCGCGTGGTGCCGCGGAGCCATCGCGAAGTGGCCTATTCCCTGGGCGCCACACGCTGGCAGATGGTCCGGCGCGTCGTCCTTCCGCAGGCGGTCAACGGCATCCTCACCGGCACCATCCTGGCGGTGAGCCGCGGCGCCGGGGAGGTGGCCCCCATCCTGTTTACGGGCGCGGCCTACTATCTGCCCTACCTGCCCACCCACCTCAACCAACAGTTCATGGTCTTGAACTACCACGTGTACGTGATGGCCACCCAGTCGCCCGACGTGGACGCCACCCTGCCGCTGCTCTACTCCACCGTGCTGGTCCTGCTGATGCTGACGTTCGCGTTGAATTTCGCCGCCATCATCATCCGTTCCCGCCTCCGGCGGCGCCTGAAAGCCGGACGCTGACATGACGCCCCCTCCCGCCCTCCAGGAAATGCTCCGCGTCGAGGCGCTCAGCGTGAAAACAAAAAACGCCACGCTGCTCGACCGCGTCAGCCTGAACGTCCGGGAAAGAGAGATATTGTCCATCATCGGCCCCGCGGGCAGCGGGAAAACCACGTTCCTGCGGTGTCTCAACCGGCTCATCGACCTGGAGGGAGGACTGAGCGTCTCCGGGAAAGTGCTCCTCGGGGAGCAGGACGTTTTCGACGACGCCGTGGACTTGGCGGCCCTTCGACGGCGGATCGGCATGGTGTTCGCGCTCCCCACCCCCCTGCCCCTGTCCATCCGCGACAACCTTCGTCTGGGCCTGCGGTTCCAAAAATCTTCGGGCCCCGGCACGCTGGAGGAACGCATCGAAACATGCCTGCGCGCGGCCTCCCTGTGGGACGAGGTCAAGGACCGGCTCGGCGAATCGGCCCAAAAACTCTCCGGCGGCCAACAGCAGCGCCTCTGCCTGGCCCGGACCCTGATGGTGCGGCCGGAGATCCTCCTGTTGGACGAACCCTGCTCGGGGCTGGACCCCATCTCCACCGCCCAGATCGAGGAGGCCCTCCAGTCGCTCAAGGATCAGATGCCCGTCGTCCTCGTCACCAACAACGTCAAGCAAGCCTCACGCACATCCGACCGCACAGCCTTCTTTCTCCAGGGCGAACTGGTGGAGCTGGACGACACCGGCCGCCTTTTCACCGCCCCGCGAGACCCCCGCACGGCGGATTACGTCTCGGGACGGTTCGGATGAGACCCATGGCCGCCACCTCCGTCCATCAAGGGAACCCGCCCGCCGCGCTCGAAACCCCCAAGATCGCGGTGCAAGACCTCAATCTTTGGTACGGTTCGTTCCACGCCCTTAAAAACGTCCGGGTCGATGTTCTCCCCCGGAAGATCACGGCCTTCATCGGCCCTTCGGGCTGCGGAAAATCCACGGTGCTCCGTACCTTCAACCGGATGAACGACCTCATCAAGGGGGTGCGCGTCACGGGGAAAGTCCTCATTGACGATCACAACATTTATGAGGAAGACACCGACCTCATCCGTCTGCGCAAACGGGTGGGGATGGTCTTCCAGCGGCCGAACCCCTTCCCCATCTCGGTTTTTGAAAACGTCGCCTACGGCCCCCGCATCCACGGCGAAACTCGGCGCCGACGGCTGGAGGAACTCGTCGAGAAAAGTCTCCGCGCCACCGCGCTCTGGGACGATTTGAAAGACCGCCTCTCCACGCCCGCGCTCGGCCTGTCTCCCGAACAGCAGCAACGCCTCTGTCTCTCGCGCCTACTGGCGGTGGAGCCGGACGTCCTCTTGATGGACGAACCCTGCTCGGCGCTGGACCCCATCGCCACGGCGCGCATCGAGGAACTCGCCGTCGAGCTCTCCAAGGACTTCACCATCGTCATCGTCACCCACAACATGCAGCAAGCCGCGCGGATATCCCATGTCACGGCGTTCTTCCTGCTCGGCGAACTCCTGGAATGCGGCGAAACTTCCCAGATTTTCACCAATCCCAAAAACGAGAAAACGGAGCAGTACATCACCGGCCGCTTCGGCTGATGTCTCCCGGGAGGCAACGACATGCAGAGACATTTTGAAGAGAACCTGAACGCGCTCAAGGAAAAGATCATCCGCATGGGCAGTTTGGCGGAGGAGATGATCCAAAAATCCGTCCGCGCCCTCATGGAACGCAACCCGTCCATCACGCAGGACGTCTTCGACATGGAAAGGGAGGTGAACCTCCTGCATGTGGAGGTGGACGACCGCTGTGTGAAACTGCTGGCCCTCACCCAGCCCATGGCCGTCGACCTGCGCCTCATCGCCGCGGCCATGAAGATCAACACCGACCTGGAACGCATCGCCGACCAGGCCGTCAACGTCTGCCAGACCTGCTACTACCACCTCCTGAAAGAAACGCCCGTCCCTCAGGCCAACATCATCCCCCGCATGGCCGAGATCTCCCAGTCCATGCTGAAGAACAGCCTCGACGCCTTTTCGAAGAAGGACATCGAGCTGGCGAAGAAGGTCCTCCTGCAGGACGAGGAAGAGGACCGGCTGAAAGCGGAAACCTTGAGCGAGCTCATCGAGCTCATCAAGCGCGAACCGGACCATTCCAAACAGTTCGTGGACCTCATCCTCATCGCCAAGAACATGGAACGCATCTCCGACCACGCCACCAACATCGCCGAAGACGTCATCTTCATGGTGCTCGGCGTGGACATCCGCCATCACATCGAGGAAAAACGGCCGTAGGGAACAGCGGGGGAGGAGTTCGGGCGGGAGGAGATGTCTGGACGGAAAAACCGAGGGACGGGGCCGGCGCGCCGAGAACACGGACCCGGCGGCCTTCGACAACGACGTTCACTTCGCTTCAAACATTAATTTTTTGGATAATTCCCGGCCCCCAACCGCCCCAGAACCGCGCCCCTCCTCCGCCCGCTTCTGAGCGGGGAATGACGGCGGCGAAATCGTCGAAAATTTATTTCAACGCGGCGACCGCGGCAAGGAAACGCGGTTCGTTGGCGGGGAGAGAGAGGTCCCACTTTTCCGTCTCGATTTCGCGCTGCACGAGCCTGGCGCGGTCCGAGGAGGGCGGGTGGGATTTGTTCAGGGCTTTCAGGCGGGTCTCGCCGCTCTTTTCAGCGGCCAGCCGGTTCAGCAGGTTCTGGAACCCCGCCGGCGTGTACCCGGCGGTCGCGGCGTAGGAGAGGGCCTTCTGGTCGGATTCACGCTCGTCGCCGCGGGAGAATCCCTTAAAAAGAAGCTTGATGGAAAAATCGCTGACGGCCTTGAACGCCTCCGGACTCTCCTCCCGGGCGCTGGCCAGTTCCACCCCGCCCTGGATCAGGTTGCCTTTCTGTATCTCCTTGGCCACGTGCCGCCGAGCCACATGCGCGATCTCATGCCCCAAAGCGCCGGCCAATTCGGACTCGTCTTTCAGCCCGCGCAAGAGACCCTTGGTGATGAAGATGTATCCCCCCGGTCCGGCGTAGGCGTTCACCTCGTCGGTATTGAGGATGCCGAAATGGTAGGGGATCTCGGGACGGTCGCACCCTTGCGCCACCGTGCGGCCGACGAGGCCGACATATTTCGTCAACGCCGGGTCCCGCACAAGCCCGTAGCGTGCACAGAGGTAAGAAGCCACTTCCCTGCCCAACGCGATCTCGTCCTTGTCGGAAACCTTCATCATCCCCTGGGCGACCTTCTTGGTCCCGGAAAAAACCTTGTTCAGGTTGAGGCCATCCACGTCCAGCGCGCCCAGAAAGGTTTCGCCGAACAGACACGCCGACGCCGTCAAAAGGAAAAAGATTTTTCTCATCGCGCCTTTTTCAACCCGCCCGACGACTGAAAGGTCTTGAGGTCGTCCGGCGAAACCGGCTGGGCTTCCAGCCACGCCAACGCCTCCGGGTCCCGGGCGGACAGGTCCCCTTCCTCCCCCGGCTCGTCCAGCCCGCGAACCCCGGCCACGCCGGTCGGCTGGGAAGCGGAAAGTTTCTTGTCCGCCGACGGCCGTAATTTCTTGAAATCGAAACCGGTGCCGGACGGGGGGACGGCCATCAACCCCGCCAGCAGCACGGCGACGGCCCAGGCCCGCCGGCGCCATTTTTCAGACTTCACTTCCGCGTTTTTCATCAAATCAACGATACCTCTTTTAGAGACGGCTGAACGCGCCGCAACGAAAAAAGTATTTTCCTCGTCAATGTCGAGATGGCCGACCGGGCGATTTCCTCCAAGTCGAACCATTTGCCGCCGGCCACTTTCGGGACGTCTCCACCCGCGTCGAACACGAACGAGCGTACCTGCAAATCCCGATGAGACAGCACATGCCGGAACAACGGCAACGCCCCCACCGGGACCAAGGCGACCCCCAACTTCTTCTCCAGCAGTTCCTCGGCCGAACGGACGGCCGTTCTCGTTTCGACGCACGGGAATTCCCACAGACCGCCGTAGAGCCCCTCCGCCGGCCGCTGCAACATCAGCCATCTCCGGGCCGAACGCACCGCCCCGACGTTCAAATGGACCACCCGACGTCCCTGCGGTTCTCCCGCCATCGGCAGCCTCTCCACGGCCCCGTGCCGATACGCCCAGCACGTTTTCCTCAACGGACACAACAGGCACTCCGGCGAGGCGCTCTGGCACACCGTGGCGCCCAGGTCCATGATGGCGGAGTTGAACGCATGCGGGCCCGAAAGGCGAGCGCCGGACCGCGGCACCAGCTTCCACGCCAACCCCCAGAGATGTTCCTGGGTGGCGGCCTTCTTCACGTCCTCCTCGATCCCATAGACGCGGCTCAAGACGCGGACCACGTTCCCGTCGACCACCGGTTCCGGCCGGTTGAAACTAAAGGACAAAACCGCGCCGGCGGTGTAGCGGCCGATGCCGGGCAGGCTTTCCAGCGCGGCGCGGCTGGCGGGCAGGCGGCCGTCAAAACGCGCCACCACTTCCTGCGCGGCACGG
>JAKLDV010000065.1 GCA_022703335.1 Elusimicrobiota bacterium
GTAAAAAGTGTTGCCGCGCCACCGAACAGATAAACCATCGGAATATCCTGCGTGGCAATCCCGACCGTGCCTACCGCATACACGGTGATGAATGGAATGACGGTGAATCCGGAAAAGATGATCAGCGAGATGCCGTTGCCGATGCCGAATTCCGTGATCTGTTCCCCCAGCCACATGACGAAGATCGTTCCGGTGGTCAACGTGACCACGGTGACGAAGATGAACATCGCGTTGGGGTCCTTCACCACCGGCACATCGCCGGGAAGGGGGATCCGCATGATCAGCGTGGTCAGCCCGAAGGACTGGATCAACCCCAACAACAGAGTGAAATAGCGCGTGATCTGGTTGAGCTTCTTGCGGCCCATCTCCCCTTCCTTGGCCAAACGGTCCAGATAAGGAATCACATGGGCCCCCTGCAGGAGGCTCATGATGATGGAGGAGTTGATGTAGGGCATGATCCCCATGGAAAAGATCGACAACCGGCCGAGCGCCCCGCCGGAGAAAATATCCAAAAAGCCGAGCAGCGTGTTGGACTGCTGAGCGAACAGCTGTTGCAACGCCTCGGCGTTGATGCCCGGGATCGGGATGGCGGCCCCCACCCGGTAGATGGCGACGATCCCGAGGGTGAACAAAACGCGCCGACGCAGTTCGGGGATCTTAAAAACGTCGGCGAACGATTGCATGAAAAACTATTTCGCCTTCAGTATTTCCGTCGAACCGCCGGCCTGTTCGATCTTCTTTTTGGCGCTTCCGGAAAAGGCGTGCGCCGAGACGCTGAATTTCTTCGTCAGGTCGCCGTCGCCCAAAATCTTCACCGGGCCCTTGTCGTTCGCCAGCCCCGCCGATCGCAGGAGGTCAGGCGCCACGGCGGTGCCCGCCTCAAAGACCGCCTCCAGATCGCCCACATTGACCACGCAAAAGGCACGCCGAAACGTCTTGTTGTTGAAACCCCGCTTGGGGATGCGGCGAATGAGCGGATTCTGTCCGCCTTCAAAACCGGGGTGGATCGCCTTGTCTCCGGATCGGGCGGTCTGTCCCTTGAACCCGCGGGTAGACCCTTTTCCGCCGTGACCGCTGCCTTCTCCTCGGCCGACGATCTTCCGACGGTGCCGGGAGCCGGGGGCGGGGCGCAACGTGTTAAGTTTCATCATCTCGAACTCCCCTTATAATTCTCCGCGCTACAGCGCGGATACTTCCTTGTTGCGAAGACGGGCCACTTCCTCTTTCGTGCGCAGGGCGGACAGCGCTTCGAGCGTGGCATAGACCACATTGAACGGGTTCGGCGTCCTCAAGGATTTCGTGAGGATGTCCTTGATGCCCACCGCCTCCAAAACCGCGCGGACGCTGCCGCCGGCGATAACGCCCGTGCCGGGGGCGGCGGGTTTCAGAAAAACCTTGCCGGCGCCGAAAGTGCCGATGATTTCATGCGGAATGGTCCCGCCGATCAGCGGCACCTTGATCAAATTCTTTTTCCCCTGATGTACCGCCTTCTGAATGGCGGCCTGCACTTCCTTGGCCTTGCCCATGGCCGCGCCCACATGCCCCGCCTGGTCTCCCACCACCACCAGCGCGTTGAAGGAAAACCTTTTTCCTCCTTTGACCACTTTGGCGACACGGTTGATCGCCACCACCGTCTCCTTCAGATTCAACGTCGAAGCATCAATTCTGGGCACACCGCCTCCTTAAAAGGATTAAAAACCGTTTTAGAACTGCAGACCGCCCTCGCGGGCGGCGTCGGCCAGCGCTTTCACGCGGCCGTGATACGTTCGACCGCCACGGTCGAACACAACTTTCTGGATAGTCTTCTCCTTGGCCCGTTCGGCGAGGAGTTTCCCGACGGCTTTCGCCGCCTCGACGGTCGCCATGGATTTTTTCTCCTTGGCGATGGCCGTGTCCAAGGTGGACGCCGCCACGAGCGTGCGGCCGTTGACATCGTCGATGACCTGGGCGTAGATATGTTTCGACGACCGATAAACGGAGAGCCGCGGACGCTCCAGCGTGCCGAATATCGTCCGCCGGCCGCGGATCTTCCTAAAATGCTGCAACTCTGCGGGCGTTTTAACGCTCATTTCTTGGCCCCTCCCACCCCGCCGGTGGCGCCAACCGCCGCCTTGCCGGCCTTGCGCCGGACATGCTCGTCGGCATAGCGGATCCCCGTCCCTTTATAGGGTTCGGGCGGTTTCAGTTTTCGTATCTCGGCGGCGACCTGGCCGACCAACTGCTTGTCGGCGCCCTGGACCGTCAGCCCCGTCTGCTTGGCGTCAATCGCGACCTTGATCCCGCTGGGGACCTCGAATTCCTTGTTGTGAGAAAAACCCAGCGCGAATGAAATCTTGTTGCCCGTCTGCTGGGCGCGATACCCCACGCCTTCAATCCTCAGTTCTTTCGTAAATCCCTTGGAAACGCCGTCCACCATGTTCAACAGGATCTTCCGCAGGGTCCCGTGCAGGGATTTCTGCTGGGTGGTGTCGTCGCGGCGGGTCACCAACACGGCCTTGTCCTGCAGTTGGGCGCCGATGCCGTCCGGCAGGGTCCGCGTCAGTTTTCCCAGCGGACCATCCACCTGGACCTGGCGGCCGTTGACCGCCACCTTGACCTTGTCTGGAATCGGGACCGGTTTTTTTCCCAAACGACTCATCGAATGTCGCTCCTTACCAGATATATCCGAGCACTTCGCCGCCCAGCTTTTGCTGGCGGGATTGCTTATCGGACAACAGCCCCTTGGAAGTGGAGATGATCGCCATTCCCAGGCCGCCGCTGACGCGTGGAAGATCGTCACAGCCGCGGTATATCCGCAGGCCCGGCCGGGAAACCCGCCGCACACCCTGCATAACCCGCGATTTATCCGGCATATACTTGAAGAAAACGCGGAGAATCTTCTGACGGCGTTCCGTCAGAATCTTATAATCGGCGATATAGCCCTCCTCTTTCAGTAGGTGGGCGATATCCTTTTTCAGGTTTGAGGAAGGCATATCCACCCGCTCGTGGCGGGCGCTATTGGCATTCCTCAACCGGGTAAACATGTCGCCTATCGGATCGGTTGTCATCTTTCTCTGTCCTCCAAAAAAACGCGGCTTACCAGCTCGCCTTGACGACGCCGGGGATCTCCCCCCTCAACGCCAGTTTCCGAAAGCAAATACGGCACAATCCGAAATCGCGAATGAACGCCCGCGGGCGGCCGCAGAGCCGGCAACGGTTACGAAAACGGGTGGCGAACTTTTGCACCTTCCTCATTTTTGCCATGGCGGCATAGGTGGCCATTGTCGTCTCCTTTACTTACTGTCCCGCTTGAACGGCATCCCGAGAAGCGTCAGAAGCTCCCGGGCCGAAGCATCTTTGTCCGCGGAGGTCACGACGGTGATGTTCATCCCGCGCGCCTTGTCCGATTTATCCAAGTTGATCTCCGGAAAAACATACTGTTCGTTCAACCCCAGGTTGTAGTTTCCACGGCCGTCGAAGCCCTTGTGCGGATTCAATCCCTGAAAGTCGCGCAGGCGGGGCATGGCGATGTTGACGAGCCGGTCGAAGAATTCCCACATCCTCGCCCCGCGAAGCGTCACCCGTACGCCGATGGGCATGCCTTGCCTCAGCTTGAAGTTGGAGATGGATTTCTTAGCCCGGCGCACCTCGGGTTTCTGGCCGGTGATCACCCCCAAATCGTCGGCGGCGACGTCGATGGATTTCACGTTCTCCCGGGCGTCCGAAACGCCCATGTTGATGACGACCTTCTTCAACCGCGGCACCTGGAACGGGTTCGTCAGAGACAGGCGCTTCATCAGCTCCGGAACCACGGCCTGAAAATACGCCGTTCTCAACCGCGGGACATATCCGTTGTTTTTTTCCGTCATTTTTCCTTGCCCCTCAGACGATCATTTCTCCGCAGTTTCGGCACACCCGGGCCTTGGTGCCGTCGGAGAGGGAATCAAATTTTACCCGCGTGGGATGCGTGCACTTGGGACAGACCAGCATCAGCCGGGAGAGCGGCACATAGGCCTCTTTTTCCCGGATGCCCCCGGGTTCCGTCTGGGTCGGCCGGGTATGCCGCTTGACGAAATTCACCTTGCCGACGAGAGCGCGGCCCTTCCCCAGGTCCACCTCCACCACATCTCCCTGTTTCCCCTTGTCCTTGCCGGCCAGAACGACGACTTTGTCTTTTTTCCGTATATGCAACATCAGACGACCTCGGGTGCCAACGAAATGATTTTCAAATAGTTGCGTTCGCGCAGTTCCCGGGCGATGGGGCCGAAAATACGCGTTCCCCGCGGTTCCCCGTTGACGTCTATCAGCACGCCGGCATTGTCGTCGAACCGCACGTAGGAGCCGTCCGCGCGCCGCTTCTCCTTGCGGGTGCGCACAATGACGCATTTGACGACGTCCCCCTTTTTGATGGTGGAATCGGCCAGGGCGTCTTGGACGGAACAGACCACGATGTCGCCTAAAAACGCGTAGCGCCGGCGCGACCCGCCCAGCATGCGGAACACCCGCACCCGGCGGGCGCCCGAGTTGTCCGCCACGCGCAATATGCTTCGCTCCTGGATCATGCCTTCTCCTCCGCCGATTGGGCGGCCGCTTCACCCACCCTCGCCTTCTCCAAAATCTTCACGACGCGCCACCGTTTCAACTTCGAAAGCGGGCGCGTCTCCTCGAGCTCCACGCGATCGCCGACGTGCGCCTCGTTCTTCTCATCGTGAGCGTGCACTTTCGTGGTGCGGGCGAGCACCTTCTCATAAAGTGCATGCCTCAGGCGGCGAAGAACCTTGACGACCCGCGTTTTGTCCATGCGGTCGCTGACCACCCACCCCTCCAAATTTTTCCGCTTCGTCCGCTGCTCCGCTGGTTGAGGCGATGTCACACGCGCACCCCTTTCTGTTTGATCACTGTCAAAAGCCGTGCGATCTCGCGCCGCGTGGTCGAAACGAGGTGCGGATTCTTCAACGGCGCCGTGGTGCTCTGGAACCGCAGTTCGAAAAGTTTCTCACGCGCTTCCACCAGACGCTGGCGGAGCTCGTCTTGAGACAACTCCCGGTAATCGATCTTTTCTTTTTTGGCCATGGGTCGCCCTCTAGAATTCTTCCCGCATCAAAACCTGGCAGCGGATCGGCAATTTATGGGAGGCCAGCGTGAGGACCTCTTTGGCCACCTCCGGCGTGACGCCTTCCAGTTCATACATCACGCGGCCGGGCCGCACCACGGCCACCCAAAACTCCGGATTCCCCTTCCCTTTTCCCATCCGCGTTTCTGCGGGTTTCTTGCTGACGGGTTTGTCGGGAAACACGCGCACCCACACCTTGCCGCCCTTCTTCAGGTAGCGCATGATGGTGACGCGGGCGGCCTCGATCTGGCGCGCGGTGATCCAATGCGATTCCAACGCCTGAAGACCGTACTGTCCGAAAGCGACGGTGTTTCCGCGTTTGGCGCGGCCTTTGAGACGGCCGCGATGGGACTTGCGATATTTGACGCGCGTCGGCATCAACATGCCGTCTTACTCCTTCAAGTCCGAACGACGACGGAGCGTCTCGTCCTCGGATTTCTCAATGTCTTTCAAGACCTTCTCCTCGAGCACCTCGTCCTCCGGCCCCGCCGGCTCCACCGGCAAAATACCCGCGTCTTCCGCCGCATTGGCGGTTTCCGCCGCCTGTTTGGCGAGCTCTTCCATCTTCTCTTTCTCGATCAAACGGACGTCCTCCATCAATTCGGCGTCGGTTTTCTTGAAAAGTTCCTTCCGGAAAATCCAGACCTTCACGCCGATGCGCCCCATGGTGATGTGAGCCTCGGTGAATCCATAATCGATATCCGCGCGGAAGGTCTGCAGAGGCACGCGGCCCTCCTTCAACCATTCCGTGCGGGCGATCTCCGCCCCGCCCAGCCGGCCGGCCACCTGGACCTTGATGCCGAGGGCGCCGCCCTGCATGGCCCGCTCGATCGACTTTTTCATGGCCCGACGAAAACCCACCTGCTTTTCCAACTGCATCGCCACGCCCTCGGCCACCAGTTGGGCGTCCAATTCCGGCCGCTTGATCTCCATCACGTTGATGGTGGTCTTCCGGCCCGTCATCGCCTCCACGGCGGTGCGAAGGCCTTCGATGTCGGCCCCTTTCTTCCCGATGACGATGCCGGGCCGGGCGGTGAAAACATTGACGCGGAGATAGTTCCCCGTCCGCTCGATCCCGATCTTGGAAACAGCCGCCAGTTTCAGCCGGTCCTTCAAAAACGTTCGGATCTTGTGGTCTTCCTCGATCAACGCGGGCATCTCGCGCATGTTGAACCAGCGGGAGTCCCAATCCTTGATGTATCCGAGGCGAATTCCTTTTGGATGAACTTTTTGGCCCATAAATCAAAGTGCGAAGCGGGAGGTGGGAAGCGGAAAGCAACAGTTCTTACTTTGCCCGCCGCGCCTTTCCGACTTCTTACTTATTTTTGCCCCCTTTATTTTCGTCACTGACCACGATCGTCAGATGGCATGTCTTCCTCTTATAGATGGCACGGCCGCCCATGGCCATCGGGCGGACGCGTTTCAGAACGGGCCCGTGATTGACCCAGGCCTCGGAAACGCGAAGCCCGGCCGGATTGGCCCCTTTGCCCGCGTTGGCCACCGCGCTCCGAAGCGTCTTTTCCACCAAAACCCGGGCCACGCGCGGCACCCACGGCAAAAGCGCCATCGCCTGCGGCACGGCTTTGCCGCGGATCAGTCCGAGCACCTGCCCGACCTTCCGATAAGAGTAACGCGCAAACCTGGAATGAGCGATCGCCTGCATGTCTATCCCTTCGAATTACGTGAGGGCCGTGGCCTCTTTGGTGTGGGCGGCCCCGTGGCCCTTGAAAAACCGCGTCGGCGCGAATTCACCCACCCGGTGTCCGACCATCTGGTCGGACACGAACACCGGCAAAAACTTTTTCCCGTTGTGGATCGCCAGCGTAAAACCGACGAAATCCGGAGTGATCATGCTGGCCCGGGCCCAGGTCTTGATCACTTTTTTCTCTCCCGACTGTTTCATCTTCTGGATTTTCCCCAGAAGTCGTTGGTCGACGTAAGGACCTTTTGAAGTGGAACGGCTCATGTTTTTCTAAACTCCTGATTTAAGGTTCAAGGTGGAGGGCCCGGAACGACTTCGGGCTTTCGACCTTTATGGACTGTCCTAAATCTGTTCCGCCGCGTCCGAGCGCCGACGGACGATCATCCAATCGTGCAGTTTCGGCGAGCGGGTCTTATAGCCCTTGGCGGGCTGGTTCCACGGGGACCGCGGCTGATTGTTGCCTTTCGATCGGCCGCGGCCGCCACCGTGCGGATGGTCCACGGCGTTCATGGCGGTGCCGCGCACGTGCGGCCGGACTCCCATGTGCCGCGACCGGCCCGCGTTGCCGATGGTCAAATTTTCATGTTCCGCGTTCCCCACCTGCCCGATGGTGGCGTAACAAATCTCCGGAACCATACGGATCTCCCCCGAAGGGAGCTTCAACTGGGCGAACCCGTTGTCGCGCGACATCAACTGGGCCGCCGCCCCGGCGGACCGGACCATCTGACCGCCGCGCCCGGGAACCAGTTCCACGTTGTGCACGAACGTGCCGATGGGAAGGTTCGCCAAAGGCATCGCGTTGCCCGGCCGAATCTCCGCGGCCGGACCGGAAAGGACGGTGTCTCCCACCTTCAGCCCCGCCGGTTGCAGGATGTACCGTTTTTCGCCGTCCTTGTAATGAAGCAACGCCAGCCGGGCGGTGCGATTCGGATCGTATTCAATGGCCGCCACCTTGGCCGGGACACCGGCCTTGTCCCTCTTCCAATCCACCACACGATAATGCCTCTTATGGCCGCCGCCGTGGTGGCGCACCATGATCATGCCGGTGTTGTTGCGGCCGCCTTTTTTCCGGAGCGGCTCAAGGAGGGACTTTTCCGGTCCCTTCTTGCTGATCTCCGAAAAATCCTCGACAGCGATGAACCGTCGGGAGGGGGTATAGGGCTTAAATGTTTTCATCGGCATAATATTAACCCAAATCTGAAATCTGAAATAAAAAATACGAAAGAAACCCTGTTGCCTTTATTTCGTATTTCATATCCCGTCATTCGTATTTACGCTGTCGGTTCGGCGAACTTTATTTCCTGCCCGGCCTTGATCGTCACGATCGCTTTCTTCCAATCGGAACGATATCCGCCGCGCGGGCCCATCCGACGCCGCATCTTCCCCGGCATGAGAGCGGTATTGACGCGCAGGACGTCCACCTTAAAATAGGCCTCCACCTCTTCTTTCACCTGCCCCTTGGTGGCGCCGGGGTCCACTTCAAAAACGTATTTGTTCTGTTCCTTCATCGCGGTGGACCGTTCCGTCACGATGGGCCTTCGCAAAACGCTCATGGCTTATTCCTTCCCGGCGGCCGGGCCCGCGGGGGCGAGGTCACCGTTCAGCCGCTGCACTATCTTATCCAACGCCGGCTTGCTGAAAATCAATTGTTCCGCCTGGAGCGCGTCGTAACTGTTCAGGTTCTCCACCCGGCAGAGACGCAGGCCGGCCATATTGCGCGCCGCGCGCAGGAACACCGGTTCGATCTGATCCAGGACCATCACCGTGCGGCCCGGGGCGTTCAATTTTTTCACCATGGCGGCCACGTGTTTCGTCTTCGGTTCAGGCACGGAGACCGCGTCCACCACTTTCATGCGGCCATCCTTCACCAGGTCCGTTAAAATCATCTTCAACGCTAAGCGACGCTTCGCTTCCGGGACCGACTGATAATAACTGCGCGGTTTGGGACCGAACGTGACACCGCCGTGTCTCCACAGCGGCGAACGGATGGAACCCGACCGCGCACGGCCGGTATGTTTTTGTTTCCAGGGTTTCACCCCGCCGCCGGACACCTCTCCCCGCGTTTTGGTGGAGTGTGTCCCGCGACGACGGTTGGCCAGGTACGCGTTGATGACTTCGTGCACCAGGGCCGGAGATCCCTTAACCCCGAAAACCGCCTCCGGCAGATCGACGCTGGAGACCTTTTCACCTTTCACGTTCAGAACATCCATGCTCAAAGGCATCTTATTTCCGTCCCTTCGCTCGTCCGTCAACTATTTCTTCGCGGGCGCCTTGGCGGCCGCCGGTTGCTTGGCGGCTTTTTTTGCCTTCGGCGCCGGAGGAACCTTTTTGGCTTTCATGGGCCGGGTCGTCGGGCGTATCGTCAGACACGTGTCCAACGGGCCCGGCACCGATCCCTTCAACAAAAGGAGGTTCCGATCGGCATCCACTTTTTCGACGGTAAGCCGCTGAACGGTCACCCAATCGACGCCCATATGGCCGGGCCCCCGTATCCCTTTAAAAACTCTTTGCGGCCGCTGCCCGCCGCTCGTCCCCGGAGCGCGCCATCGGTCCGACTGACCGTGCGTCTTCGGACCGCCGCGGAACCGATGCCGTTTCACGACGCCGGCGAACCCCTTCCCCTTGGAATACCCGGAGACGTCCAGCACGTCCCCCTCGGAAAAATTCGTCACCCGGATGACTTGTCCGGGCCGAAAACCCTCCACCTTCGGGAGGCGGATCTCGCGCACCCACCGGACGGGCTTCACCTGGGCCTTGGCGAACTGGCCCTTCAGCGCCTTATTGACGTTTTTCTCCTTGGCGTCTCCGAAACCGACCTGCAACGCGGCGTAGCCGTCGCTGTCGACGGTCTTGACCTGGAGAATGGGACACGGCCCCGCCTCCACCACCGTGACGGGCACGAACTCCCCGTTCGGTCGATAGATGCGCGTCATGCCGATCTTCCGCCCCAAAATGCTTTTGGTGGGCGGGGCCTCCGCCGGGGCCACCGGATTCGCCGGGGCGGGCTGGGCCGCCGGGTCGGCGGGAGGAGGCGTCGCTGTGACTTCGGTTTTCTGTTCTTCCATGGCCTGGTCTTAGAGTTTAATCTCCACGTCCACGCCGGCCGGCAGATCCAACCGCATCATCTCTTCGATCGTCTTGGCCGTCGGCTCCAGAATATCGATGAGCCGCTTGTGCACGTGCATCTCGAACTGCTCCCGTGATTTTTTATCCGAATGGACCGATCGATTGACCGTGTATCGCTTGATCTGGGTCGGCAGAAGCACCGGCCCGGCGATGGTCGCCCCTGTCCGTTTAGCCGTCTCCACGATCTTGGCCAACGAATCATCCAGCATCCGGTGGTCATAGGCGCGGAGCCGGATGCGGATTTTCTGCTGTACGGGCTGATCGGTCGTCGTCATGTTCTCTCCGTTTTTATTGGACGATCTCGGTGACAACGCCGGCGCCCACCGTGTGGCCGCCTTCCCGGATCGCGAACCGGACGCCCTTCTCCAACGCCACCGGCGTCAACAACTCCACGTCCATCTCCACGTTGTCCCCCGGCATCACCATCTCCACCCCCGCCTTCAACTTCACGTTCCCCGTCACGTCCGTCGTCCGAACGTAGAACTGCGGCCGGTATCCGTTGAAGAACGGCGTGTGCCGGCCGCCCTCTTCCTTGTTCAATATATACACCTGCCCCTTGAACTTCTTGTGCGGATTGATCGTCCCTGGCGCGCAGATCACCTGCCCACGCTCGATCTGGTTCTTCTCCACGCCCCTCAGCAGGATCCCGATGTTGTCCCCCGCCTGCGCCTCGTCCATCACCTTCCGGAACATCTCCACGCCCGTCACCACGCTCTTCCGCGTCTCCTGGATCCCCACCAGCTCCACGTTGTCTCCCACCTTCACCTTGCCCCGCTCCACGCGCCCCGTCGCCACCGTCCCGCGTCCCGTGATCGTGAACACGTCCTCCACCGACATCAGGAACGGCTTGTCCAATTCCCGCTTCGGCTCCGGGATCGCCGTGTCCAACGCCTCCACCAGCTTCAGGATCGATTTCTCCCCGATCTCCGTTTGGTCCCCCTGCATCGCCTTCAACGCGCTCCCACGGATCACAGGCACCTTGTCCCCGGGAAACTCATACTTCTTCAGCAGGTCCCTCACCTCGATCTCCACCAGGTCCAGCAGCTCCGCGTCGTCCACCGCGTCCACCTTGTTCAAAAAAACCACCAGGTTCGGCACGTTCACCTGTCTCGCCAAGAGCACGTGCTCCCGCGTCTGCGGCATCGGCCCGTCCGCAGCAGACACCACCAAGATCGCACCGTCCATCTGCGCCGCCCCCGTGATCATGTTCTTGATGTAGTCCGCGTGCCCAGGACAGTCGATGTGCGCGTAGTGACGCTTCTCCGATTCGTATTCCACGTGCGATACCGCGATCGTCACGATCTTCGAATCGTCACGCACCGTCCCGCCTTTCGCGATGTCCGCATACGACTTCACCGTCGCCTTCCCCTGCTTCGAAAGCACCTGCAGCATCGACGCCGTCAGCGTCGTCTTCCCGTGGTCCACGTGCCCGATCGTCCCTACGTTCACGTGCGGCTTCGTCCTCTCAAATTTCGGTTTCGACATGATCACAACCCTCCTTAAGGTTTTTCAGACTTCAACCGCCCCGTCGGCTGCGGGGACCACGGCCAAAAACGCGGCGCCGTTCGCTTCGCAAAAAACGACAAGAGAGAGCTGGGGACCGGGATTGAACCGGCGACCTCCTCCTTACCAAGGAGGTGCTCTACCAACTGAGCTACCCCAGCGAAATCAAACTTCCCGAAGGGTGAGAATTACCACATTTCGCACCGGCTGTAAAGCCTCAAACCGAACGCTACGGCTTGGACCGGGTTAAAAACTGATGAAGCAGTTCCCCCAGGGGATGGAGAGCGTCCGACTTGCGCGTACGCAGTTCCACGTGTTTTTTTTCGTTCTTCAAAGCGGAGAGAAGCTCGTTCTCCAGGCGCCGCAACGGCCCGAACAGGTTAAAGGAGAACCACCACGACCACAACAGGGCGGACAGCGTCAAACCGCCGGCCAGGCCCCAGAATATCCAGACGAAAATCTTGGTGTCGGCGATGAACCTCTCCAGGACCCGCTCGCTCGCGCCGTTCATCTGCAGGGTGCTCACCGCCGCGTAGCGGAGCACGGAAATGATGACGTAGCTCACGAGCACCGTCAACAGGACGGTCACCACCGCCGGCAGGATGAATCCGATCTGTTCCTTCGGTTTGATCAACAACGGCCCCGCGCCGCGCATACGCCGACTCCTGTGAGTGGGATTTTACCGTAACGCCGTCTTCCCGCCGGACGACAAATCCGCCTCAACTATAGCACAAAATTCGGGGGATAACTACCGCGCGCGGAAGCGGGAAAACCGTCCGGTGGGATTACAACCTGTCGAGGAGGCGAAGCAACCCGTCCAGGATGGTCACGGGATGGGGCGGGCAACCCGGCACAAAGAGGTCCACCGGGGGGAGGTCCGACCGGCCGGAGAGGACGTCCGCATGGTCGTAATACGGCCCTCCGGAAACGGCGCAGGCCCCCACGGCGATGACGATCTTCGGCGCGGGGACCGCCGCATAGGTCTTTTGAAGGGCGAGCCGCACGTTCGCGGGGACAGGGCCGGTGATCAAAAGGCCGTCGGCATGGCGGGGAGACGCCACGAATTGGATCCCGAACCGTCCCAGGTCGAACACCACGGTATTGAGGACGTTGACGTCGGCCTCGCAGGCGTTGCATCCACCCGCGCTCACCTGGCGCAGTTTGAGGGAACGTCCGAAAAGCCGCCGCGCCTTCCGATCGAGGGATTCCGCCAGCCGCAAGGCCCGGCCCTCCATCATCAGGTCTTCCCTGTTCCTCACGGCCAGCCGGTGGTCTTGCCCGAAGCGGATGGCCCCGGACGAACACGCTTCTTCACAGTCGCCGCAGAAGAGGCACCGTCCCAGGTCCAAACGCAGGGAATTCCCTTTTTTCTCGATCGCCTGCGTCGGGCAGACCGAGACGCACCGGTCGCAGTCCGCGCCGCATTTTTCCGGCGAAAGGACCGGGCAACCGCGGTACCGTTCCGGCAGGGCCGGAGGCGCTTTCGGATAGGCGATCGTCCGATGGCCCTGTTTCAGTCGTTCCCAGATCACTCGGAGCATGACGTCCTCACAAATCGTGTCCGCTGTAGGACAGGTTGAAACTTTTGTTGCACAACGGGAAATCCGAGATCTCCTGACCGCGAAGCGCCAGCGCCAACCCCATCCAGTTATGGAAGGACGGGTCCACGATCTTATAGCGCAGGAACCGGCCGGCGGGATCGGTCAACGCCGTATGGCAAATCTCTCCCCGCCAGCCTTCCACCAGAGTCACCGCCACCGAGTCCGGCGCCAACGGCCGCATCGGCTCCCGCAGCGATCCGGTCATCGGCCGAGAAAGAACCTGCCGCAGGAATTCGACCGAACGCCGGATCTCGGTCCACCGTACGGCGGCCCGCGCCCAAACGTCTCCGGACGATTGAACGGCGATGGGCACC
>JAKLDV010000066.1 GCA_022703335.1 Elusimicrobiota bacterium
CACCACGCGATTGGTGCCGCTGGTGTTCAGGACGGCCGCGGCATACGGATAGGGCAAGGTCACGCCGTCCGGCGCCGTGAACCCGGCCAGGGCCACGGCCCCGCCCAGCGCCCCTTCGTTCCCCCTCTCGAGACGTTCCGAGACCCACGGGATGAACCGGCTGTTTTGTCGACGGAACCAGATGTCCAGATGGCGGACCACGATGCCGCACGGGATGGCCAACAAGAGGCACAGCGTCAAGGTTCCCCGGCCCGGATGGGACGAAAGCTGACACCACGTAATGGAAAGAGCCGCCACCGCGGCCGGATCGATGGGCCAATGACCGACCGGGATCGGGTGCACCCAGAACATCTCCACCGAAGCCCCGGCCAACAACCCCAGAGGCGCATTGCCGAGACACCATCCCAGCAGCGGCCCCACCACCAGCGGACGGGACAGCATGAACTGTCCGACCGCGATGTGGTCCAACGCCAAAAGGCCGTAGACCCAAGCCACCGTCAGAATCTGTCCCATGCCCTCCCCGCTCAACGCCATCACTGCGGCCGGATGTCCTTGGCCTCCGGTGCGGAGGAGCGGTTCAAAAATTCCCGGACGTTGCGCTTTTCGTCGTTGGGGAGCGCGCGGACCTCGACGTAGACGCCCTTCTTCAACAGGAACTCGATGTCCGCCCGGTCGTCCGCGTTGAGACACAAGAACGGCGTCAACGCCACACGCCCCGCGGCCTCATGAAGACCGCCGAGGTTGAGGGTGGCCATCTCCACGCCGGACTCCACCAGCCGACGGGCGGCGCGCACACCGGCCATCAGAACCATGACGCGGTCGTCCTTCACGGCGTCGCTCTTGAGAAAATCCGCGGCGTCGGACACCTTCAACGCCACCACGCGCACGTCCGGCGGCACGGCCAGCCCCATCAGACTCACCTGGAAAGGGTCCTCCGCCACCTCGTCGGAAACCACCACGATGAGGCTCGCCTGGATGACGCGAAGCCAGCCTTCCACCACCTGGCCGTGAATCAGACGATCGTCGATGCGCACCAAAACCAAGGGCATCAGGCATTCTCCCGGCGGCCGGCCGTGCGGAGTTTCTGGACGGGCCGCTGGATGGTGCGCGGACCGTCGTCCGTGATCTTTTGCGCCAAGAGGTCGAGCGGCATGTAGTGCCTCTTGGTCAACACCGACACCAGCATGGGCAGGTTGACGCCGGTCACGATTTCAAAATTCCACTGCGGGTCCTGGCACTGACGCAGGGCCGAGTTGCAGGGAGTGCCCCCCATCATGTCCGCCAGGACCAGAACCCCCGCCGGGTTCTTCATCTCTTCCAGCACCACCCGGATCTTCTTGCAAAAAGCGTCCGGCCCCTCCGTCGCGTCCAGACCGAGTATCCGGACCGCGACCTGTTTGCCGACGATCCCTTCGGCGGTGCGCAAGAGTTCCTCGCCGATCCGTCCATGGGTAACAATCAATACGCCGATCATTTAATCCTCCGGAGGAGGTGGTTCAAGAGGGCCGCGGGGACATCTTCCCGCTCCCATTCGATATCATATCTTGCGGTTCCTGAGCAAATCGATCACGGCGCCGGCCAGGCGCCCGGAAGAATGCCGCGCCAGGGCGGGAACGGCGTCGCGGCCCCTAAAACTGGGCCGCAGGTCGGCGCCGATGATCCTCACCCGGCCGAAATGGTCTTGCCGGGGCGGATCGACCGGGTAGGAATCGAAGGCGGCGTAATGCCGCAGGATCGGTTCCGGGAACGCGCGGTTGTTCAACAACATGGCATCCACCACTCGCTCGCGGATGCCGGAGCCGCAATGTTCCAAGACGGCCCGGAGATGGTCCACCGCCGAATAGCCGTCGGTCTCGCCGGGCTGGGACATCACGTTGCACACATAGATCTTCCGGGCGCGGGAACGGGCCACGGCCTCCGCCACGCCGTCCACCAGAAGAGGCGGGATCACGGATGTGTAGAGAGACCCCGGACCGATGACAATGGCGTCGGCGTCCCGCAAAGATTTCAGAACACCCGGGGCCGCCTGGGCCCGGGACGGCGTCAAATACACATGCTGAATACGCGTCCGGCTCCGCGAGATCCGTGGTTCACCGAGCACGCGTCGGCCGTCGGCGAGGCGGGCATGGAGACGCAGATGCTGCAGGCTGACCGGAAGGACCCGGCCGCGGATGGCCAAGACCTGGCCAGCCGCCGCCATGGCGCGGTCTATCCCGCCCGCCACGTCGCACAACCCCGTGAGGAGCAGGTTGCCCAGCGAATGGCCGGCCAAGGAATCCTGTTTCGAACCGCCGACCGCGGAATGAGGGAAACGGTATTGGAACAGACGGGCCACCAGGGTATCGTCCTGCGCCAACGCCACGAGGCAGTTGCGCAGATCGCCCGGCGGGAGGACCCCCCAATGCCGACGCAGCCGGCCGGAGCTCCCCCCCTCGTCGGTGACGGTGACGACGGCGGTGAGGTCGCTGGTGAACTGCTTCAAACCGCGCAGGAGGGTGGACAGCCCCGTCCCTCCGCCCAAAACGACGATGCGCGGCGATTCCATTCCGCGAAACGAGGAAGGCGGCAAACTAGCCCCGCCGCGCGATGTCGCGGTGCTGCACGCGCACGGGCATTTTGAGGTGCGTGCGGATAAAATCGGCCAGGGCCTCCGCCACCGCCACGCTCCGATGCCGGCCGCCGGTACACCCCACGGAGACCGTCAGATAGCTTTTGCCTTCGAGGACGAACCGTTCCAGCAGGAATTCCATCATCTGGCGGAGGTGCGCCATGAACTTCTGCGTCGTCGGGTCCCTCAGGACATAGCGGGACACCGGATTGTCCTTGCCCGTGCGGGCGCGCAGTTGTGGCACGTAATTCGGGTTCGGCAGGAAACGGACGTCCCAGACCAGGTCGGCGTCGAGCGGGATGCCGTATTTGTAGCCGAAGGACATCACCTGGACCGTCATCCCCTGCGGATGGCGCAGACCCAGCGTCTGCACCACGATCTCCTTCACTTCCGACGGGGCGAGGCGGGAGGTGTCGATCTGCCAATCCGCCAGCATTTTGATGTCGCGCAACAGACGGCGTTCCCGGCGCAGCCCGCCGAGGATGGTGCCTCCGAGCGGATGCCGCCGGCGCGTCTCGGAAAAACGGCGGAGCAGGGTGGTGTTGTCGGAATCCAGAAAAAGGACCCGCAGCTGGAACCCTTCCCGGCGGAGGTTCTCCAAGGAACGGCGGAATTCGCGCGCCGGCAGGCCGGTCCGGACGTCCACCCCCAAAGCGATACGGCGAAGGCGCTGCCCCCAGCCGCGGTAAAACCGGATCAACGAGGGAAGGAGGGGCAGGGGCAGGTTGTCGATGCAGAAATAGCCCAGGTCCTCCAACGCGCGGAGAGCGACGCTCTTTCCCGCGCCGGACAACCCGGTCACGATGACGCAATCATAGCCCCCCCCCGAAACGGCGGGACGGGAACCCCTGCTTTTTTTCACCGGCTCAAATCTCCTCGTTGGAAAAAATCAGCGATTGGGAAACGGGATCCGGAACGGAATGTGTTGGCGTTTGGGCGCGGCTTAAAGGCGGTCGGAATGACCGGACATTTTCTGGATCAGACGCTCGTTCAATTCGCGGGCGGAGTGGATGCCCTCCTGCTTCAGACGCTGATTGAGCGCCGCCACTTCGATCAAAGCGGCGAGGTTCCGCCCCGGATGGATGGGGACGCGGATCTCGGGCACGCGAACCCCCAGCAGGACCGAATGCTGTTCTTCCAGCCCCATCCGGTCATAGTTCTTGTTCTGGTCCCACATCTCCAAATAAAGCACGAGCTCGATGATGGTCCGTTTGATGACCGCCCCCACGCCGAAAATTTTCCACACGTCGATGATCCCCAGTCCGCGCACTTCCATGTGGTGCTGAACGAGCGGGCTGCCGCTGCCGACGAGGATGCCGCCGGGTTTCTGGCGGATCTCCACGCGGTCGTCGGCCACCAGCATATGGCCGCGCTTGAGGAGTTCCAGGGCGCACTCGGATTTCCCGATGCCCGAACTGCCCAGGATGAGGACCCCCATGCCGTAAACGTTCACCAGGGTCCCATGGACGGAGGTGTACGGGGCCAGGCGCTCTTCCAGATAGGCGGTCAGTTCGCCGATGAGACGGGCGGTCTCCCACTGGGACTGAAAAAGCGGCACCTTGTACCGGTCGCACTGTTCCTGCATCTCCGGAATCGGCTCGCGGCCGTGGGTGAGAATGAGGCAGGGGAGATCTCCGGAAGAGAGGATGCGGTCCAGGATATCCATCCGCTGGGCGCTGGCCAAAGTGGCGAGGAAGGCGCATTCCCCCTGGCCGAAAACCTGGATACGTTCCCCTCGGTAGTATTCGAAGAACCCCGCCAACGTCAGACCCGGCCGGTTGATGTCGGTGACGCGGATCTGGCGGTTCAACCCGGACTGGCCGGACACCAACGACAACCGCAGGGAGGAAGCCTGTTCCTTCCAGAACTCCTCGACGAGCAGCGGGGCGGGGGTCCCGGAAGCGGGATTAATACTCATCTTCTTCACGAATGATTTTGAGGACGTCTTCCGGTGTCTTGGCGTCGCGCAGGGACTGACGGAAATATTTGTCTTTCAACAAGCGGGAGATCTTGGCCAGGGCCTTGAGATGGTTTCCGGCGGCGTCCAGCGGCGCCACCAGCAGAAATATGATGTAGACGGATTCGCCGTCGAGCGCCTCGAAGTCCACCCCCCGGCGCGAGAGGCCCAGCGCGGCCACCTGCTGTGTCACGGAATTCACCTTGCCGTGCGGGATGGCCACCCCCTGACCGATCCCGGTGGAACCGAGAGCCTCTCTTTCCATCAACACCGAGACCATCTGTTTCGGATCCGGCAGTTTGTTGGCGGCCGACAGAAGCCCGCACAACTCCTCCAAGACTTCCTGTTTACCCTGAGCTTTCAGGTCCACAGTGATGACCTCGGGGGCAAGGATATCGGCAAGTTTCATTTATGGGGTCTCCCGGCGAATTTTACAGGTTCGACTCAAGCAACCCGTAGGTTTTGTCCTTGCGCTTATAAACGACGCTGACGATGTCGTCGTTCATGAACACATAGAACATGTAGTTCTTCTGTTCCATTTCCTCGACGGCCTCCTCCACGGTCATCGGACGGGGGGTGAAACGCCGCACCTGCGTGAGCGGGAGCGCGAAGGAGTCGTCTCCGTCCGAAGGGATCAGGGGGATGGGCAACCCGACGAGGGACCGTTTGCTCTGTCGACGGCCGCGCACGCGCCGGTCCTTCTCACGCGCCATGTGTTTATGGAGTTTTTCCGCGACGAGGTCGATGGCCGCATAGAGGTCCGCCGACTCCCCCTTGACGCGGAAATCGTGATGGCCGTTGGCATGCACGACGATCTCGGCGATATGCCGATGTTTCTCGACTTCCAGGACGACCTGGGCCCGGATCACGGACTCAAAATGCCGCCCCACCCGTTCCAGCCTTTTCTGAACGTAGTCCGCCAACGACGGGGTCAAATCCAAATGCCGCGCTGTAATGTTTACCTGCATCAAACGCCCCTTCCCCTCTCAACTCTCGAAGGAACACCCGCCTCCGCCGAACGGACGTCGGGCTCCGACGTTAAAAATTCGTTTTTCCGAATGAAAAAATATAGCAAACGTCGGAAAGAGTGTCAATTTCTCCGCCGGAGAACGGCGTTTTTAAAGGCGGAAACGGTCCCCCAGATAGACCCGGCGCGCCTCCGGTGAATTCAACAGGTCCTGGGCGTTGCCCTGCACCAGGATGCGTCCGCTGTAAATGATGTAGGCGCGGTCCACGATCTCCAACATGGCCTGCACGTTGTGGTCCGTCAACAACAGCCCCAGCCCCCTCTTCTTCAGGGCGCGCAGGACTTCCTGGATGTCGTTGACGGCGATGGGGTCGATGCCCACGAAAGGCTCGTCCAGCAGAAGATACCGGGGATCGGTGGTGAGGGCCCGGGCGATCTCCGTGCGGCGTTTCTCACCGCCCGAAAGGGTGTAGGCCATCTGTTTTCTCAAACGGTCGAGCCCGAGCTCCTGCAGGAGTTTTTCGCATTTGTTCTTCTGTTCCGACGGATCGAGGGGCAGGTTCTCCAGGATGGCCATCAGGTTGTCCTCGACGGTCATTCGGCGGAAGATGGAGGGTTCCTGACAGAGGTATCCCAAGCCGGTGCGGGCCCGGCGGTACATGGGCAGGTCCGAAACGTCCTGGCCGTCGAGCGTGATAGCGCCGCCGTCCGGACGGACCAGCCCCACCATCATGTAGAAGGAAGTCGTCTTGCCGGCCCCGTTGGGCCCGAGGAGACCGACGATCTCGCCGGGGTTCACCTCCAACGAGACACCGTCCACGACGGTGCGGACGCCGTAGCGCTTCTTCAGTGCGTCAGCGTGCAGGGGCATGGACATCCTCCAAGGGAGAGTCGGGCGTCAGGATGGTGGCCCGGACGTTCCTTTCGACAACCAGACGTTTGTCGTTCAAGAAATAGGTCATCTCGTCGCCGCTCAAATCGCGGATCTCCTCCCCTTCCGTCTGGCGCGCCCGCGGCTGGACCGGCTTCGGATCCGCGGCGCGGGAGTCGTTCCGAAACGAGTCGTAGCCGCCCCAAAAACGGACATTCTCCATCGACCCGTCGTAAAAAGCATCGTGCGCCCAGATCTGGGTGTCCCGCACCGTCGGGGTGGATTCCTTCATCCACACGTAGACCAATCCCTCCGCCTCAACGCACGTCCAGGCGGAGGTGCTTTGCGTGGCGGACTCCACGACCCGGTCGTAAAAGGTGAACCGGAGGGCCTCCATCTCCATGCGCTGGGTCTCGGTGCTGGCGGAGAGGGGCGAGCGGTGGACCTTGACCGGTTTCCCCCTCCCCCACAACGTGCCCGAGGAAATCTGGGAGGAATACGTCCCCTCCTCGGCCCAGGATTCCCAGCGGACGCCGCCGAGCGGGTCGTCGCGCCGCAGATAGACGCGGCCCCAGGCTTCCGTGAGGCCCTTTTTCTCTTCCGACACCATCCGGTCGGCCTTCATGAAATCGTTCCCCCGAACCAGGGTGACGCCTCCCACGAACTCCACCGCCGCGCCCTTGCGAAGGAGGTTCATCCGGTCGCCGGTGATGACGGTCTTGGGAGGCTTCGGCTCTTCCGTCAAACCGGCGATCGCCAGCCCCAAGACAACCGACACGGCCAGCGCGAAGGGCGAAATCCTGTTCATTTGTCCTTGCCTCCGCCCTTTCCGCCGGCGAGGGGGGTCTCGCCGACGATCTCCACCCGCTGCTGACGGACAAGCACCTCGGAAAGGTCCGGCGTGGCCTCCCAGCCGACGCCCTGGATGGTCGTCCCCGGCCTCACGATGGTCACCGGGGCGGTGGAGACGATCCTCTCCTTTTCGCTGATGTAGTGCAGCCATTCCGACGTCAACCGGGCGCCGTCGGTGGAGGTCATGACCACCTGGTCCCACGCCCACAGGTCCCGCGCGCCGGAGGTCTGGATTTCGCCGGCGCCGGCTTCCAGGGAAGAACTGGGCTCGCTGTTCTCAAAAAACCGGATCGACGGCTTCTGGATGCGGATGCGATTTTCCGACTCAAAAATATCGGCCCGGGGAGACTCCAGATGCCAGTCTTTTTCCTTGCCCGCGAATGAATCGATCGAAAAATTCCGGATGACCTGGTCGGGCGAAACGGCGGCCGCTTTTTCGACCCGCCCCGCCGGATGGGAAGAACGGCAGGAGGCCAGAAACCCGCCCCCCAGGACGATCGCCGCGACGAAAACGAGAAACCGGAACGGCTTCAACGCCGTTTCTTGCCCTGGGCGTCCTTGAAAAGACGCGACTGGGGACGTTCAAATTCGGCGACGACCTTCCTCAACAGTCCCTGGGACCGCAGGACGAAATCGACGGCCTCGCGGAAGACGCCGCGTCCTCCCGGAGCCCGCGTCACCAGCGAGCAGACGCTTTTCACTTCGGCCACGGCGTCGCTGGGGCAGACAGCCAACCCCGCCCCTTTCAGGGCGGCGATGTCGATGAGGTCATCACCGATGTAGAGGGCCTGCCGCGCGGTGAGACGAAAACGACGGAGGATGTCCTGCAGCGCCGCGCGCTTATCGAGGCAAGACTGATACAGCGCGTCCACCCCCAACTCCTCGGCGCGGGCCTTCACCTGCGCCGACGCGCGCCCGGTGATCCACGCCACGTAAAACCGGCGGCCGCTCTTCTCCAGCATGGAGAAAGCGATCCGGTCCTTGACGTTCCAGACCTTGACCTCTTCGCCGGACTTCAAAAGGACGATGGAACCGTCGGTCAAGACACCGTCGACGTCCATGGCCAGGAGGCGGACGGCGGCGGCGCGGCGCCGGAGGGAAGAGCGGGTCCTCATGGCGTTAACCGAGCCCCTCTTCCAAAAGGTCTTTCTCATCCAAAATGCCGACGGGGCGGCCCGTCCGGTCCACCACCGGGAGGTTGTCGAGACCGAAACGCCGGAAGAGGAGGGCGACGTCGGCGGCCAGGTCTCCCGGAGCGACGGTGCGCGGGGAGCGCGTCATCACCTGCCGCAAGGGGCGGTCCAGGAGGCGATCGTCCTTCTGCAGGCCGCGGCGGAGGTCTCCGTCGGTAAAAACGCCCGCCAAGCGTCCGCGGCGGTCGATGACGGAGGCCGCGCCCATGCGCGTCTTGGTCATCACCCAGAGGGCCTCCCGCACCTTCTGCGAATCGGCCACGAGCGGGTTCTCCGAGCCCTTGTGCATGATGTCGGCCACACGGAGCGTGAGTTTTTTTCCGAGCGTCCCGCCGGGATGGAGCCGGGCAAAATCTTCCTTGTCGAACCCCTTGAGCTCCATCACCAGCATGGCCAGGGCGTCTCCCATGGCCAGCATCGCGGTGGTGGAGGCCGTGGGCGTGATGTTGAACGGGCAGGCCTCCTTCTCAACGGCCACGTTGAGCACCCAGTCCACGGAACGGCCCAACATGGAGCGGGGTCGGCCGGTGAGGGCGATCAACGGGAGTTTTCGTTGGTGGACGACGGAAAGCACCCGCTTCAATTCCTCCGTCTCGCCGGAATAAGACAACACCAGAACGATGTCGCCCGTCGAAAACATGCCGGAATCGCCGTGCAGGGCCTCGGTGGGATGGACGAAGAAAGCGGGCGTTCCGACGGAAGCCAGGGTGGCGGCCAGCTTGCGGCCGACCAGCCCCGATTTGCCGATCCCCATGACCACCACGCGGCCGCGGCAGCGGGAAAGGCACCGAGCGGCCAGGAGGAAATGCTCGTCTATGTGGCGCAGTTGATGGGTCACCGCCTGGGCTTCCAGCCGCAGGGTGCGCTGAACGCGACGGCGCCAATCTTTCAATTCCCTGATCTTCATTTTAATGGCACGCACCTCCAAAAATTATTCAGTGAGGGGCCGGCGGTTTGGGCGCGTGGCCGTCCCGGGACGAACGCAGGTGGTCCTCGATGTCGACGAACAGACGGATGAACTCCGCCACGGCCTGAAAAGCCACCAGGAGAAGGTAGCCGGCCAGGGCGGCGGCGCCGGCGAAAAAGACCGCCACCAGCAGACTCTTGTTCCAATAATACGCCAGCACCCCCAACGCGCACAGTCCGCCGGCCCCGGCGGAAAGGCGGGCCAGGTAACGCGCCCCGTTGGAGAAACGGGCCAGCGCCTCGTAGCGGGGCCGCTGGAACGGCTCCCACCGTTCCAGGAACGAATCCCCGCACCGCTCGCAAAAATTATGATCCGGTTCGTTCTCGGCGGAACACTGCGGGCAGACCTTCATTTCACCCCTCCCCGGCGGCCCATGAAGCTGAGGAGGTTTATCCACCGCCGTCGGCCGAACCGGCCGCTGATGGCCACCCCGCCCCAGAGGAGCGCGCCCAGGATGGCGCCGGAAAGGAACTCCACTCCGCGGGCCGTGGACCAGCCCGGTTCAGGGAACTGCACGGCCATGGCCACCGAGAAATTCCACGCCAACGCCCCCGCCAGACTGCCCCACAAAAACCCCCCCACGGTCTCCCATCCTTTCAACCGGCCGACGGAAAAACCGATCGCCATCCCGAACAACGCCCACACCGCGACATGCAGCACGAAGAGAGCGTCGGGCGAGGCGCCGCGCGCCAGAAAACGGGCCGCCGTGCCGAAGGACAGTCCCGCCGCGCCGCCCGTGAAGAGCCCGCGCCACACACGGGAGGAGGAGCGTTCCATCAGGCCGCCGGCCATCCCCAGGAACAACCCGGCCACCGTCAGAAAAAGCGGATGCGGCAGGGACAGGTCGGCGCCGGGCAGGGTGAGCCGCAAAAACGTGCTTCCCAGGACCCAACCGACCCCGCCCGCCACCGCCCCGCCGATGGACCGCCGCAGGGACCAGGTGAAATCCCAAAGAGCGATGGAGACGCCGCAATGGCCGCAGTAACGGGCGCGATCGTGCAGCGAGGCACCGCACTGGGGACAAGGGAAAAGAAAACCCGTTCGTTCGCTCATGACCGGCCCTACTGTTTCAGCCAGGGGGTCATTTCCTTCGGAATGTCTCTCATGCGATACGGCTCCGGCACCTTGGAAAGGACCAGACTGAGGACGAAATAGATCACGGTCAACGACACATAGATGACGAGCAGCGCTTTGGCATGCCAGCGCCAATCCGGTTTCCAGAAGTTGTCCGTCGACAGATCGCTCCGGCCGGCGAAATCCCGCGGGGGGGCCGCCGGGGCGATTTTCGCCCCCTTCGCGGAGGACGAGGACAGCGGGGCTCCGCAGTCGTTGCAGAATTTGGCGTTGTTCTTGTTCTCAATACCGCATTTCGGACATTTCATCCCAAATCCTCCGGAACGGGGAATTAATTGTTGACAAACCGTTTAACGACGCGGTCGATGGCCAGGAGCCGGCGCAGCAGCGGTTCAAGTTCGCGTAGGGGGACGGCGTTGGGGCCGTCGGAGAGGGCGTGTTCCGGCCGGGGATGCACCTCGAAGAACACCGCGGCCACGCCCACCGCCACCGCCGCCCGGGCGAGAGGCGCGATGAATTCCCGCTGGCCGCCGCTGGAATCGCCCCGTCCGCCCGGAAGCTGCACCGAATGGGTGGCGTCGAAAATCACGGGCCGGCCGAAGGATTTCAGCACCTCCAGGCTGCGCATGTCCACCACGAGATTGTTGTACCCGAAGGACACCCCCCTTTCGGTCAAAAAGAGGTCGCGATGGCCGATGGACTCCGCTTTTTTGAGGATGAGGCGGGCGTCCCAGGGCGACAGGAACTGACCTTTCTTGACATTGACCGGCAATCCGGTGCGGGCGGCCGCCAGGAGCAGGTCGGTCTGCCGGCAAAGGAACGCCGGGACCTGGAGAACGTCGGCCACCTCGGCGACGCGGGGCACCTCGCCGACGGAATGGACGTCGACCAGGAGCGGCAGGCCGAACTCGGACTTCACCCGCCGCAAGACCTTCAACCCCCGGGCCAACCCGGGTCCGCGGTAGGAATCGACCGACGAACGGTTGGCCTTGTCGTAGGAACACTTGAAAATAAGCGGCACGTTCAGACGGCGGCGCACGGCGGCCAGCTCGGCCGCGATCCGCAGCGTCACTTTTTCGCTTTCGATGATGCACGGACCGGCCACCACCGCCAGCGGGCGGTCGTTGGCAAGGCGGCAACTTCCGATCTTTATCTCCCGCTGTTGGGACATGGGGTCACCCTCTCAGAGGGCTCGCCGCCGGCCGGCGCAGGGCCGCGCCCACGAAATCGCGAAACAGGGGATGCGGCCGCAACGGTCTGGATTTCAGTTCCGGGTGAAACTGGACCGCCACGAACCAAGGGTGCCCCTTCAGTTCGACCACCTCACACAACCCCTTTTTGGCATAGACGCCGGCGATGCGCAGACCGACGCTTTCCAACCGCTGCCGGTAGCGGTTGTTGAACTCATAACGATGGCGGTGCCGTTCGTGGACCACGTCGCGGCCGTAAGCCTTGCGCGCCAAGGAATTCCGGTTCAATTTGCAGGGATAGACCCCCAAGCGCATGGTGGCCCCCTTGGCGGAGACCCCTTTTTGGTTTTCCATGAGACAAATCACCGGATGCGGCGTATGGGGATCGAACTCCGTCGAGTTCGCCTTCTTCAGCCCCAGCAGGTTCCGCGCCACGTCGATGACCACGCACTGCATGCCGAGACATATGCCGAAGAAAGGGATGTTCCGTTCGCGGGCGAAACGGGTCACGGCGACCTTCCCCTCCACGCCCCGGTCCCCGAATCCGCCGGGAACGAGCACGCCGTCCACGTCGGCGAGCTGAGCCTCGATGTGCCGCTCTTCCACGTCCAAATATTTCACATAGACCTTCGCGTTATGGGCCAACCCGCCGTGAACGAGCGCCTCGCCGATGGATTTATAGGCGTCCTTCAGTTCGACGTATTTCCCGGCCACCGCGATGGTGACCTGGCGCTGGGGGGTCCTGATCTTTTCCACCATCGCCTTCCAGGCGGACAAATCCTTGCGCGGGCTCCGTTGGCGCAGAAGCATCAGCGCCAGTTCGTCCAGCCCCTGGCTCTCCAACAGCAGCGGCACCTCATAGATCGTCTGGGCGTCCAACGCCTCGATCACCGCTTCCGCCGGCACGTTGCAAAACAGCGCGATCTTCTTCTTCAGCTCCTCGCCCAACGGGCGGTCGGCGCGACAGAGGATGATGTCCGGATCGATGCCGATCTCCCTCAGTTTCCCGACGGAATGCTGGGTGGGTTTGGTCTTCAGCTCCTCGGAGGCCCGGATGAACGGGACCAGCGTGAGATGGATATAAAGGACGTTGTCCCGGCCGACGTCCATGCGCATCTGGCGGATGGCTTCCAGGAAGGGCAAGCTTTCAATGTCGCCCACGGTGCCGCCGATCTCGGCGATGAGCACGTCCCGTCCGCGCGCCACCCGTTTCAGGCGGTTCTTGATCTCGTTGGTGACGTGGGGGATGACCTGGACGGTATTGCCCAAAAACTCCCCCCGGCGCTCCTGCTGGATGATGGTGTCGTAGATCTGGCCGCTGGTGCAGCTGTTCTCGCGCGCCATGTCCATGTCGAGGAACCGCTCGTAATGACCCAGGTCCAGGTCCGTCTCCGCCCCGTCCTCGGTGACGTAAACCTCCCCGTGTTGATAGGGGCTCATGGTGCCGGGGTCCACGTTGATGTACGGGTCGAGCTTGATCATGGTGACGTTCAGCCCGCGGGATTTCAGAAGCCGTCCCAAAGAAGCCGCCGAAATCCCCTTGCCGAGGGAACTCACCACGCCGCCGGTCACGAAAATATGCTTAGTCATGCGATTTTTCATCCCTGCTGAAGAATACGTTTCCGGCGCGCACTGCG
>JAKLDV010000067.1 GCA_022703335.1 Elusimicrobiota bacterium
GAAAAAAGCTCTTTTCGTCTTCCGCCACCTCATTATAACCGTAAATGCCGACCGGCGGAGAAGTTTCACCTCGGGTTTACGATTTCGCCTGTTTGACGTCACTCCAAAAAAGCGGCGCGTCAGCGGCCGTTCCTGCCCACCTTCGGCTCCCCCCGGTGGTTCTGAAACCCCCACAAACCGCCCTCAACAGGGGGCTCGCTCTCACTTTTCGGATTTATGTGACGACGGGACGGGCGGGGGCGGGCCGATCGGCCGCGCGTGGGGGATCTTTGATTCCGGTCGGACAAAAAAACGGGGCTACCAGGTCTCGTTGACCTCTTTCCAGGACAACCGCCGGGGCGTTCCGCCGGTCAGGTGGACCTGTTCGGCGATGTCTTCGTCGTAATAGACCTTGAGCGTATTGACGTTCACGTTGCCCTTCACGTCCAACGCGCCCAAAATCTCCGTGTTACTTCCCGCGTTGGCGATGTTGCCTCCCACGTAGACGAACCCGTGCACCGCCAGCTTGGTCAGGGCATAACAGCAGTTGCCTTCGCCGACGGATGAAAAGTTGGTGTTCCAATACGACTCCGCGCTGGAATGTTTATATTCCTTTTGCGCGTGGACCGGGATGGTGGCCCCCAGAACGCCCTCCTGGGCGTTGCAGTCCATATTGTGGTTATCCCCCGCCAAGATCAGCCCCTCCACCCTCAAGAAGCAACCGCCGTTTTGAAGGTCCGTGACGATGGGCGCCCCAGTGTCGTTGTCGATGTAGATGACCGACGTGGAATTCCGGAAATCATAAAAACTGCTCCCGCCCGTCTTTTCGAAACGGAGCCCCGAATTGCCGTTCATGGACGCCAAAAAGTATCCGGACCCCGTCGGGGAGGCCACCGCCAGGACGTTCCCGCCGATGTTCTTTTCGATGCGGCCACCGCCGGACGGCTCCAACGGGATCACTGAATTCTTGGCCTGCTCCTTGTAATAATCCAAATCCACCTGGGGCGGGGTGCCCAGGCTGGTATCGAAGGCCCAATACTCCAGGCCGTCGGTGTTCACGGAATCGTTCACCGTGTCCCGTCCGACGATCTGGCCCTTGGAGAATTTCCGCGGGTAATAGTCGCCCGGCGACTGGGAGATGGAGGTGTAGTTGACGACCGGTCCCCAATGCACGTGGAGATTGGGTTTATACTGGAGTCCGCCCTCCACGCTCAAAGCGGCATCGACCACGTTCCGGGTATACACGGCCTGAATCCCCCGCACCTCCTTTTGGGTCGAGTCCCGTCCCAACGCCCGGATGGTCACCTGGCCCAGCGTAGGGCCGGAGGAAATGAGGATCTTATATTCCCCTCCCTGGACATCGGTGTATTCCATATCGTCGTCGTAGCCGGGGATCGGGGTCCCCTCCTTGGCGTCGAGCCAGTTCTGTTCGATCTCGGTCAGCTTCCACACGGCGCGGTCCACCCCCGCCTCCGCGAGGTGGAACGCCGTCGTCGTCTTCTTCTGCTTGACCGCCCATTTTGATTCGTTGTCCACCATCTTGACGACCATCGGGAGCGAGATGGAAACGATCAGCAGGGCCGCGATGGCGGCGGGCGAGCTGTGCCCGGACGCGTCTCTCGACAACCGAATCCAAAGTTTTCGAAGTATCGGTTTCATGGTCGTCTCCTTCCGCCTCAGTCGTTCATGATCCGGACTTTTTCCACAGCTGTCTGGAGCGACTTGGATTTGCCTTCATAAATCCGCTTTTCAAACGTCACGGCCACCGACATGATGGCGTCGTTGTCCGTCTGAGTGTAGGCGAACGCCACATTCCGGATGTTCTTGGCCAGCAGCCTGGAGTTGGAGCTGTCCTTTTTCATCATCAAGTCGTGGCCGTTCTGCCAAAACGTCAGCGTAGACCCGGCGACGGTCTGAAACTCGACCTTGGAATACGGCGGCTGGTCGGAGGCGTGCCGGCTCACCGTCACCGTGGAGGCCTTGGCCTGTCGAAGCTGCCGGTTGATCATGTTCAAGGACGTGCGGGCGTCCCTCTGGATCTCGGAACGGGCCAAACTCAACGCGAAGAACCGGTGCGTGCTCATCAACACCTTGGGCGCAATGCTGAAAATAATCCCCATAATGGCGACCACCACCATCAGTTCGGCCATGGTGAAACCGCCCAGGCCCCGGGGTGCGCGGAGAGGGAGCCGCCCCAAGATCACCATGTCAACTCGTCCGCCGTGGTGGTTTGGCCCGGGTTGACGGTGACCCCCGTCAACGACCGAGGCGTGGCGTTGCCGGAGGCATCCGTATACCAGGCATAGAGGTTGTAGGTCCCGTTCCGCACGCTCAGGGTGTATCTCCCCGTCCCGCCCGAGGTGGCCATGTAATAGACAAGTCCGCTGGACCGCAGCGTGGCGTCGACGTCCGGCAGCATCCCCGTGATGGTCCCCGTGGTGGCCACGATCAAGACCCCTGTGGGGATGGGCTGCCCTCCCGCCGTCACGGTGCCGCTGATGTAACCCACCGCGGGCCCGACCGTGAACGTGGAGGTGTATACCGTCGCCCCTCCCGTCACCGTGACCACGCCGCTCTGGGCGGGCGTCACCACTTCCCCATATTCGCCGATGGGCACGGCGTAATAGCTCCCGGTGGGCACGGCTATCTCAAAATAGCCCTGACTGTCGGTCAGTTCGTTGGTCACCTCCAGGGCGGTTCCCGAATCGAAGATGCTCACGGGGACGTCCGGCAGCGCGTTGGTCCCGTCCGACGTGACGCGCCCCCGCACCCCCCCGCCCTTAGAAAGGGTGATGTCCACCCCCGACGCGATCTGTCCCCGGGTAACGTTCACCTGCACGCTGGCCTCCACGTATTCAGAAGCACTCAAACTGCCCGGGTTGGCCGTGATGTTGTGGAGGCCTTCCCCCAGCGCCAACCGGTAGAACCCGCTGGGGTCGGTCGTCCCCCCGCCCGGCACCACGTTCACCGCCGGGATGGGCGTCCCGGAGATGTCGCTCACTTTTCCGCTGACGTATCCCGAATCGGTGGTGCTGGACAGGTGCAGGGGCTTCTGGAAACTGCCCGACGCGCTGACCGTGATGCCGGTGCTTATGTAGAGGGTGCCGGAGGAGGCGGAAAGGGTCCAGGTGCCCGTGGCGACGGACGTCAACGTGTATTGGGCGCGGGGAGGCGTGCCCGTCGGAGCAGCCACCGCGGTGTTGGACATGCCGTCGTCCGCGAAAATGTAGGCGCCGTTGGCGGGGGTCCCGGTTTCTCCCGTGACGAATTCGAAAGCGGGATTGTTCCAGTTCTGCAGAGTGCCCGCCCAGTCGTTGTGGTCGTGGTGCACCCAGCAATCCGCCGAAACGTCGTCGTCGTAGGCGTTGCCGAGGGCGCGGTGGACGCCCGTGCCCGGTTCCATCGAGACCAGCGTCGACGTGGCGTAGGCGATGCGTTCGATGGTTTCATCGGGCGCCAGGCCGCCGTGTCCCGGTCCGGCGGTCAACGTAAAATAGCTGTTCCCTTCTCGCGCCTTGGGCGGGCCCGAATACCCAGAACGCCCCCAGGCCACCGCGTCCCACGTGCTGATGAAGACGCCCCCGTCGTATTCGCACAGGACGATCCCCCCGGCGACCTCCTTCGGAATCCGATCCGCCGGAGCATTGTAATAGGCGTTGGACTGGACGCCTCCGATGGGATTCTTGCTGGCGAGGAGATAGAAACCGTTCGCCGGAATGATCTGCCCGCCCACGCCGTTGTAGGTGGTCCCCCCGATGGGGTTCAGTTCGGTTTCATTCCCGACGATATCGACGTATTTGACGACGAATTTGCGCGTGGAGAAAACGGAGTTATACATCGTGATCGAATAGGTCGAGGGGTTGTAGAGCTCCACGAACTCCTCGTCGTCCAACCCGCCCAGCGTGGCGCCCACCTGGGAAATGACCGGATGATTCCGGATCCAAACGGTTCCTGTGACGGTGCCGTTGGCTTTTTTGGTCAGGGTGAAATTCGTTCCGAGGGGGGTGTTGGAGAGGTCGACGGAGCGCCCGAGCCGGCTGTCGGAGAAATACGGCCCGGAGGAGGCCCGCAGGGTGTAGTTCCCGGGGGAAAGATTGAACGAATATCGGCCGGAGGAATCCGTCCTGTCCCGCCAGGACGGGTTTTCCACCACCGACACGATGGCGTCCGAAACGGGGAACATCGTGGCCGCGTCGGCGACGGTGCCTTCCATCGACACGGTGGCGGCGGCCCGGCTGGGGTTTTCCCTCAGGTTGACGAGGACGTACTGTTTTTTCTCGTCCGCTTCCGTCCACACCACGCCCACCGAGATCCGTTTCAGGCCGGTGTCCACCTCGTTCCACGACACCGCCTCCAGCGCGCCGCCCGACGCGCTCTTGCGCACCTTCTCCACCACGGCGTAACGGAAAAAAGGGATGCCCCCCACATACACGGTTTCCTCCGCGTAGTTGCCGGCATCGGAATAGACGGCGGGATCCGTCCCCGGCACGGCCACGGGCGCACTGGTCACCCGCAGCCGGTAATACGATTTATCCTTGAGGACCTCCATTTTTTCCTGGGCCAGATTGACGGCCAGGGATTTCGTCTTCGTCTTGAAGATCCCCATGGACAGGCCCTTGAACGCGCTCACCGCCGCCAAAAACCCAATGGACAACAGGGCGATGGTGACCATCAGCTCCACCAAGCCGAATCCCCTGTTATTCCGTGTATGGGAAAAATCGAAAAATGTCACCGGTTTCCTCCCATGTGGGATTCCCCTCCAAGCCCCCGAGGGCGCCGCGAACAACCTGCTCACCTCATAGGGGCGACCCTCTCCTTGACCAAGGTGTCCGTCTCCAAACCGCGGGCGATCGTGCTGTTGATGGAACGCGAGACCGCGTTCAGCGGGGCGCTTCCATCCATTTTTGGATGGCTTGCCGACAGGTCTCCAACTCGATGGGTTTTTGCAGAAAAGCGTCCGCCCCCGCCTCAATGACCTTTTTCCCCCACTCTTCCACGCTGTAACCGGAGATGGCGAGTATTTTGACGTTCTTTATCTTGGGGTGGGCTCGGACCGTGCGGCAAATCTCAAATCCGTCGACCCCGGGGAGGGCGATGTCCAACAACATCACATGGGGAAGAAGATCGAGCAGTTTCTGCCCCGCATCAAAACCATTGGCCGCCTCGCTGATCTCCGCCTTCGGCCAAAATTTTCGGATCATCCTCTTGAGGGTGTACCGCACATCCTCTTCGTCGTCGACGATCAAAACGCGGGTGGCCCCCGCGGCCGCGCCCATTAATTTCGACGGGACGGGGATGCCCAAATCCTTTAGAAATAAGCTCAAATCCTCGTTCCAGACACGACGCTGCCCCCCCCCGGTTTTAAAGGAAGGGAGCTTGCCGTCCCGAATCCACCGCCAGGTGGTGTTGGGCGAAACGCCGCACACTTTGGCGATTTCATAGGAACCATAGGCTTTTCTTAGCGTAGTCATATATTGAATGTATATTATTTATGACATGTATTACATGTATAGCATATATTCCGTTCCCCCTTTTGTCAAGAGGTATTTTTCACCCGTTCCGCTCCCTCGAAGCGCGGTGAGTGCCCCCCCCTGTGACCTGTCGATTCCCCTTTAATAAATCTCCTTATATACGTTTGCTTTTGGAGCTGGATTTGGGCTATAATCCTTTTGCGGGGTGGAGCAGCCTGGTAGCTCGCGAGGCTCATAACCTCGAGGTCGTAGGTTCAAATCCTACCCCCGCAACAGAAAAGCCGTCGGCACCCTAAGGGTGCTAACGGCTTTTCTGTTTTTTGGTCGATTTATAAACCTGCGCCCTCGAGCCCGAATGGAGCGCGAGAGCATTGTGCGTCGATTCAAATCACGGCGGAGTCTTCCGTCCGCCGGTCGGCGCGGCAGGTCCTTCAGTTTCAGCGAAACGTTTTGGAGGGACTGCCGCTGATCCTCGGAGCGAGCCGACGAGGGCGCCCCCCCCTCCAGCAAAAAAGCCAGACAGCCCTCGATGGGCTTGCTGGCTCTTTTGATTTACGCCAGGTTCCTATCTCTGATCGAGACTTGCAGGGGCCGACCGGCGGCAACCGTCGGGATGGGCGCGCAAGCGCCCGGGCAACGATGTTAACGAGCTCCCAACGCCTTTTCCGCCGGCGGCCTTCCGGGAATTTTTCTTCGCTACTCGAAATCCGCCGACGTCGGCACTCCCCCGGACACCCCGCCGCTTTTATCGCTGACCGTTAGGGTAACCACCGGGCTCACCCAGCGCTGTCCCCCGGTGGTAATGACGCAGACACGGTAATACCACTGGCCGGACTCCACGGATTCATCCACATACGAGGTTTGGTCTTTCTGGGAACCGACAAATATATAGCCGTCTTCCGGATAGACGGGGTTGGCGTTGGTGCTGGATCGAACGAGCTTGTAATATTTAAAATCCGGACGGTTATACTTCTTCCAACGAGCGACCACCCGGCCGTTGTCCATTTTCGCCTCGAACCCGATGGCCGGAACCACCTCGGGCGCCTTGTAGGAACACGATTGTTTCCCTGGATGTCCCGCCAGGAGGGATGTCGTCGCGAAAACCACCGCCAAAAACATCACGATCAGCGTTTTTTTCATAAGACCTCCGATTTGAATCAAGATAGACCGATTATACCAGTTCACAAACGATCCCGTCGGGGGACCGGGAAACAAACCCGCCTCGTCTCGGTCCGGCGATGAGCGGGGCGGGCCGCCCATCGGCCTCCCCCGCCGGACGGAGGAGGGCATGGCCCGGCCGTCCGATGAACCCGATCCGTCGTTCCTGTCCCGCCCTGTCGGCCCCGCGGCTTCGTCTCCCGTCGCTCCAAACAAAAAAAGCTTGCCCCACAGAATGGGACAAACTCTTTTTCTTTGTTGCATGCCGGGAGAAACCTCGCCATTAAAATCGCCCGGGGTGTCGGCCGCGGCGTCACATTTACGGGGATGTCCTGTCCGACACCCTCAGTCCCGTCTCAAAATCTCGGATTTAACTTCCTCCAGCATCCGCGTCACGTCCCTCTTAAAGAACCATCCCTTCAAAAAAGCCGGAACAGAAAAACGCGGCTTCGCCCACAGCCGATAGAAGACGACCAACTGTCCTTTCTTTTCTTCCAAGAACCAGGACCCCTCGTATACCTCAAAATCTTTCCCGGAAACGTCCGCAAAATCGATTTTTTCCGGGGGGTGTTCGCGGACGTCGAGATGCACGGTGAACGCACGGGCGAGAAACAGGAACTTGGCGGAAGAGGTCTGCTCCAACCGCACGCGGCCGCCGTCCCGCGAAACGATCCGGCTGGATTGAAGGCCGGACACGAAATGAGGGATCCCGGCGTAATCCGTGAGCACGCTCCAAACCACCTGCGGAGTCGACTGCACCTGAAACGCGCCTTCCAACCGGTAGTTCCCGTGGCGCTCCTGAACGACGGACAGGCATACCCCGCCGGGCCGAGGCGCGGCCGCACAAACTAAAAAACACGCCCCCGCCAAAGCGAGGCGAAATACTTTTCCGGACATCCCCCCCTCACCCCCCTCTTTTCCCGTCGTCAAAAGCTCACTTGAAAAAGAGCGCGACCTTCCACCACCGTCTGTCGGTCCACGGATCCGGCCTTCAGCACCGACGTCTGGTCCGGCTGTTCCGTGACCACATAGGACCCCACGTTTTTCTCCGTCAGCACGGGGACGTCCACCAAGATGGGCAGGTCCAAAATGATTTTGGAACGGCGTCCTTTCAGATAGTAGGTGAGCGCCGGCGTGACCTCCTGAAAGGCCCGGTGGCCGGTGATGGCGTAGGATTTTTTGGTGGCGGTATCGTAGTAGGCGAATTTGCTGTCCGGGATGACGAAGGCGTACCGGATGGAAAGTTCAACAGGGTTGCGGTAAAGCCCGAGTTGCGCCCGGCCGCCGGTGGTTTGAAGACTGCCGTAGGCGTTGGTGTACCGGCCGAAATTTCCCTCGACCTCCGCCGACAGGGCAAACGGTCCCAGCGGCGTCCGCACGGCCGCATCGCCGCCGCCCTGAACCAGTTCCCCCCTGTCAAAAGGCGACTGGGCGACGAACGGGTTCCAGTTGCTGTTGACGAGGAGCGATTTTTCCGAGGTCTTCACGTTCAGCACGGTGGAATGGCCGACGAGGGAATCCCGCATATAGAGACCGTTGAGGAAGAAGGCCGTTTTGGTGCGCTGCGGGTCAAGGTCGTTCTGACGCGAGTGATAGATGTCCTCGTCCACCCCGTCGTTGAACCCCGCTCGCACCACCACCATGGGCACGCCGAGGTCCTGCGGCAGGTATCTTTCGGGCACGTCCCGCCCGCCGCCGGTGAAAACGCCGGCCGTCCAGGCCAAGCGGCCCGGATAGGAATGAACCGCAAACCCCACGTCGCGTCCGACGCGCAGGGCGAGGTTTTGGATGGACCGGTCGGCGAACTGCAGGTACCCCGAGTCCTCCAGCCGCTCCCGGCCGTAGGGAACCTTGTACTGGCCGACCTTCAGAAAAGTGGCGTCGGCCAGAGGGATGTCGAAGGAGTAATCCATCAGGTTCAGCGACACCCCCGGGCTGGGCGCTTTCACTTCCTCTTCCCCGGCGAAACCCAGCTGCACCTCGTATTTATATTTTTCGTAATGCCCCCAGATTTGGAGGCGGGCCTGCTTCATGAACAGGTAGACGCGGGGATCGTTGCGGTAGGGATCGTGGACCTGCTGGCCGAACCCGAAGAGCTGCATCCTTCCGCCCAGGTTGAGGTCCATGTTGTCCCGTTCGACGACCGGCATGGCGACACCGCGCGACGAAAGTCCTAAAACGACGACCACCGCGGCGAAGATTTTTTTGATGTCTTTCATAATCATTCTCCTTTTCATTTTTTCATCCGGTTCCGCCGGCCGGCCCCTATTCAAGCTCCAGCGCAATCTCGTAATGGACGACCACCCTGTTGTCCGTCTTCAGCGCGCCGAAAAACATGACGGGCGGTTTGACGCCGAAATCCGTCATGAGCAGTTCTTTCCGGCCGCTGATCCGGAGGCGCCTGGACTCCACGCGCAGGTCGCCGTCGAGTTCGACCGGCTTTTCCGTCCCGGCCACGGAGAGGAGTCCGCGAGCCTTCACCGGCACAACCTGATTTTCTCCCGTCCACGGAGGGAATTGGTAGTCCGTCATACGAAAAACGATCTCGGGATGCGCGGCGGCTTTGAGAGAAGCCCTCATCTTTTTGTCGAGCAGCCGTTCCCCGGAGGAAAGGTCCGTCACCGACACGGAAAAACTGAAATCCTTGAGGGCGCCGGCCGCCAGAGCGGCGGCGATTTCGGGACCGGAGCCCGTGGACGGGCCGGTGTACCAGCCGGAAGCGTCCATTTTGGTGGCGGTGCTGGAATAGGGGTGAAGGGTCGAATCCCCCCGCAACCACAAACGACTGTCGGCGGAGAGCCGCACCGGCGACGGAGCGCCCGAGACGGAGAGCCCTCCGCACACCTCCAGGCCGGCGGCAAAAAGGACCACGAGACCCGCCCAGCGCCACCCCTTCGCCCGACGCCGCTCCTCAACGACAATAGCCATACCCCTCCCTTCACCAGAATCCCGTCTCTCTCAGTATAGAACGACCCCCCTGTTTTCATCCATGACGGCGGTCATAGAAACCACCGACGGCGTATGTGCCTCTGCCCCAAGGAAACGACCCCCCCCTTTCCAGAGAGACGCCTTCCCGACGACTCTTCCGGACGGAGGCCGCCGTCTTTTTTCTATAACACCGGAAAGACGCTTTTGTTTCCTGTTCTCAGGAGGGCGAGGAGGCGGGGAGCGCCTGAAGAAACAAAAAAGCCACGGAAGTTTTCGTGGCTTTTTCGGTAAAGACGAGGCGGTGGGAACGCCCTCGGGGAGAGGGTTGGATTTTATCCCCCCAAAATTCGAAGAAACTATTGGCCGGGGTCTTTTTCTTTCATGGGGTCGGCCCACGGAGGGACATGGCTCGGGCGCCAGAGGAGCCCGATCCGCCGGATCAGGAATATCGCGAACACCACCGGGTAGGTGACCAGATCCCTCAAGATGAAATAGGCGTAGTTGAGTTTGTTGTTCGAAGCGAGCAACGCCTTCCAATAGGAAGCGTCCGCCCGGAGCACGCTCCGGTCAAAGGGCGCAATGGCCCGATATTTCAAAAGCCAGGCGGACACCAGTTTGTAAAGATCCCGGTTGTGTTTGCTGAGCCTGAATTTCTCCGAAGGGATCAACCGGCTCAGCTCCGCATAATCGTCCCGTGTCAGCGGCCGGGACAATCCCCGGCTGATGGCGGTTCCGGGATACGGCTGCGTGACGCCGATGGAGATATAGTCGGGCCTTATTTTTTCCAACAGTTGCTCCGTCAGAACCAAATCGTTCTCGTCCTCTCCGGGCAGGTTCAGCAGGATATTGGCGAACGTCCTTATGCCGTTCCGCCGGCAGAGGTCGAACGCCTCCACGACCTGTGGGACGTTGATGCCCTTGCAAATGGCGTTCAACAGCTTCTGCGACCCCGACTCCACGCCGAAATCCAGCTGGAGGCATCCGGCCGACTTGAGCGTTTTGAAGATGGCGTCGTTTTTCAGGCAGTTGACCCTGGTCTCGGCGGCCCACAACATTCGCAACCCGCTGGCCCGGTAGGCCTCGCAAAAATCGGTGATGTCCTTCTCGTGAATGCCGAAGGTGTCGTCCAATATGTAGAAAAAATCGAACCCGTAGGTGTCCTGCAGCAGGCGCAATTCGGCCATCACATGGGGCAACGGCCGCTTTCTCACCATCGGATGCGCCGTCGTGATCCGATTGGTCTGCCACACCGAGTTGGCCGCGCAGAAAGAACAGCGGAAAGGGCATCCGCGGCCCGTGTAGACGACCGCCCCGACGGTGAAAAGACGGCGGATGATGTGCTTTGTGGCCCGGCGATACCAGCGCATGTCGACCTTGTGATACGCGGGCATGGCGCACAACGCCAGATCCATGAGCTCCCGCTTTTCCGTAAGCACCAGGCGCCCGTTTTCCCGGTAGGCGATCCCCCGAACGCCGGACAGATCGCCCCCAGCCGGCCCGCGGGAGAGGATCTCTTCCAGCGTCAACTCGCCCTCGCCGCGGACCACGATGTCGAACGGGCTTCCGTCGAACAAATAATCCTCGGGCGTCAAGGAGGGCTGCGCATTGCCGACGACGACCTTCGCGTCGGAAATCTCCTTGATCCGACGGGCCAGCTCAACGGCGCAGCCGTAGTCGGTTGCGAACGAGGAAAGGCCCACATACCTCGGCCGCCGCGCGGCCACCCGGTCCAAGATGATCCGGATGTTATCCTCCGCGCCGCGCCGATGAGGATCGACGATCTCCGTGCGATACCCTTTTTTCTCGAGATACCCCGCCAGGTACAGGAAATAGATGGGCATGTACATGTCGCGGGCGTGCGCGGGCGACATGGCGAACAAGATGTCCGGCCGAGGGGCGTCGTACAGGGGCGTCATTTTTTCAGGCGGGACGCGGGCTCCGAAATTTTTCTTTTCAAAAGCAGCCACTGCCCCCGGGGATACAGGCCTTCCAGCCCTTTCCAACGGTAAACGATTTCCCGGAAATCGAAGATCCGGGGGCTATGCTTTTCCATGGTGCGCCGGGTCTCCTCGTCGACGGCGTCCGGCGAAGACCAGTCGTAGAGGGCGCCGTCCCCCACCTTGCCGTCGGGATCGAACACCACCATGAGAGTGGGCCGATATTTGTCGACGATCCTTCCCATGTCCTCCATGGTTTTTTTCTTATAACCGATGCCGGCGCTCATCATGTAATAGAGCGGATAATAGCTGCCCTCCCAGGGAAGCCCGGCGGCCATGTTCCCGAGCACCACGGCCCCCGGCCTCTCGCTGAAACGTTCAATGGCGCGGGAAGCGTCCCGATAGAGATAGGTCGGCTTCAGCAAAGGCGGCAACACCATCGACAACTGATGGCCGAGATACACCACCGCGACCGTCCAGGCGACGACCGGTTTCCAGCGGCCTCCGGGAAGCCCTTCCGTCCGCTCCGGAGCGCTTCCGGGCCGGGCCCGCCGATATTTCCACAGGAGCCACGCCCCCGCAAAAACAAGCGCATACCCCATCTCGAACCATCCCCGCCCGAGGAAGAGGGACTGATCGCCCGGCGTGCGGAAAACCGGGAACGGCCGGGTGAACAGGAATGTGGCCGGGTTCGACCAGCCGGACACACCGAAAAAACAGAACACCGTGGCCTTGACGGCCACCCAGCCGACGAGGAAAGCCGAAAACACGCCGAAAAATCCGCCGCGCGAGGGACGCCCCTCCCCCGACAACCATCGGTCCAGCCCCAAACTCGCCGTCAAGATCATCGGCGGCAGCATATGCAGAAGACGCCGCGCCGAGACATCCATCCGCAGAAACAAATGAACCAGGAGATCCCCGATAAAAACGAGCACGCAGAACAGCGCCCACCTCGGGAACGGGTCCAGTCGCGCGATCCGTTCCAACGCCCCGCGTATCCGTTGACGCGGGGGGCCGGCGGATTCCCAGAGGGCCGACAACCCCTCCCCGTTCCACAGACGCCCCATCCCCAGCCACGCCGCCCACAACAACGGCGGCATCAGCGTAAGGAGAAGTTCTCCATTGCCGGTGGGCAGTTCCAACACTTTCAGCAGGCCGCTGCTGCGGTCCAGGATGGTCTTGTGGGCGGAAAAACCCATGTTCAAGTGGTAGAAAAACGGCCAGTTCACGGCGGCGAACAGAAGGTAGAGAAACGAGGCGGCCCCGCCGCCGAGGACGAAGCCCTTCACCGACCCCGACCTGCCGACCGACCGGTCGGCGGCGGAAAAGAGAAACAGGACCAGCGCCAGCGGAATGAGGAAGAGGATCGCGGAGGCCTTCGCGCCGAAAGCCGCCACGAACAGCACCCCGATCCAAAAAGCGCCGCGCCGGGTAAAAAGCCAGCGCGCACAAAGGACATAAAGCCATGTCTGGAAAAAGAGCAGGAACGACTCCAGCATGGCCAATCGCGCGTAGGCCACCAGCCCCACGTTCACCCCCGAAAAAAGCAACGCGAACAGGGCCGCACGCGGACCGGCGTAACGAAACGCCAGCCAGAACAGGAACGCCACGCTGAGGCATCCCAGGATGGCCGGGGCCAGGCGCAACGTCCCGTGGTTGACCCCCAAAACCTTGAACACGGCATACGTGATGCCGTTGCCCACCGGAGAAACCGTGTAGGTGGTCCACCAATC
>JAKLDV010000068.1 GCA_022703335.1 Elusimicrobiota bacterium
GGGGGGCGGGGGAGTCAAGGGGGCGGAGCCGCAACGAGGCCGTTCCCCCGGCAGACGCTCCTCGGCCGCCGAAGGATGCGTGGAAAAGTTACGGTTGGTTCCGGGGGGAGTTCAGCCCCGCTTCGTGGGCCAGTTCGTTGAGGAGAAGACTCAAAAGGACGACGAAGGCCGCGCGTGACAGCGTTTGGCCCCATTCCATCAGGCCTCCGCCGCCGTGGACGAGGTGGATGCCCATGATCAGAAACGCGATGAGCAGGGAGGTCATGAGGCTCTGCCGTGCGCTGGCGTAGATGGCCGTGGCGATCGGGGTCAGCACCAAGAGCAGCCAGATGGGGGGCCAGTAGGGGCTCAACTCATAGACGAGCACGACGTTCACCGCCAGGTTGGTGTACAAGCGCAGTTTCTTGAGACGGGGAAGTATTTCCGGCCGCCGGCGGATAAGACCGACCGTCACGAGGTTGAAGAGGATGCTGAAAGCCAGGAGGCTCAGACCGATGATCCGAACGGAACGGATGGGAGAAGGCAGGAAGATGGCCAGCGCCACCAGGAGGATGGCGAACGGCGTGGCGTAACGATTGACCACTTGGACTCTGCGGACGTCGCGGGGCGAAATTTCCGGGGTTGTCATGACGGGTCTCCCTTGATGAAAATATTTTTCAATGGGTGCTCCACGGCGTTCCCGCCGTGTCGGTATGGGTGCATTGGATCCAAAAGTGGCCGGCGTCCTGTCCCGCGGGGACATATCCCCAATGGGCCGCGTCGGAAACCGGGTCCATGGCCGGCAGATCGTCCACGGTTTCCGAGAGGGGGTGTTGCGCCGTATAAAGGAGGGGCGGGGCGTTGCCGATATACTTTGGGGAGAGGGCGCTGAAAGAGGGTGGATAATTCTGGTCGTTGTCCATGTAGTAGAGCCGGAGGGCGCCCCGCACGGCTCCCAGGTGGCCTTTGGTGGACCCTTCCTTCGATTTTTGGACCAGCGCGCCGAATTTGGGGAGGACAAGCAGGGCGAGGATGGACAAGATGGCCACGACAATCATCAGCTCGATCAGGGTAAACCCGCCGACCGCTGGACGCCGATGTCGCATGGGGCTCCTTTTCCTCGTGTCCGTCGTCCGAGACGAACAAGTGTCTTGGTTTTTCTGGATGGTCCCTGAATGGCCCCAACGGGATTCGAACCCGTGATCTCTGCCTTGAGAGGGCAGCGTCCTAGGCCGCTAGACGATGGGGCCCTTCAGGAACCAGATTGTTGCATAACCCAGACACGCGCGGCTCCGCCGCGAACCCGGGATAACTTCTTTCGGAAGTCCCGCGAAAACACTGGGCCCGGTCCGCGGGAGGACGGGGCCTTCCGCGGACTTTGAAGAGGGGGAGGAGATTTTAGCAGATTTTCGAGACGATTCTCGGCGAGCCGATCCGCTTCCTTTCAGCGGACGCCCCGGGTGTTTTCCTACACCGGGTTTTTAATGAAGGTGCCGTTGTTGAATTCTTCAAACGCCCGGCGGAGTTCCTCCTCCGTGTTCATGACAATGGGGCCGTACCAGGCAATGGGTTCGCGGAGAGGCTTCCCCGCAATCAGAAGAAACCGCACGGGACCCTTTTCGGAGGACACCCGCACGTCGTCCCCGTCATCGAAGAGGGCCAACATGCCGTTGCTCACGAAGGGGTCCCGTTTCATATCGAAATAATTCACGCCCACCGCTTCGTAGGTGAAGGGGTCTTTCTCCCGGCAAAAGGAGCCCTGTCCTTCAATCACGTAGGCGAAGACGGTGTGCCCGCGCTTGGTCGGATGGACGTATTCCCCGCCGGCGGGGATGGTCACATCCAGATATTCCGGATCGATCACAACGTCCCGAACGGGGCCCTGTCTGTCTCCCACCCGGCCGGCGATGATCCGTATTTTGACCCCCTGGGCCAGGACCACCTCCGGGATTTCATCGCGGGTCACGCCCCGGTACCGAGGCGCCATCATTTTTTGTTTTTTGGGGAGGTTGGCCCACAGTTGAAAGCCGTACATCCGGCCTTGGGAATCCCCCTTGGGCATTTCTTGGTGGATAATGCCGCTGCCCGCGGTCATCCATTGGACGTCTCCGGCGGAAATCACGCCTTTGTTTTTCATGCTGTCCCCGTGCTCCACGTCGCCGGCAAGGACATAGGTAATGGTTTCAATCCCCCGGTGGGGATGCCAGGGGAACCCTTTTAAATAATGGGCCGGGGTGTCCGAGCGAAAATCGTCCATGAGAAGAAACGGATCGAACAAGGACTCCGTTCCGAAGCCGAACACGCGGTTCAAATGCACGCCGGCCCCCTCCATTGTCGGCCTGGCTTTGATCACCTTCCGGATCGATCTTGTCTTCGTCATCGACGGGTCACCTCATTTAAACGGGTCATGTTCGGGGGAATGCCATCGGGCGACAGGGCTGACGGGGGGCGTGGCATTTCAAAAACGGAATAACGCGGGCCTACTTCTCCACGGGCGCCGTCGTCGCGGCCGGCGCCGGGGCGGTCTCCGATTTTTTCTGCGCGGCGGCGGTCTGGATGCGCTTGATCGTGGCGGCGGCTTCCTGCGTGGAGACGCCTTCCAGCCCCAGTCGGCATTCGGCCAGGGCGTTGTCGTACTCGCCGAGCTGTTCGTAGGACAGGCCCTTCTGGTAATGGAAATAGGCGATGTCTTTTCGGAGGTCTTCCACCTTTTTTGCCAGATCCGCCGGGATTTTGTCCTTGGACGCTTTTTCGTTCAGCGCGTCGAAATCGCCGGAGAACTTTTTTATGAGGGCGTCGTAGGCGTCGACCGCCCCGGTGTAGTTTTTGTCGTTGAACAAGGCCAGGGCGAGCCCTTTTTTCGCCTCCACCATGTCCGCGTTCCGCGCCAGCGCTTTGTCGAACTCGACCGCCGCCTCCGTGTAGTTCCCCAGGATGAGCTGCGCCTGTCCGATCTTATATTGGAGGTTCTCCTTGTTGGTATAGGTCTTGGGGAGTTCGGCTTGGAGGAGGTCGATCGCTTTCTTCGCGGCTTTCTTGGCGTCCTCCGTTTTACCCAGGGCCTGATACGCCTGAGCTGTTTTGAAGAGATAGTCGCTGTTCTCCGGGGCGAGAGACGCCGCCTGTTGGATGCTTTTGAGAGCTTCGGGCAGGTTGTCGAGCTGGGTATGGATCAAGTACAGGTCGGCATGGGCGGTTGCGGCGAAAGGGGAGTCGGGGTAGTCGGTGGTCACGTCCTGATAGGCGGCGAGGGCCTTGTCGTTCTGGCCGGCCAGCCGGAAACACACGCCCTGGGTGTATTGGCACTTGGCGGAGGCGGCCTTGTCCGTGGCGGCGGCCGACGCCCACTCCAGATTTTTTTGGGCCTCCTCGTATTTACCGGACTTGATGTGGCCCTCGGCCAGTTTCAGAAGATCGCCGGCCAACTGGGAAAGGAATTTGTCCAGGTCCGCTTTGAGGGCGTCCCCTCCGGCGGGGATTTTTTCTTTGACTTCTTTGCATTGGGCGATGCCCTCGTCGTATTTTTTTCCGTCGACGAGTTGTTTTGAGAGTTCAAGCTGGGACAGGGCCAGGGTCTTGGCCGACTCGTTGACGGAGGGGGTGTCCTTGTAGGTGGTCAGTATCTGAAGGGCGAGGGTTTTGGAATCCGCGAAATTTTTTTCATCGAAGGCCGTCTTGGCCTGGAGCAGAAGACAATTCGCCATGCCCTCCCGTCCTTCTTTGACGAGCTGCGGTTCCTTTTGGGCGTTCTTCCCCATCAGTTCCTGATAGATCGCCATGGCTTCCGTCAGCTGGCCGGCGGCGGCCATTTTTTCCGCTCGTTTCGCTTTGGAGCTTAGTTCCGCCGCGGCAAAACTCGCCACCAGCATCAAAGAGACCGTTAAAGAGACCGCCCGGGCATGGTTGAACATCGGATCCTCCCAAAAGAATCGCGTATGGATGCGGAGATTGTAACATGTTTTTTTGTCGAAGGAATTGCGGCGGATTTCCAGGAAAGCGGTTTTCCGTTTCGGAGGCCGAGCGGCGGCGGTCCCCCTCCCGGCTCAGCGGGTGGGGTTTTTTTCTACGGAAATCTGCAGATCACCGACGGGCAGCGACGACTGAATTTTCTCCCAGGAAGGCAACGCCGTCTCGTTGTCCGGCATCCGATAGGTCGTGCGCGTCAGAGAGGGGTGCTGGAAGAGATTGAATTTCAAGGTGAACCACGTCCAGCACGCCATGGCCAGCGCCACGAGGGACATGCCCCGCTCCCCGAGGGTCGGACGGCCGAGTTCCGAGATCACCCGCCTCTGTAAATCGCCGATCCCGCGGCGGACCGCGGCGTTGGGGCCGAGACAGCGGCCCGAGAGGAAAATGGGGTAGCTCTTGCGGAGGTCCTGGGCGTAGACGGCGGCTTTTTTCCGAAGGAGGGGATTGGAGGAATCTTTAAGCTTTCGATAACCTAAGAGCCAGGCTTCGATGACGCGGAAAATGCTCGGGCCGAGCTGTTGGTAGTCCTGTTCGAAGCACCAGCGCTGCGCCCCCTCGACCTCGTCGGTGGTCATGGCGGGGTGCTTGACCATGACGGAGAAGCCGTCGGCTTTTCGGAAATATTTTTCCGGCTGGCCTTTGAAGCAGTCCCGGAACCTGTTTTCTTTTTCCATCCGGGCGTAGAGCGGCGTTCCCGGCACGGGGCCGTAAATCAGGAATTGAGACAGGGCGGGGTGGAGTTTCATAAGGCCGGCGTGTTCCTCGGCGATGATGTCGCGGTTTTGGTATTCGAACCCCACGATCATGGACGCCAGGATGGTGATGCCGTGTTCGCGGAATTCGGTGAAGATGTCCGCCACCGGGCGACCCTGTTGCTTGGCGTAGCCGGACCGGGTCCCTTCGTAGCCCACCCAGATGCCGTCAATGCCCATTTCAAGGATCTGTTCCACCGTGTACTGGCTGATGGCTTTCACGCTCGAAAAAACGAAAATGGACGGGACCCGCCCCCCCTTGCTGACGCAGTCGCGGAATTCCATGGCGCGGGTTTTGTTCAGGAGGAAATCCTCATCAAAAAGCATGAACACCGTCTGGGGATCGTTCTTCCAATAGCGCTCGATCACATCGTAGATGTCTTTCCCGGTGGGGAGGAGTCGGATGTGTTTCCGGCCGAAATAGTGGGAGGTGCAGCAGAAATCGCAGCCGTTGGGGCAACCGAGCCCGGCGAAGATCTGGCCCGTGCGGGAGATCGGGATGGAAAAAAGTTTGAGGGTGCTCAGCATGATCGGGTGCTCGTAGGGCATGGACAGCGGCGTTTCGCCCAGCAGTTCGCGGAAAAATCCGACGCCCTCTCCCCGGCAAACGAAATCGCCGTAGGGTTTCAGCAGGTCGTCCTCCAGGATGGTGCCGTATCCGCCCAGGACGATCTTGGTTTTTGGGGAATGTTTCCGGATGAGCTCCACGGTGTCCTTCATTTTGTGGAACACCGCCATGATGAAGGAGACGCCGACGTAGTCATAGCCTTTTTCAAGTTCCCGAATGAGCTCCGCGCGCGAAGGGTACTGCAGGACCACCGTGGGGGTCTCGAGGTTGGCGGCGATGTAGTCGAGGGAGAAAAACGAGTTGATGACCCGCGGGCTGAAAATTCCCTGGGCCCGGGTCACCTGTTTGTGGAGGAGTTCGTAACCCACGGAGGGGGCGTCCCCGGCGCTTTCGCCGAAAGGCCGGCAGACGCTGGTCAGAAGCACTTTTTTCGTCGTCAAATTGGTCCTCATTTCCTTCGGAAATTCGAAAAAATCAAGAGGCCATCGCCTGAAAAGATGACTTTGTTTTTATCGGCGCGCGTCGGGCACGGAGATTTCGGTGTTTTTCAGCAAACTGGCCAGTGGGACACGAATGGGGGAGCGCTCTTATCCATCGGCTGGTCAACCACCGTCACTTTAACATAATAGGACGTGTTTCGGGGGAAATAGGTGCGCGGGGGCGGCGGGGGGCGGGATTCAATTTTTAAGGCGTCCGCGCTTCCGCCGCATGATGTCCACGAGGGTGTCGTCCACCTGGGCCATGCCGACAGTAGCGATTTTCGCCAGATTGCGGATGGTTTCTTCCGCGGTGTGCCCGACGAACCCCTCGATGGCGGTAATGCCGTAATGCCGGGCGGCCATGTAGGCGGAGCGGATCGCGCAGTCGGCGGAGCTGACCACTTTCAGGGCGCAGCCGCTCTTGGCGCCGTCGCAGAGCATCCCTCCGATGTCGCTGACGACATTATTGATGGCGAGTGTGATGGCCTTGAGGTCCCCCCCCTTCTGTTGATACGCGACGGCGGCGGCGGCGCCTACCCCGGCGGCGATGGCGCAGCCGCAGAGGGGCGAGAGTTCGCCGATCTGGGCCTTGACATAGGCGTTGACGAGATGGGAAAGGGCGATGCTTTTCAATATGCGCCGGCGGGAGATTTTAAAAGCTTGTCCCACGTTGTGGGGAACAAGGACGGCGACGATCCCCTGGTTCCCGCTCTCGCCGCTGCACATCACCGGGACCGGGCAGCCCGCCATTCGGGCATCCACCGCGCACGAAACAATAATTTTCGTCGACGAGAAGACGTCGTTGAGGAGGTATCCGCGTTTTCGGAGGTCTTTAAGATAAAACCCCACTTTTTTGAGCGCCATTCCGGCCTCGGCCGCTTTTAGATTCGTTGTGACCCCCTCCTCGATGTAGGCCGCGTCGGCGTTGTCCATCTGTTCTGCCGCGCGGAGGAGTCCGCGCAGGGAGATTTTTTTCAGGATTTTTTTAAAGTGAGGGGAGGCGCTTCTCCCCGAGACCGAGCGGTCGATGAGGGTGGTGTCGTCGCGCCGAAGGAGGGAGGTCTCATTATGATGGTCTCGGACGATGCAGGTGGCGCGGTGGCGGCGTCCTTCCACGCGGACCTCGATATGGATGCCTTTCTTCCGAGGGAGAACCGTGAACGAAACGCGCCCTTGTCGGATCGCCCGCGCGGCTTTTTGGGCCAGGGACGGCGTGCAGGTCTTGAGAAGCTGCATCTTTAAATGGGGTGCTGCGAGGAACAGCCCCATTGTGCCCGCCAGGAGACACCCCCGTCCTCCGGCGGTGTTGGGGAGGAGCACACCGACGCCGTTTTTGTAGGTCGCTCTGTCCGTGAAGATTTCGGCCCGGCGGACCGGTTCTCCCAAGGCGTGGGCGGCCCGGGAAGCGCAGAGGGCCACCGCCCCCGGTTCCGTGCAGCCGATGGCGGGATAAACCTGGGCGCTCAGCACCTCCTTAAGAAGATTCATCCCGGCAACGGCATTCCTTTCTTGGCGGCCACGGGACGGGCGTCATTCGCCGTGATGATGGGCGCACGCCATATCGGGGGTCACTTCGGGGAGCTGTCCTTGGTTGTAGGCGCTTACGGTTTCCTTGAGGGAGGGAAAGGCCGTTTTGTAAACCGCGATGCCGGCGGAGCGAAGTCTGTTCAGCGCTCCCGCGCCGATCCCGCCGACGACGATCCCGTCAAATTTTTCTTTACCGAGGACCGCCAGAGGCTGACACATCCCGTGGGCATGGTGTTGATTGGCGTTGGGGATGGTTTTGAGGGACAGGGTTTCGGTATCCACGATCAAAAAAAACGGCGCGGAGCCAAAATGAGCGCAGATGGGACTGGAGAATCCTGCGTTTTTCAATACGGGCAGACAGAGTTTCATGGGGCATCTCCTTTTAGGGGTATTTCGATTTTAAGCGCTTTTCCGCCCAGGAGGGCGTCGGCGATTTTTTTATGGGCGGAATCGATGATGCGTCCGAAGGTTTGCCGGGAGATGCGCATTTGTCCGGCGGCCTCTTCTTGATAGAGGCCGTTCAGGTCGGCCAGGCGCACGGCCTCCAATTCGTCGGGGCGAAGGACGGTTTCCTCAAGTTCGACGAGGGGGATGCCCCGCGGCTTGAAATAATTCGAGTTCACGAGGCAGCCGATGCGGCGGCATTTCCGGGGGCGCATGCCTTATTATGAGCATATGCCCATAATAATGTCAACTTCTCGGGCGGTGGGTGGCGAACGGCGTGGGGTTTGTTTGTGTTATCGGCGGGAGAGGGCGCGCAGGCGGAAGGCCACGGCCACCGCACCCGCCACCAGCACGCCGTAGAGGATTTTCCCCCAAAGATCGTCGAGGAGGCGGATGAGCGGCGGCATCAGGACGAGGAAGAGGATGATGTAGAGAAGCGCGAAAATGATTTCCTGAAAGGCTTTTCTAGTTTGTTGTTCCAAGGTGCGTCTCCTTCAGCCGGACGATCTCTTTCATCACCCGGTCCGAAAAGGCCTGATATTCTTTCCCCCCGCCGGCGGACAGGGGGGCGCCGAAACAGACCCACAGCCGAGGCAGGGACCAGAGCCGGTAGGTGTTGTGCACGTACACCGGGACCACCGGGGCGTTCGTCTTGGCGGCCAGCATGCCGACCCCGGCCTTGGCGGCCGCCAGTTTGCCGGTCCGCTGCCGTTTTCCTTCCGGAAAGACGATCATGGCCTTGCCCGAGATGATGAGCCGCTGAGCGGTCTTGAAGGCGCCGACGTCGTGTTCCGTGCGTTTCACCGGGAAGGCGTTCACCCGGCGGATGATTCCGCCGAAAAGAGGGACATCGAACAGTTCCTGTTTGCCCATGAAATAGATCGGCCGCGGCAGGCTGCAGCCGATGACGGGCGGGTCCGCCCAGGAGGCGTGGTTGGCGGCCAGGATCAATGGGCCTTCGAGCGGGATGTTTTCCCGGCCGACGATCTTCAGTCGCCAGACGAGCTTATAGACGGTGAAAAAAAAGGTATGGCCGAGCCAGTAAAGGAACCGGTTCAGCCGGGGTTCGGGGTGGGGATGCGGGCGGGGCGGCGTTTCTTTGGCCGTTTCCATGATGGCGCCGGGCTCAGTCATTCCCGTTGCGGCCTTCGCGGCGGACGTGGTTGAGGATGAACTTGAAAACGTCGTGGAGCGTCATCTTCGTGGTGTCGATGACGGTGGCGCCCGGGGCGACCTTGAGCGGCGAGATGCCGCGCGTCCGGTCCTTGTAGTCTCGTTGGCGGATGGCCTCGGCGATGGAATCCAGGCTGACGCGTTTGTTCTTCGCTTTCAGCTCGCGATATCGACGGAGCGCGCGTTCCATGGGGGAGGCGTCGAGATAGAACTTGAAGTCCGCCTGGGGGAACACCGCGGTGCCGATGTCGCGCCCTTCCATAACGACGCCGCCTTCGCGGCCCATTTCGCGCTGGCGTTGGCGCAGGACCTGGCGCACCCCCTTGACCGCGGCGAGGGTGTTGGTCAGTCGGGTGACGCGTTGGGTGCGGATGCGTCCGGTGACGTCTTCCCCGTCCGCCAGCATGCGGGAGACGCCTTTTTTCTGCACGAAGCGGAGTTTTGTTTTTTTCGCCAGGGAGGAGAGCGCTTCCGGCGAGTGGAAGGGGACCCGGTCGCGCAGGGCCTTCCAGGTGAGCGCGCGGTACATGGCGCCCGTGTCCACGTAGCGGTAGCCCAATTCCTGGGACAGAAGTTTGGCGATGGTGGATTTTCCCGCTCCCGCGGGACCGTCGATGGCGATGACGCTTTTTCTCGGCATGGGGGGCCGCCTCCTAAATTTTTTAAGTCGTGGCGACGCGAAGTTTTTCAAATTCTTCCCAGAACGTCGGGAAGGAGATGTCCACGCAGTCGGCGTTGCGGATGCTGGTGTTGCCGTCGGCGATGAGGCCGGCCACGGCGAAGGCCATGGCCATGCGATGGTCGTTGAAAGAGTCCACCTCGGCGCCCCGGAGGGGCGTGGGGCCGCGGATGATGAGCCCATCGGGGAGTTCCTGAATGCGGGCGCCCATCTTGGTGAGTTCCGACGTGACGTGGGCCAGGCGGTCGGACTCTTTGACGCGGAGTTCGGCGGCTCCGCGGATCTCGGTGACGCCTTCGGCCTGCGTGGCGGCCACGGTGAGGATGGGGATCTCGTCCAGCAGGCGCGGGATGATCTCCTCGTCCACCCGGGTCGCCTTGAGCCCGGAAGTCTTTACCACCAGGTCGCAGACGGGTTCTCCCCCCATCACCCGGATGTCCTCCCGTTTGATGTTGGCGCCCATCGCCTGCAGGACCTCCAGGAGGCCGTCCCGCGTGGGGTTCACGTCCACGTTCCGCAGGAGGATTTCCGAGCCGGGTGCGATGAGGGCCGCCACCAGGGGGAACGCGGCGCTGGAGATGTCGCTGGGAACCACCCATTCCTGGGCGGTGAGCGTTTGGCCGCCCCGGACGGCGACGCGGTTGCCCTGGATGTCCAGCTTGATGCCGGCGGCGGAGAACATCCGTTCGGTGTGGTCCCGGGACTTGAAGGTTTCCTCCACGGAGGTGATGCCTTCGGTGTAAAGTCCGGCGAGCAACACGCAGGACTTGACCTGTGCGCTCGGCACGGGGGACTTCCAATCGACGGGCGTCAGCGGCCGGCGGCCGTGGATGTGGAGCGGCGCGTATTTGCCGTCGCGGGCGGCGATCTCCGCACCCATGGCGCGGAGCGGCTGGGCCACGCGGTCCATGGGCCGGTTGGAAAGACTGTGGTCTCCCATGAGTTTGGTCTCGAACGGCTGCCCGGCCAGCACGCCGGAAACGAGCCGCATGGTGGTGCCGGAGTTGCCGCAGTAAATCGTCTGCGAGGGGGCCTCGTTCAGGCCGTAGAGTCCCCGGCCGACCACGACCCAGGCCCCGGTGCGGTCCCGCTCCACGCTGATGCCGAGGGAACGGAAGGCCTCTGCGGTGCGTTCGCAGTCGTCGGCGGCCAGCGGGTGGATGATGCGCGAGGTGCCGGTGGAGAGGGCCGAGAGGATGATGGCCCGGTGCGTGATGGATTTGTCCGGCGGGGGGAGGGTTTCGCCGCGAAGGCTGCCGCCGGGGACGACGATGCGCGAGGAGGTGGAAACGGTCATCTCAGTGGTCCGCTAAAAGAGAGTGCAGCCGCCCGGCTTTTGCTAGGGGGATCCGGCGGTTCCGGGCGCCGACGAGTCGGCGCAGGATTTTTTGGAACCGCGCGGCGGCGACTTTCAGGTTTTTGTCGTTCATGCGGAAAATGGCGTCCCATTGGCGTGGATCGGCCTCGGCGACCCGCGTCATGTCGCGGAAACTTCCCGCGGCCAGGAGACGGAGTGTCCGTCGGGCCGAAGGGCCCCGGTCCGCGGCCAGGACCAGACAGTCCGCCAGCAGGTGCGGCAGGTGGCTCACCAGAGCCATCCAGCGGTCGTGCGTGACCGCGTCCAGCCGCACCACCCGGGCCCCGGCCCCGCGCCAGAAAGACCGGGCGCGTTCCAGCGCCGCGCGGGGCGTGTTTCCCGACGGCGTCAGCACGCAGACGGCGTCCTGATAGAGGTCGGCGCGGGCGTGCTGGACGCCCGTTTTTTCCGAACCGGCCATGGGGTGGGCGCCCACGAAGTGGGGGCCGCCCGAGGATGAAAAAATCTTTTGCAGGGAACGGACGATGGGCGCCTTGACGCTGCCGACGTCCATCACCAAGGCCCCGGTTTTCAGGTGGGGGCGGATCCGGCGGGCGAGGGGGGCGATTTCGTCCACGGGCACGGCGAGGACCACGATGTCCGCGTCCCGGACGCCCGCGGCCAGGTCCGTGGTGTGTTCCTGCACGGCCCCGTGCCGCCGCGCCAGGCGCAGACGCTGCGCGTTCCGTCCCACGCCCGCCACGTGCCAGCGACGTTTCTTCCGGAGGAGCGCCAGTCCCAGCGCCCCGCCCATGAGACCCACTCCGATGATGGCCACGCGTTCCGGTTTCATTTGGGAGAGTTCCCCGCCTCCGGCGTTAAAGTTCCCGGCCGACCGCGGCCGCGATGCCGCGGAGTTCCTTCATGAGCTGCGCCATGTGGACCGGCAACAGGGCCTGGTGCGCGTCCGACAGGGCTGTGGCGGGGTTGGGATGCACCTCGACGATGATGCCGTCGGCCCCGGCCGCGATGGCCGCGCGCGCCATGGGCGCGATGTAGTCCCGCACCCCCACGCCGTGCGACGGGTCCACGAACACCGGCAGATGGCTGAGGTGCTTGAGGACGGGGACGGCGTTGAGGTCGAGGGTGAAACGGGTGGCGGTCTCGAAAGTGCGGATGCCGCGTTCGCAGAGGATGACGTTGGGGTTGCCCTTGGCGACCACATATTCCGCGGACATCAGCCATTCCTCGACGGTGGTGGCCATGCCGCGCTTGAGGAGCACGGGCTTGCGGGAGCTTCCCAGTTCCTTCAACAGCTCGAAGTTTTGGGCGTTGCGCGCGCCGACTTGATAGATGTCGGCGTAGCGTTCCAGGAGTTCCACCTGCCGGGTGTCCATCACTTCGGTGACGAACGGCATCCCGGTGGCTTTGCGCGCCTCGGCCAGGTAACGCAGGGCCTCTTCGCCCAGCCCCTGAAAGGCGTACGGGGAGGTGCGCGGCTTGAAGGCGCCTCCGCGAAGGATGTGGGCCCCCATCTTTTTGAGTTCTTTGGCCACGCGCAGGAGATTGTCGCGGGTGTCGACGGAACAGGGGCCGGCCATGACGATGATGTTTTTCCCGCCGATGGAAAATCCGTCGAAGTCGATCCGCGTGTCTGTCTTTTTGAATTCGCGGCTCACCATCTTGTAGGGCTTGGAGATGGGGGTGACGGTCTCGATCTGCTCCATGGACTCGAAGACGTTTCGGTAGGCGATGGCACGGTTGCCCTCGCCGATGACGCCGATGACGATCTTCTCCGTCCCCTTGGAGAGTTCCGGGGTGAAGCCGAGTTCCTTGATCTTGGCGAGGACCTCGTCGATCTCCGTTTTTTTGACGCCGGTTTTGAGTGTGACGATCATGGGCTTTGTCGGACCTCCTGGAACGCTTTGAGAAAGAGGGTGTTTTCTTCCGGCCGGCCGACGGTGACGCGGAGATAGTGCGGCAGGCCGTATTCCGCCACGGCGCGCACGATGACGCCCTTTTTGAGAAGTGCCGCAAAAACGTCCGCCCCCTTGTGCGGGGAGACGTCGATGAGCAGGAAGTTCCCGGCGGAGGGGACATAGGCGACGTCCATCTTTCGAAACGCCGCCTCAAGCCGGGCCATCTCGGTTTTGACCAGGCGCAGGGAGCGGCGCACCTGGTTTTTGTCGGCGAGCGCCGCGGCGGCGGCGACCTGCGCGGCGTAGGAGATGTTGAACGGCGGG
>JAKLDV010000069.1 GCA_022703335.1 Elusimicrobiota bacterium
CGGGCCAGGGATTCAAAGATCGTTTCCAGTCGTCGGGTTTCCCCTGCCGAGAAGGATCGGCCCAGGAGGGGGAGAACTTTGGCGAACGGCACGCCGGCCAGGACGCGCCGGTGGATCAGCATTTTCACCAGGTCCGGGAGTTTGCCGGCGTGCAGCGCGGTGACGGATTCCAACGGAATGCCGGTTTCAATACGGCGCAAAAATGCCAAGGTGTCTTTTCGTGAAGGAGTTCCCACCAACGAGCGAAGCCGGACGGGAAGCCGCGCCGACATTTTCGCCACTTCCTCGGCGGTGATAGCTTTTCCGTTGTTTTCCAATTGGCCCACTGCCCAAAATATCACGGCCAAGAGTTGAGGTTGGGCCGAACCCGATCTGTCCAGTAGGAAAGGAATGAGGCGCTGTAGGAACGCATTTCCGTTGGGCCGGCCGATTCCCCGAAGGTTCAAAACACCACTGATCTGTTTCGCGTCGGAGAGTTGTCTGAGGAGGGCGAACTGGATCATCCGGTCGTTGAAGGGGGCAGCCTGTTCCCGTTCTTCGTCGTAGTAATTCGTTTCCCACATGTAGCCGGCGCGATTTTCGAACGGGATATGCCGGAAGAAGTCGTTCCGGAGGGTCAAAGCTTGGCGCATTGCCTTGAGGGCTTCGTGCCAGCGGCCCAGTCTGGCCAGCGTGACGGAGAGATTGTAGTAGAACGTGGGGAACGGGGGTTTTTGGACTTCGATGGCCCGCGTGATGAGTTCCAGCGCCCGCTCATAGTCCCCGAGCTCGAAATAATAATCGCTCGCGGCGGAGAGCAACGAGCCCGATTCGGGATCGAGTTCCAGCGCTTTCTGGAGCAGGGCGCCGATCTTTTGCAATACGAAGGAGTCGGCGTTGGCGAGGGAAAAGAAGTGTCTGGGGATTTTCGACTCCTCCCCGGCGGACTGGGCTCTGCGCCGCCCGCGGAGTTCGTAGAGAAGATGGGTCGCCAGCCATTCGTACATCGCGGCGTCCCATACGTCGTCGGAGGGGCCGCTGAGCACCTCGTTTTTGTTTTCCCCGTAAAAATACAAAGTCCGGCCCGAACCGTCGCTGCCGCGCAGGGCGCGCGGTTCCAGACCGCCTTCGAAAGCCACGTCCCATACATAGGGTCTCCCGCCGGTGAGGCTGCGCACGAGGTTGCTGCCGTGATAGGCGAAATCCCCGCTGATGCCTCCCATCTCAAAAACGATGAGTTTCCCCGCGTCCACGCCAAAGGCTTTCGCCAGTGCGTAAAAAGCGTCCGCGCGGGCCCAGCAATTTCCGCGGCCGGCCAGGCCCTGGGTGAGGCTGAACGTCCCTTTCAGGCCCGTTCGATGTTGCATCGAATGTTCGATGATGGCCACGATCAGGTCCACGACCTGGTGCTCGAAGTTGCGTATGGCGGTCGTCGTGGCCCGCCGTTCGCCGGTGAGGCGCTCGGCGCGCAATTCGGCAATTTTTCCGCGCACGATTTTTTGGAGGACACGGAGGTCCGAGGGGAGGCCGTTGATTTTTCCCGTGGACACCTGTTGGAGCTCTTTGCGGATGAATTGCCGCAGATCGCCGAACTCGGGGGCATCCTCTTTCGAGTCCAGAACTTCCTTGTAGGCGTTGTTCAGCCGGGTCAGCCATCCGGGTCTGTAGGTCCTGTTGATCCCGGTCACCTGTTCAATCAGGCGGAAACTTGCCGTTTGAGTTTCGTCGAAGATCACGGATTCGAGGGCGTTGAGAGAGGACAGTTCCCGCAGACGTTTTTCAAGGGGCGGCAAAAGTTGCGGCGGTGCCTGGCCCCAAAGATAGTCGGCGGGCAGGATGTCGAGGGGTACGATCTCCGCCCCCTGGATCGCGGGGTGTTGTTCAATGGCTGGCCGAGTCAGCTCGCTTGTATTCAAAATGCCGGCCAGTATGCTCAGTTCTGCCTTCCAGGTCTGCAGGTCAAGATATTCCGCCAGGGAAACAACCCTCTCGGCCGCGGCCGGGTCGAGGCTGCTTTCCCGCGCGAAGGCGCGAAGCGTTTCGGCGAGGGAATGCATATGCCCGAAGAGTTTTTGGCTCGTTCCGGCCAAACTCGCGTCGCCGTTCAGCGTGGCAGCGACGAGTCCGGGCAGAAGAAGGAGTTTTTCCAGCGAAGACAACCCCTCGCGCAGGTAGAGGTGATTGCTGAGGTGCGTGCCGAGGGACTGTCGAACTCGCGGATCGGCGGCGGCCAATTCCTTGAACTCCAGGAAAACGGGGGCGTCCGCCAGCAGCGATTCGACTGGTTCGGCCTTGCCGGGGAGGGCGGTGACCGGACATCTTTCCCGCGCGGCCTTGAATTTTTCATAGAGGGTCTCAAAAGTGCGGAGGTTTTCTTGCGCGATTTGTTCAAGAGGGACCGTCGTCGCTTGGGCCGGCGCGGACTCGGCCGAAGGAGGCTGCACGGTTTCGCCGGCGATCAGCGCTCGCGCGAACCGATCCAGTTCCAGTTGGGCGGGGTCGCGGAGGATTTTTTTGTGGGCGACGTCGAAGGAGAGGCCGTCGGTGATATGTTCGCGGAGGGAAATCTCGCGTTCGATCAGGGCCGCCAGCATTTCGTCCCTTTTTTTGCCGTCCAGTTTCATGAGGGCGTCCAGCAGCAGCCGGTTGACGTGGAACTCCGCCGTTCCGTCGGCGTTGATCAGGAACGGTGAGAGGATGAAGGAATCCGGCCCCTCGATCATGTCCATGCCTTTGTGGACTTTGACCGTGACCCGGCGGAGCCCCGCCGTTTGAAGGTCTCCCTTCTGTGCGTTGAACAGTTTTTCCAATCTCGCGCGCAAGGCTTCCGCCTCGCCCTTGACCGGAACGGTTTTGCGCGGCAACGTCAGTTTCAACAGGACCCGGAGAAGGTCGGCCGGGGCCACCAGGCGGGTCAGTTCCTGCAGCACGCCTCGGGAGGCGCCGCGGGCCAGGGATTCAAAGATCGTTTCCAGTCGTCGGGTTTCCCCTGCCGAGAAGGATCGGCCCAGGAGGGGGAGAACCTTGGCGAACGGCACGCCGGCCAGCGCGCCCCGGCGGATGAGCATTTTCACCAGACGCAGAACGGTTCCGGCGTGCAGGGCGGTGACGGAGGGGGCGGCGGGGGGCAGGATGTCGCCGAATTTTTCCGCGAAGTTCCCGATACCGATTTTATGGTGTGCCGGGGACAGTTCGATTTCCTCGCGGTAGGCGGGGTTGTGGGGGTAGAGTCCGACCGTGGTGATGGCGAAACCGTGAGGCCCGGCGTAGAAGCCGATGTCGCGCAATTCGTGCGCCGAGTCGTCCACGTGGATGAAGCGGGTGCGGGACAGGTCCAATTTGTTGTCGTCGGCCCAGAGACGGAGAGCTTCCGCCTTGTTCTTCACCGCGGCCCCCGGCAATTCTTTGGGGTAGACCGTCAGAACGTCGTGTACGACGGCATCGTCGGCCGAGATGCTTCCGGTTTTTAAAAGAGAGGGGCGGATGGTTTCTTGGAGATACCGTTCGATCCCCGGGACGTCGTCGGCCCGGGTGTTGATGACGAGGCGCACGTCCGGCCGGGCGCGGAGGCCGGCGAAGAAGCGATGGAATCCTTCACCGCCGCGCTGCCAAAGGACCTGCAACGCGGACAAGTCGAACGACACGACCGTTTCCTGAACGGATGCGGTCGCCGCGCCGGTGAGCCGGGCGATCACATCTTTCTGGGCCGCCTGGAGCTTGGCGCCGGCCAGCCTCGCGGGGCCTGCCGGCCGTCCGGCGGCCGGATCTTTTTCCCAATATTTTTCGATTTCGCTGAACTGGTAGAGCTCGTAGAGTTCCGCGCTGAAGAACGTCATCGATTCCCGGAAGAGGACGAGTCGGTCGATGTTCGTTGTTATGTTGCTGAGGTCGAACAGGACGAGGCGGCCGTCGGCGGTGAGCCCGTAGTTCTCCGCCAGGCGGTAAAAGTCCGCGTCGAACACGCCGCGGGCCCACAGGGCCTTCGTCAGCTCGGCGAGCTGGTGGAAGGTCTCCTCCCGAGAGGTCGAATACGCCGCGCTTTTTTCCAGCGGGGTGACTTTTTCCTGAAGAATGACGAAGGGATAGGATTGGGGGACGCCGTTAACGGTCAGCGTCACGTCCCGGAGGATGGTCATGGACGGAACGAGCCCGCCGAGGCGTTCCGCCGCCGTTTCGTAATTGGCCAACAGTTTCTGTAGGTCCTTCGGGTCTTTCAGCGTGACCGTGTTGGGGATCTTCACCACGAAATTGGAATCGGGAGCGTCGAACACGTCCAGATAGCCCGTGTTGGAGCTTAAAGGTTTCAGCGCGGCGGCCGGCAGGCGCGTCCGCAGGTCGTCTTCCACGAGCCGGTCCAGGCGTTTTTTCAGATAGGCGGCGTCCAGTTTGAGGCCGGCCATCGCTTCTTCGTGCCGCAGAAGATCGTCGTTCCGATACCATTCCCAAACAATTTCCTGCGGTCGTCCGAAAACAGGGGCCGGAAGCATGGCCTCGGCGGCGGGTTTTTTCGTTTCCGCCCTGGCCTTTGCCTCGGTCAATAGTTTCTCCAGTTCACGGTAGCGTTCATCTGAAAGGAGGTGTTTGTTCTCCCGCAGGGTGGCATCGATGTCCAAAAATTCAGCCGGGAGGCGCGCCAGTTTTTCTTCCTTGAGGGTGTCGCGCAGCATCTGAGGAAGCCATTTGCTTTGAGGCAGACCCAGCCGCTCAATGGACTGAAGCATTTCGTCCGGAAGAGAATCGACCAGGAGGGCTTTGTTGCGCACTCCCAAGGAACCGTGAGCGACCGTGCCCTGCGCCGCAATGGAAACGCCGGTCCAATCGGGAGGGACCCGGAAGACCAGGAGCACGAGGGATTCCCAGGTTTTTTCTTTCACCCAGCTTTCGGAATATTTTTTTGAATCCGCATCGGTCAGAGTGGCCCGCAAGAAGGGGGTGTAGAGGCCGTATTCGGCGATGAGGCCGGCCAGGCGGACGTCGGTGGCGTGATACACGGTTTTCAGTTTCGGCGCGGCCGGTTGGCGGGCGCTGTCCGTCGGCGGGGTTCGCGGTTGTTGGCGGACCCACTCGATGAATTCTTCCGTCGAAAGCGATTTAAAGACGGGCTCCTCTTTTTTGGGGAGGATGCCGAGCGGAAGATGAAGGAGGGGGGCCAGGTCCTGGTTGTAGAGAAGGTGCACGCCGATGGCCGCCAGCAGGCCGAGGGCACCGCCGACAAGGGGGGACGCCAAAAGGCCCGCCGCCACGGTGGCGTTCATGGCCAGCCCCAAGGCGAAGAGAGACCCGCGCACGCGCCATCGTTCCCCGGGCGTCATGTCGGCTAGCGACTGGGGAGGCGCGTGGATATCGTAGTAGACCGCGTAATGGATCAGCGAGAAAACGAGGGAGAAAAGGAGCCCGATCCCGGTCAGCACTCCTTTCAAATCCCAGCCGGTGTAATGGCTCAGGAGGGCCGAGAGGCCTCCCGCTAGTCCACCCAACACCACGGTTTCGACGGCGGCCAGGGTTTTCGGATATTTCTGCACCCAAGCTTGTGGCCAGAAGGGGAAAAGTCCGCGGGCGCTGCCGCGTCTCCGTTCCTGCCGTTCAATGCGATGCGTGATTCTCGCACTCGTCGCGCGAAGGAGGTCGTTGAGGTTCCGGACCTTATAGCGTTTATAAAGGCCTTGCCCGTCCAGCGGCCGGAGGATCTCGGCCGGGAGGGGGATCTTTTTCGTCAATTCCCTCACCATCTTTTTGGTGGGGCCGTCCCAGGTCACGATCTTGCCACGCTGTGTGATGACCCCGGCTTTTTGGTATTGCGCGATGGTGAGGGCATCGAGATAGCCCAGTAGCAATTTGCGCAGGAGGGGATCCGCTTTGCCGACGTAGGCGTAATGGCCCGCCAGCCCTTCGATGTCGGCCGGCGGCAATTTCCGCAACAGCGGTTTGAGGATTTCCTGGAGGTATTCCATTTCCCGGGCGATGATGTGGGTTCGGGAACTGTTCTGGTCGATGATGTATTTTTTCGCCAGGGGCAGCTTTTCGGGGGCCAACTCGGTTTTCTTGTCGGTTTCGTAGGTGCTTTTCCACTCTGCCCAGGCCATTTCTTCCGCGCGTTTTTTCCATTCGGCGCGGTCGGGGGCGGCGTCTTTTCGAAGGCCCGTCAAGAGGACGTGTTCCACCGGCCAGACGGTGTTCTGGAGTTCCTCGAAGGCTTCCTGGAGTTCGGCCCGGCCGAGCCGCGCGTATGTTTTTTTCAACGCCTCCCGCGTTTCCTCGGGGGCGATGCGCACCATCTCCCGCCAGCCGTTCCGATCTCCCGTGGACAGAAGGTAGTTCCAGAGGGCAAAACCGTAGTAGTCCGAAGTGATCTCCGCATTCTGCACATATTCCGCCGGGAGGACGTTCTGGGGGAATTTTCCGGGGTTCATCCAGGGCGGCAGGTATCCCAATTCCAAAAGCAAGGCCAGGTCTTCCGCCAAAAGCGGCGTCTTGAAAAGGGTTTTTGTTTCCAACAGGAGAAACGTCTCAAGGGTGTAGGCGAACATCTCGCTGAACAGCGAGTCCGGATTTTTTGGAAATTCGGCGTACGCGTAAGTGGGGTCCTGGGCCAATTCTTGGAGGAGCGGTTTGTGCCGCAGGTTGCTGAAATGGGTTTCCAGGGCGTAGAACACGGCGCGATTGCGGAGCGTCGGCTTGCCGAGTGTGTCGAAGAGGGAGTGGGCTTTTTCGTGCCCGATGGTGGAGGAGAGGTGTCCGGCGCTGTTCAAATAGCGCGGGGCCATGAACATGATGCCTTCCTGGTCGAATCCGCCCATGTCGATGCCGCCGACGGCCAGTCTGTCCAATCGGAAGAGGACACCGGCCAGCTCGTCGACGGTCAAGAAGTGCCACAGCATAGGGTTCTTTAAAACGTTTTCCAGGTCATGGCGGTCGGGGGCGAAGAAGACGGCGTCGTAGAGCTCGCGGCCTTCGAATTTGTCGCGGGCGATGGGCAATTCCTCCCCATGATAGGAGGCGAGCCACGCGCGGACGGCTTCAAAGACGCGGGTGTACGGGGCGCCTTCGAGGAGTAGGTGGTAGCCGTCGGTGTCGGAATAGGGCCGGAGGGCCACCATCTTGGGCGTTCGCGGCGCGTCTCCCTCTGCGCGATCGGCGACGACAAGGAGGGACGTCTTTTTCCACTTCTTCCCGGGCATCCGCAACTTGACGTCGAATCGGTACACGTCCTGGCCGTGCGAGTCCAGGGTCACGATGTAGCGGGGATTCTCAATTTTGAATTCGCAACCATCCGCCAGATTCTCCGCCAGGTTGTTCAAGAATTTTCGGGTCTTGGGCGCGACGGAGAACAGTTGACGGACGCGCGCCCAGCGGGAGAAATCCCTGAGCGGGCGGACCTCCGCGCTTTTCTGGCGTGCGGTCACGGCCGTCATGGCGCGGACCCAGCGGGCGGCGAAAAACTTTTCGTTCGCTCCCAGGCTTCCCATCAAGGATTCCAGGCGTTCGGCGTCTTTCCGGAGGTCCGCCAGTGTCATCCGGGTCAGGGCGTCTCTGTACTCCGGATAGGCGGCCCAGACGAACTCCACAACGGCTTCCATCCGTTGTTCATCGGTCCGTTGCGGCTCGAGGAGGCGTTCGTAGCCGAAGGTGGGGTGGCCGTCCCGCTTCAGATTTTCGAGGAATTTCCGTACGACGCCGCGGTCTCTTTCGGACAGCCGGGCCGTATCCAGAAAGACGTTTCCCAGCTCCTCGAACGCGTCGCTCATGCCGCTGATACGGAGGTGGTTCAATTCATGGGCCAGCAGCCATCCCGAAACGGTGTATTCGTCTTGTTCGGAGAGCCTTCCCAGGGCCTTGAGGAACTCGATGTCCACTTCCACGGCGTGAGCGTCTTTGTCGGCGTGGGCCACGAAGCGGCTGCCTTTCACGAACGTGATCCGTTCCAGGCCGCCCTGCGCGAACTCGTCGTAGAGGAGGGCGTGGGCCCGCCAGAAGAACGCGGCGGTCACGTCGTGGGGAATCCCTTCTTTCTCAAGCGCCACAAAAAGCGTTTCGGGCGGGGCGCGGGTGGGATGGCCCTCTTCCATGGCGGGCAGATTGAAGATTTCTTTCCGCGCCTCGGAGGCGGCGCTGACGACGATCCGCAGGGCCGGTTTGACGACGGAGGGGATGGCTTCTTGGACGGGCGTCAGGGATGCGTCGAGCAGCAGGTCGGCGGTGGCCGTCGCGGCGGTTTGCACCTGGGCGGCCGCGCCGGGGTGCTCTTCCGGAGCCGGTGTTTTTTTCTTCTGGAAGAAGGATACGAGAGGCCGGAAGGGCCGGGCCAAAAGAGTGAGGGGGGATTTCGAGGCGACGGGGGATCGGGGGGGCGTCGCGGAGGCCGCCGGGGCTGCCGTTTCTTCCTCAGTTGCTGTTTCTTCTCCACGGCTCCAGGCGGCGAGATCGTCCTCGAGCCGCGGGTTTCGGGTTTCCGCCTGGGAACGAATGGCTCGTCCGCCCGCGCCGAGCCGCCGGCGCAGTTTATCCAAACTCAGTTGCACGGCGATTTCGGAGGCGGCGTTCCAGGCCTGCAGGTAATTGGATTCGACTTCGCCCGAAAAGGGCGCGGCGACGAGTTGTCCGTCTTCGGCGGCGTTGAGGGAGAGGACTTCGTGGTTCTTCAGCGCGCCGGCGCTGTTGATGTCCGCGCGGACGAGCTCAATGGCGGCGTAAAGCATTTGCGCGTCGTTTCGACGCCGGGCGTCCAGGAGCGCCTCGGCCTGTTCGATCCATCCTTGGAGCATGATGTTGACCATGGCGGGCCAGACGACCATCCCGTGATAGGACTGGAAAGAGAGCATGTCCCAGACGGAACGGACGGGCTCTCCGTTCCGGAGCCGGACGGGGTCGGAAACGTGTTGACCGGCAAGGAGGGGATTGGCGCTCAGCACGCCCACGCCCCGAACGCGCAGGCCACCCAAAGCGGCCGGGACGAGGATCGCCCGCAGGACGCTTTTCAGTTCGCGCAGGGAAAGGCGTCTTAAAAGAGGGGCGAAGGTGGAGTAGTCCCCGTTGACCGCCGCGATGTTCCGGCCTTTCAGGTCCTTGGCCAGCGCGAGGTATCCCAGGCCCCGGGCGGCCCAGATGTTTTGGGAGGCGGCGCGGTGGAAGGTTGCCGCGACCGCCGCCGCCCCACCGCTCCGCCAGGCGTCGTTCAGGGCCCGAAGGTGCTCCGTGGTTTCAGATTCTTTGCGGGCCATTGCCTGAGCCAACAGGGCGAAAACAAGAGGCGCGTCCGCCGGGAACCGGCGTAGGCGGTCCAGGAGCCATCGGTCGAAACGATCCGCCCGGTCTTTTTTTGTTCGGTAAATTCGGAAAGAGGAAGAAGCCTTGTCCCAGACCTCGATCCAATGGAGAAGCCGTGTCTCCGGCAGATGGAAAACATCCGCGGCTTGCAGGTCGCGGACGGCTTTCAGGGCGGCCGGCATCCACACCGCGTTCACGTCCCCCGCGTACATGCCGCGAGCGAGGGAATCCACCGCGTCGCGCCAGTTTCCGGTGGGATCGCCGACCCCGGTTTGTCCGTCGACTTGTTTCATCCCCACCCAGCCGGTGTCGGCGTCGGCGTCCAGTTTTTCGGCTTTTCTCAGAACGTAGGCGGCGGTCCGCTTCAAGATTTCGCCGTTGGTCCGGGTCGCGCCGGTTTGGCGTTCCGGGCCGGTCGTTTCCCAGAAAGCGCGTTTTTCCTCATGACTGAAACGCGGGTTGTCCATGAATCGCTGAGCCAGCGTCAGGAGCATCAGTTCGCCGTCGTGCATGCGGTAATCCAGGCGTTCCGGGGATTCCCCGGAGCGGCGCAGGTCTTCCTCGTGGGCGACCTCGCCGTTTTCGTTGACTCGCCGGAGAACGGAGGACAGAAGGTCTTTATATGCCTCCGGTGTGAGCAACTGGTCCAGCAGGCGGAGCACGAGGAGAGAGTCTCTTCCGAAATAACTCAGGTACTGCCATGACCCGGCCAGAACGCCTTCGCCGGTAACGAGGAACCGGAGGGTTCCGAGCATTTTTTCAAAGGTGGCGTGTTTCAGAAAGGGCAGTTCCTCGTGATATTTTTCCACGGGGAGGTCCAACACGGACGTGGCGCTCGGCTTCAAAATCCGTTTTTCCAGTTCGCGTATTCCGTCCGCACGTTCGGGAGAGGAGGAGACCTGATAATCGGCGATGAGGTTTTTGTAGGCGCGGACATCTTCCGGAGAAGTGGATCGTCGGATCCGCGCCGCGGTCCATTTCGCGTCTTCGCGGGCCAGCCGGTCGCGGTAGGCCAGGGCGGATGGTTCAAAAAGGTCCCGCCATCGTCGGTGGGTCGTCGGGAGGGGATAGTCCGACAACAGGGCGGTATGGAAACGAAGCGTCTCGGCGGGCGGGCCACGCACCCGGACGGCTTTGACGCATTCCTTGGGGCCGTCCAGCCCGTCGAAAAAGATCACTTCGACGGCTGTTCCTTTCGGGAAAACGAGACGTATCCGGTGGAGGTGCGCTTTTCCCTGCGTTTGACCGCCCAGCTCCAACAGGACGCTCCCGTCTGCCCGGACGGCGTGGCGGACAACGGTGGCGAAGATCGTTTCTCCCTTTTTCTCCAGTTCGGCCATGTCCCTTGCGGCGCGTGGGTCCACCACCGCGCCGCCGTGGGAACGGATGCGGTCCCGGATGGAGCGGACGCTCCCCAGGTAGATATCCTGGAGTTCGAAATCGGGGCGCGAGATTTCCACCGCGCTTTCGAATCCCCGGAGGTCGCCGTCCCTTGTCGGTCGGACCTCGGCGATCCAACGCGGGGCCGCGCCTTCTCCGGCGACGTTGAAATGGATTCCCGCGTTGCCGGCCGGCGAGGCCGCGATGGCCCGCCCGCCGTGCATCACCAGGTGGGCCGCCGTTCCGGAAGCGGGGTCATGGTAGACCACATTCTGGCGGCCGGCGTGGACGTCTGCCAGGAGGCTCGGCGGGTCCGCCGGCGTTTTGGCGTCTGCCGACCGGCGAAAGACGAAGGCGGCCAGGCGGTCCCTGAGTTTTTGTCCGGCGAGCCGCAGGGTGAGACGGAATCCTCGCCGGGGCGTCAGCCACAGGACCTGGTAGGGGGCCAGGGAAACGGAGCCGTCCTTGAAATCGACGGCGGAACGGGCGAAGGCGTCGGTCAGGGGCCGGCCTTCCTCCGCCCCCAGAATTTCCGGGTCGATCGGGAGCCGGTGTGTTTTTCCGGCCACCTCGACGAGTCCCAAGATCTTTTCCCGGCCGTCGGGAGATTCCCGCAGCACGGCGAAGACGCCGGGGTTCAGCGCCAGGACCGTCTGTTTCCCCTGGGGATGGAACGCCTTGTGTCGCGCCCGCGCCGCCAGCATTTTTTTCAGGGAAGTAAAAACGCGGAAGGTTCGCGTCGCCGGGTTCCGAAGGGCGTCGTCCAGCTCGGCCTGTGAAATGTTGCGGCGGTTGACATCGCGGTTCACGCCCGTCCGGCGGGCGGCCTCCACGTCGTTGGAGGAGCCCAAAAGTCCGTGAAGATAGATGGCGGGGACCCCGCGCAGGAGGAGGGCGATGGCCCGGGCGGCCAGGAACCGGCGGGTTTGCAGATCGAGGCCTTCATCGGTCTCCCGGCGAGGGTCGTTGATGGCGTCCCAGAGGGTGGTGTTGAGTTCATAGGGGACTTTTCGGCCGTTGTCGGTGGTGCGTTCGGAGACGAGACCTCCGCGGGATCGAACCATCTGGGTGAGGGCGGCGATGTCTTCTTCCGAGAGGAGCCCGCGCGCTCCCAGCAGGCCGATCCCGTCGTGCGAATCCAGGAAGTTGAGGAAAGAGCCGCCGTCGGAGGGATAGGCGAGCGCGCGGGACCATCGAGTGAGCGCCTCGGCGTCACCGGTGCGGAAGGTGTGCAGCACGAGAGGCGGCAAAGAAAAATTGTAGGCCATCTGCGCCTCGTCGCGTCCGTCGCCCAGGTAGCCCACGTTGTCCGCGTGAGGGACGTTGGTCTCGGTGATGAGGGAGACCCCCGGCGCCGCCACGTTCAGGATGTCGCGCAGAAGCTTGACCATCTCGTGGGTCTTGGGATGATGCAGACAAGA
>JAKLDV010000007.1 GCA_022703335.1 Elusimicrobiota bacterium
CGCCGATGGCCTATAAGGATGTGGAGAACGTGATGGACGTCTGCGACGGGGCCGGTCTTTCGAAAAAAGTGGCGCGGCTGCGCCCCCTCGCCGTCGTCAAAGGGTAGCGCCGAAAGGCTAGGGGTTTTTTAGTTCGGGGGGAAGATCGTCGGGTTCGGCGTTGACGATCTTGAATCCGGAGGGGACCTGGAAATACTCCTCCGGGATGTCGTCGGCGAACTTCAGGTTTTTGACCTCGTAGGAAAATTTGCCCGCTCCGGGGTCAACCTCTTCCCATTTCAGCGGGAACGGGAGCCGGTCCGATATCCAAATGCGCGTGACCCCTTCGCCGCTCTTCAACTCATAGAGTTTGCACGGCAGGTCGGCCACCATGTCGGTATTTTTTGGTTTTGTTCCGGCGGCGGTCGTGGTTTTTCCGTCCGCGGAGACCTTGTTGGCCGCGGCCGGCATAGGGGCCGAGGGCGCCGCCGCCAGAGGCATCCGCCGCGCGAACCCCTGCTCCGGAAAGATCTGGACGTAGGTGTTTCCCTGCACGATGTCGATTTCGCGGCCGTCGGCCGTCTCGACCCGCTTTTTGTCCCCCTTGATCCACACCTTGGTGACGAAAGAGCCCTTGGCGGTGGTGAGGACCTGTTCGTAGGAGACGGAAAGGGGTTTTTCGGCGGCGCCGGCCCCCAGTCCCGCGACAAGGACGAGGGGCGCCGTCAAAAACAGCATCCGGAGAGGCGGGCGGAGAGTGCGCATGACGGAAAATTTACTCTTTTAGCGGGAGGATGGCAAGATGTCCGTCGGCTTTAATCCTGACGGTAATTGTGATAATATGAGCGGGCCATGCTCGATATAAAACTCATCCGGAATCAGCCGGAAACGGTCCGCGCGGGCCTGCAGAGCCGCGGCGGGCGGTATCTGCCGGCGTTCGAAGAGCTTCTTTCCGCGGACGCCGAATGGCGCAAGGTCAACGCCGAGGCCGACGCCCTGCGCGCGCGGCGCAATCAGGCGGCCGACGAGATCGGACGTCTGAAAAAAGAGAAGAAGGACATCGGCGGCGTTCTCAAGGAAATGGAGGGCGTCAAGGCGACCCTTCGGGAATTGGAGGAGCGCGCCAAAGCGCTCGAAGGCCGCGTTCAGGAAAGTCTTTTGAACATCCCCAACCTTCCGGATTCCTCCGTCCCCGCGGGGAAGGAACCGTCCGACAACAAGGTTGTGCGGGAGTGGGGGACGAAGCGGACGTTCGCGTTTTCCGCTCGGGACCATCAGGACGTGGGGGAGGGACTCGGCATTCTGGATTTCGGCCGCGCGGCGAAACTGTCCGGGGCCCGGTTCGCCCTGTTGGTCGGGGAGGGGGCCCGGTTGGAGCGCGCGCTCATCCAATTCATGCTGGATCTGCACACACGCGAACACGGATACACCGAACTTTTTCCGCCCTTCCTGGTGAACCGCGCCACGATGACCGGCACCGGGCAGCTCCCCAAATTTGCCGAAGAGCTCTATTCCTGCCCCAGCGACGACCTGTTCCTCATCCCCACGGCGGAGGTGCCGGTGACCAACATCTTCCGGGACGAGGTTCTGGAGGAGGCGGCCCTGCCGCGCGCTTTTTGCGCCTACACCGCCTGTTTCCGACGGGAGGCCGGTTCCTACGGCAAAGACACCCGCGGGCTCATCCGGAACCATCAGTTCAACAAGGTGGAACTGGTCCGCTTCTGCCGGCCGGAGGATTCGTTGGCGCAGTTGGAAATCCTCACGGGACACGCGGAAGAGGTTTTGAAGCGGCTGAACATCCCCTATCGCGTGATGGCGCTGTGCGCCGGAGACCTCGGGTTTTCTTCCGCCAAAACGTACGATCTGGAGGTGTGGATGCCGGGAGACCGGTCCGGCGGGGAATCCGGTGGCCGGCCGAACGGCGCCTGGCGGGAGATTTCGTCCTGTTCCACCTTCACCGATTACCAGTCCCGCCGCATCGGCATCCAGATGAAACGTTCCGACGGGCCCCGGGCGCTGCCGCACACGCTGAACGGTTCGGGCGTGGCGGTGGGCCGCACCATGGCCGCGGTCTTGGAGAATTATCAGGAGCCGGACGGCGGCGTGCTTGTCCCCGAAGCCCTGCGTCCCTATCTGGGGACCGACCGGCTGAAGCCGGCGAAATACTTTTAACTCCATGCATTACATCTGCATTGTCCGGGACACGTTTAAGAGGCACAACACGGTCGAGCTTGCGGCGAGTTTGGCCGTGATCGAACAGCGCCTGGAAAAGGAAAACCGAGCCCGGGCCCTCCGGGAAAAACCGGGAGAAGTGCTGCTCGTCTATTACGAATGCCTGCCGACCTTGGCCGAAGCGAAAAAGCGCAAGGAGCACCTGCTCTCCGCCAGCGGAATAGAAGAGGCGCAGAAGTGGCTGCAGCGGTGGGATCGGGCGGAAGTGATCGACTGATTCTTCAGGCCGCGGGATCCGGGGCGACGCGGTAGTCGTCCGGTTTCGGCGGCGCCGGCATCAGGCCCGGGAACTTCCGGCAGAGATGGCGGGCGAATCGAAAATCGAAGTCCGCGTTGTTTTTGGGAGCCCATCCCAGGAATTTCCTCCACGTTTCCGCGTTTTCCATGCAAAAATAGAGGAACAACCCCGCCCCGCCGCCTTCCAGCGCGGCCCGCAGCGTCTCATAAAGACGGTGGCGGATCGGCTTGAAATACCGCATCTTCCCGTCGTAGCCGCGCACCATCTCGCCCACAGCGATCCCGGATCCGGGAAAACGGTCCAGAACGGTCTGTTGCATCTCCGGCGGATACCGGAGAGAGCCCAGGCTGACCCAGGCTATTTTTTCCACCGGGACGGCGTCGAACATCTGCCGCACCAGGAGGGCGTAATCTTTTTCGAACCCGGGATAATGAATGAGGGGGTCGAAATGAAAAGCGATCTTGTAGCCCGCCGCCGCGGTTTTTCGGGCCGCCTCCAGCCGCGCCGAGGGGGAGGCGGCGCCCCGTTCCTCTCGCCTCGCCACCGCCGGCGGGTTCAACGTCCAGGAAATGACGGTTCGCCCTCCGTGGTGCAGGTTTAGGAGCTGTTCCACGCGGTCGGATTTCGTCTTGAGTTCGAGGAGCGCGTTGGGGAGGGAAGAAAAAAAGGGGACGGCCTTCCGGGAAAAACCGGTGAGCGGGTCCAACGCCAAACTGTCGCTCAATTCCCCCGTTCCGATGCGGAAAAGCCGCCGCGGTTCCGCCCCGACGGTTTCTTGGACTTCCTTGAATAAGGGATCGAACCGCATGGAGATCGCCGTGATGCTTTGCGACAGGTAGTTTTGCAGGAAGCAATAGGAGCAGGAGAACGGGCAATTTTCCGATTGATCCAGAATGTGGAGCTGGCAACAAAGATAATGCTCGGTCATGCCCTGGCATTTTTTGAGGTTTTTCCCTTTCGGTTCGGCCAGGGAATAGACGGTTCTGTCCGGGGAAATATTTTTTTTGGTCAACAGCGCCTGGATCGTCTGGCCGGCCGGGACGATTTTCACCGGAACGCGCGGATAATTCCGGAGGAAGGCGCAGACGTTGGGTCGATGCCGGACGCTTTCGTCCACGAGGAACAATTTGATGGGGGGCCGACGCATGACGTTCTTAGGGGTCCGTCAGTTTCAGGAGACGGCGGAACGTTTCGGCCGTTCCCGGGCGGTTCAGCCGGCGGAGCAGTTCCTGCCACTGTTGCGGATTTTGGATCTCCGCCCGAAGGGAGACCCCGGGCCGCTCGAAGGAGGGGTCCCAGTTGAGTTTGACGAAATCCGGCAGACGGAGCCGCCGCAGGAGCCGGGCGGCTTTTTCCCGGTGGAGAGAAAGCGTTGGGAAGCGCCGTCGGAAAAGTTCGGCGGCGAACAGGGAGAACGTCTCGTGGGACGGGCGATCCGGGGATTGCGGCGGGATCGCCCGCTCGATTTCCCGGAGGAGCTGAGACGGTTTTTCTCCGTCGCGCGAGGCGGTCTCGATCAGGCATCGGGCGAAGGCCTCCAGGTCGTTCAGCCCGGGCCGGAACGACTGAGCCAGGCGCGCAAGGAGGTCGGCGGCGGGCCGGTCCAACCCAAAAAAAGAAGTGAGACGGCGGAGCGGGGCGTCTTTTTCGGAAAGATAAGAGAGCAGGCCGTCGCCCAGCGTCTCCATTTTTTTCAGGGTGTCGATGAACCGCGGAAGCGGCGGGAAACCCAGCCGGGGGAAGTCGGATTTGACGAGTTCCGCCTGTGGGACGCCGAAGGCGCGGAGGGCGCGCACCTGGGCGAGTTTCTCGAGCAGCGTGAGCTGCCGCGCTCCGGCGTTGTCGTGGGCCGCCCAACGGAGAAGTTCGGCGTCGGAACGATTGGAGAAAGCGATCGCCGGAACGGTCCGGAACCTCAACGTTCTTGCCGCCGCGTAACGCCGGAACCCGGCGACCAGCACATAACGCGGGCCGGCGGGTTTCACCCAGAGAGGCGTCAGTAGGCCGACGCGACGTATGGACTCCAACAAGATTTCGGAAGGACGGTTTTCCAGCGGGGTTAGCCGAAACGGGCTTTCGGTCGCAACGATCTTTCCCAGAGGGACGGTCCGAACGGGGCCCGGTTTCACGAAGACCTCGAAAGCCGGTCGAACACGCGCCCGAGGACGCGGCTGAATTTTTCGGAGAGGGCGTCCCGGGCCGCGGCGTAATCCGATGCGGCCGTCTCGTCGGCCCGGTCGCTGATGAGCCGGAGGGCCGCGATTCGGCCCCGCCCATGCGCGAGGAGGCCGTGGGACTCCATGTCCACGGCATCGAACCCTTTCCCGCGGAGCTCTCTTTTTTTAGAAGCGCCGGTCACGGCCCGCGACACGGTCAGAAGAGTTCCGGTGACGTAGGGGATGTTCTCCTCCCGCAGGGCCGTTGCGATGGAACGCGTGAGCGAGGCGGAGGTCTCCAGGACGCCGGCGTCTTCCGAACAAACGCGTTCGGCCAGGAGGAGGTCTCCCGGGTCCAACGTCGGGCGCAGGGCGCCGGCGAACCCGGCCGCCAGAACATCGCCCGCCCATTTTTGGGGAGGCACGGTGTCGAGGGAGGCGTTACGGTATCCGGTCAAAAGGATGTTCCCGGCGAGCCCCGCGGTCTTTTCGGCGCGGCGGCAGAATTCCGCCGCCTCTTTCGGCGAGGCGAGGCAAAGGGCGAGAGATGCCGAAGCCGGCGGTTTCATGATCGGCGAAGACCGTCCAGAACCCGCAGGAAAAAATCGCTCGGCTCGGCCCGGAGGGTCAATGGTTTTTTGTCCGGTCCGAGGAACGTCAACCGGTGGCCGTGCAACATCAGCCCGGAGGTTCCGCCGACGGGGAAATCCTTCCCGTAGCGCGTTTCCCCAAGGAGGGGATGGCCGAGCCAGTAAAGATGGGCGCGGATCTGGTGCCGTCGACCCGTGAGTGGTTCCGCTTCCACGAAGGTGGCGTTTTTGAAGAGTTCCTTTACGTGGAAGACGGTGGTGGAGGCCTTGCCGCGGCTGTCTACCCCCACCCGTCCCGATCCGAACAGGCGGAGGGGCTGGTCCACGGTCACGTTTTTTTCCAAGCGGCCTTCCGCCACGGCCAGATAGATTTTTTTTACCCGGCGTTCCTCGAATTGGAGGGAGAGGTCTCGATGGGCCTCGGCGTCCTTGGCGAAAAGGACCAGCCCGCTGGCTTCTCTGTCCAGCCGGTGGACGACATAGATTTTCCGGCCGATGAGCTTCTCCAGCCGGGCGTTGAGCGGTTCGCCCGTCTCTCCCCGTCCGGGGACGACGAGCTGGCCGGCCGCCTTGTTGACGGCGATCAGCCGCGGGTCGTCATAGACGACGTGGAGGGGGTCGTCGGAGGGGTTTTCGGTCATGGGCGGTCTCCTTAAAGCGATACACGTCAAAAGTGGGATGGCCGTCCCGGTCCCGGAAACTCGCCAGCAATTCGGGGGCGTCCTTGGCGGACCAGGGCACGTGATCAAAAAGATCGATCGGCAAAAAATATGTCGAACGTTTGACGTACACACCGTTGATGAAGATAAAAGCTCCGTACGTCTTGATGGTATTTTGCCACATGGAAGTGATGCTCAGTTTTATATGCGCGTCGTCCATAACCCGGAATGGAAACAACGGGGGGCTTGTCTTGAAGTCCGGGCACAAGAAATACAAATGTTCCCCAAGAAACTCCTCGGAAACCAGGACCGTTTCTTTGGGGGAAAGGTTCTTCTCCATCCACGTCGCCAGGGCATAGACCGAATCCGTGGCCGGCCCCCGTCCGCCGAAATCCCGGATGTGGACATAATAATTCCGCAAGGAACGGAATTCTTGGATCAGGAAGAGGCCGAGGAACGGAAGCAGGAGACAAAGGAGAGGCGTTCGGCGGCGCACCAGGGCGAAAAGAGACGACAAGGCCACCACCACGATGAGTTGCGGGAAAGGATAAAACAGGTACGTATGGTGGAGCGGTTCTTTATAGAGAGTGAACAATTGGAGATAGAGGAGGATGAAAAAAACGACCAGCCTGCCCGCTTGGGGCCGAAGCGGGAAATTTTTGGGTTGGAGCAGAAGAAACAGGAGGAGGGCGAGGCAGGTCCAGAAAAGAAAGGGATAATACGTGTTCGTGACCGGCGCGTCGGACGAAAAAATATAGGAAAAGTAAAAGCGGCCTTGAAAAAAATTCGCGTTGAAGCTGTGGAACACCTCGGCGGCGGCCCGGAAGAGGGGGTCCCAGAGGGCGTCCGCGGAGGCGGCATGGGACGCGCGGGAGAGAATCGATAACGGCCGGAGATAGACCCAGGAAAGGAGGGAGAAAGAGTCCCAGCGCCCGCTTAATTCGGTGCGAAGAGTCAATGAAAGCCAGGGGAGGAAGGCCAGCCCGCCCAGTCCCAGAGAGAGGAGGAGGTTCCGGGACCGGGGGAAGTCGAAGTGACGGCGGATCGGTCCGGAAAAAACGAGGGCGGATCCGGCGAGCGCCCCGATAAACCAGGCGAACCACAATCGCATGCCGATCCCCCCCGAAAGGCAGGCCGTCCCGAGGAAAAAATAGAGAGGGTTTCGTGTGCGCCACCCGTTCTGAAACAGCAACAAAGCCCCGAGGGAGAAAACCAGCAGGGTGGGGGCGGTGTAGTTCACCATCTTTATCCCCATGATGAAGGGCGGATGGACGACCAGGAGAAAAAGGGTGAGGAGGGCGACGGCGGGGGAAAAGGCGCGCCTCAAGAAGAGGTGGGAAAGAATCAGGGCCAAGAGCCCGGCTCCCACGGCCCACGCGCGGACGAGCGTCCAGCTGGGTCCCACGAAATAGAAAAAAGGCATCATGAGATAGGAGATGAGTGAACCATGATACAGGGGAAAGGGGATGTCGAGCGTCTCCAACAAGGGCTGTCCGGCACGCAGTTGCTGCGCCATGTGATGGCCGCGCACCTCATCCAGCAGTTGGTCCCGGATCATCCCCGGGGAATCAAAACGATAAAACACCGAGGCGAGGAAGAAGGAGAGCATCAGGAGGAAGAGGGAGATTTCAAGGCCGCGGGCGAGTGAGCCGGAGAGCAGGCCCTCCGCCGGAGAAATTTTTTCCGAAGGAGGGACGTCGGGATGGGGGGTGTGGATGGGACGAGCGGTCGGCATTCGGTAAACCTCGGGCCGAAACATTGCCAGCGGGGTTGATTTTAGGATATTAAGAGTCGGGCCGGGCAATCAACTTTTGGCGATTGGCTTTGGCGGCCGCTTCGTATTTTTGTAAAGTGGCACAAAAGACATCGGCTGAAGGGAGAAATCGAAAATGAAAAGACCGTCCCCCGGATGGATCGGCATTGCAGCAGCGGCAGTCCTGTTTTTGTGGTCGTCGCCGGCGCAGGCGCGTCCGATGAAACCCATCGCGACGGCGCAGGCGTTCGAGGAGGCTTGGAACACGCAAGATCCAGAGCGGGTGTCGGGATTCTTCGGGGCGGAGGCCGTTCTGACAATGGCGGAGGGCGGCGAGCGCTATGTGGGGAAGGAGGGGATGCGGGATTTCCTGTCGACCCATCTTCGCGGATATCGAAGCACGTCGCGCGATTTCAAGGCGGACGGGGAGGTCGTTTCCTGGGTGGCGGAAATGGCAAGCGACCATTACCGCGCCCTCGGGATCGAAAAGGTTTTGCTGTCGAAAAAGGCCGTGGTGCGCGACGGGGCCGTGGCGTCTCTGGAGCTCGCCGTTTCGGCCGAATCGCGGCTCCGGATCCGGGCCGCCGTCGAGGAACGGAACAAGGAGCGCGTCCGACGGCTGGTGGAGGAACTTTTCAACCGCCACAACATCGGCGTCGTCCCGCAGTACGTCTCTCCCCGTTATGTGGACCATCATCCGCCCCGCGGCGTCGCGCCGGATTACGGCGGCGTGACGGCAAACGTGGCCGGGCTTTTCAACGCTTTTCCGGAGGCCACGGTCGTCCTGGACGATGTCCTGGCCGACGGCGATAAGGTGATGGTCCGCGCCCGCCTGACGGGCGTGCAGCGGGGCCCGTGGATGGGCCGTCCCGCCACCGGCCGTCGTCTCGAGATCGAATCCGCCCACGTCGTTCGATTGATCGACGGTCAAATCGTGGAACATTGGGGATTGGCCGACCCCACCCCCCTCCTGAAACAGTCCCCGCCCAAAAAAGCTCCCTAAGATCGTCCGGCATGAACGAAATGATCGGCCGGCGGCCGGTGGACGGATCGTGGCCGTTTCGGCGATGGAGACGGACGGTCCCGGCCGCCGCGCTTCTTCTGCTGACCTTGGCGGCCTACGGCCCCGCCTATCGGGCGGGGTTTGTGTGGGACGACGACAATTTCGTGATGCAAAACGCCTCTTTGCGGACGGGCGAGGGGTTGCGGCGGATATGGACGGAATACGGCGCCGTGCCCCAGGCCTATCCGCTGCTCTACACCGCGTTTTGGGTGCAACACAAGCTGTGGGGATTCTCTCCGGCCGGGTATCATGTGGTGAACGTGGCCCTGCACGGCGCGAATGCTGTGCTGGCATGGAACGTTCTGGCGGCGCTGTCCGTGCCGTGGGCGTGGTGGGCCGCGGCTCTTTTCGCCGTTCACCCGGTGCACGCGGAATCGGTGGCCTGGGTCACGGAACTCAAGAACGTTTTATCCGGCTTTTTTTACCTGGGCGCGTTCTTGTGCTATTTGAAATTTGAAAAGTCGCGACAGGGGGCCCCGCCCGGTCGTGGAAGGGGGAGCTGTTACGCGGCGGCCCTCGGTCTGTTCTTGTGTGCGCTCATGAGCAAGAGCGTGACGGCTTCTTTTCCGGCGGCGATGGCGTTGACGATCTGGTGGCAAAGAGGCCGCCTGCGATGGCGGGAGGTGTCTCCGCTCGCGCCCTTTCTCGCGCTGGGAGTCCTTGCCGGCTTTCTCTCTTCGACGATGGAAAGGCGCTTCGTCGGCGCCATGGGAGGGGAATGGGATTTGGCATTCCTGGAGAGAATCCTGATCGCCGGCCGGGCGCTCTGGTTTTATGCCGGAAAACTGGCCTGGCCCTCCGGCTTGACGTTCATCTATCCCCGATGGACGATCGAGATGACCGCGTGGGGGCACGTCCTGTTCCCGGCGGCGGTAATCGCCGTTTTCGCGGCGCTCTGGATTCAACGACAAAAAATCGGGCGCGGGCCCCTGGCGGCGGTCCTCTTCTTCGCCGGCACCCTCGCTCCGGCGCTGGGATTTTTTGATTTTTATCCAATGCGTTTTTCGTTCGTGGCCGATCATTTTCAATATCTGGCCAGCCTCGGTCTTTTGGGCCTTGGCGCCGGCGTTGTCGGTTCGAGGATAAAAAAGGGGAAAATCGCGGTCCCCGTGGCGGCGGCGCTGCTGCTCGTGTTGGCGGGGCGCACTTGGACGGAAACCGGAAAATTCCGCGACGCGGAGACCCTTTGGCGGGACACTCTCCAAAAGAACCCGCAGTCCTGGCTCGCGCACAATAACCTGGGGAACCTCCTTGTGGCGGAAAATCGGATTCCGGCGGCCATCCGCTCTTTTCGGCGGGCGCTGATCCTGCGTCCCGGCTATCCGGAAGCCCGCTACAACCTGGGCCTGGCGTATTTTAAAAAAGGGGAGTATGAAAAGGCGCTGGAACAATACGACGCCCTCCTCCGGCTTCGGCCGCGTTTCGCGGCGGGGTACGCCAATCGGGCCAATTTCCTCTGGGCGCTCAACCGTCGGAGCGAGGCCTGGCGCGACTATGAGACCGCCCTGCGGCTGGACCCCGGCCTTCCCGAGGCGCACCTGAACGCGGCCAACGCCTTTGCCGAGATCGGAGAAACGGAAAAGGCCGAGGCGCACTACGTGGCGGCGCTGAATAGCCGCTCGGATTCGGCGGAAACGCATTACAATTTCGCCGTCATGCTTCGGCGGGCCGGCCGCGCTCCGGAGGCCGAAAAACATCTGCGCGCGGCGGTGGCGCTCCGGCCGGATTTCTCAGCGGCCCCGGCGGCGCTGGGAAGCCTGCTTTTGCAGCGGGGGGCCTTGTCGGAATCGTTGGTCCACCTGCGGCGGGCGTTGGCGTTGGATCCCCGGAGAGAGAAGTCCTGGGTTGAGGCGGGGATCGTTCTGGGGCGGTTGGGAGATTTTGAGGGGGCCTTAAAACATTTTGATGCCGCGGTCCGATTGGATCCCGGGGACGCGTTCGCCCAGGCCAACAGGGGGATGGTCCTTGAGCGGTTGGGACGGGGCCGAGCGGCGGAAGAAAGTTTTAAAACAGCGGTGGCCTTGGACCCCTCCCTGGGTTACGACAAAAAGGGGGCGGGGCTTCGTTCCCCGGCCAATTCGCGCCGCAGCGCCGGAAGATAGTTCAGCCGCTCCGCGTCGTTTTTTTGTCCCCAGCGGCGGGCCAACTTTTCCAAGTCGTCGCGGATGGCCGTCGTGGCCGTCTCGCGTTGTTTCGGCGTCAGGAATTTCTCGCAGAAACGGATACGGTTCCTCTGGTAATAGTAAGCGGTGTAGAGCGGGTTTTTGTGGCAGGTCTTTCCTATCGCGTGGCCGACCCGGGCGTCGTAACACCGGGCCAGGAGGATTCCCCGTCGCCGCGCCCGGAACGAGAAGTCCACGTCTTCCCAATAAGTATGGTAGGACTCGTCCATGCCGTTCAAGGACAGGAAGGTGTCGCGCGACAGCCAGAATGCCGCGCCGGGGACATAGTCGTTTTCGCCGAGGAGGGGGGGCAGGCCGGGAGCTCGGTGATGACGCAGGGCGGCGGCGGCCGGATCGAACCCCCCGCCGATGGATTCCGTCGTCGCCGGGGATTTCAGCGAAAGGACGCGGGGCGCGACCATCCCGGCTCCCGCGGTCGCGGCCGTTTCCCGGCATTTTTCCGGCGCATCCCGGTGGAGCACCGTGTCGTTGCTGAGAAAAAAAGCGGATGAAAAACCTTCGTCGAACGCCCATCGCAGCGCCTCGTTGACTCCGCCCGAGAAGCCCCGGTTTTTTTCGATGCGGCGGAACTGAACGCGGGGATAGCGCCGGCGCAGGGGTTCCGCGGGGTCTGTCCGGGAGCCGTTATCGAGACAATAGATTTGTTCCGGCGCATACCCGGCCTGCAGGATGGAGGCGAGACAGCGCGCCGTTTGGGCGGCTTGGTCGTAGTGGAGCACGAGGAGCGGGAGGGCTTCGGCGCGGGGGCCCATGACCCCGATTTTATCAGTTCCGGCCGTGTGAAAAACGGGCGGGACGGACATTCCAGGAGGAACTCATGCGTATCGTTTATCTGATCGGTTTGGCAGCGTTCTTGGCCGGATGCGTCACCGTGGGGAAACCGTTCCCTGTCGGCCTCGTGCCGGCCATCGAAGTGGGAAAAACGACCCAGCAGGCCCTGTTGAGGGATTTCGGTGAACCGGCCCGGACCGGCATCGACGACGGCGACGAGACCTGGACCTACATGCACTACAAGGTGCGATTGTTCGGTTCCCAGGACACGCGGGACCTCTATGTCCGGTTCCATAAGGACGGAACGGTGAAATCCTATTCCTTTAATTCGAGCCTGGAAGAAGACCGGGGATTGGGGCGGAAATAGCTTAAAAAAGTTTTTGCAGGAAGGGGAAAAACATCGCCACCGCCAGCGCCAGGGCCAGGACGACGCCCAGCACCAGCGCCAGGAGGTGTTCTTCGTGCTCCGGCCGGCGAGGCGCGAAGGGGAGCGGAGCCGCCGACGGGGAAGGAGAGGCGGCGCCCTCGCGGACCGCCGGGGCGGGTTTCCGGCCCGTGGCAAAGGCGGGACAGACAGGATACCATTCGCACCACGGGCAGGATTTGTTGGGAAGCGGGGGATAACTGTCCAGTTTGTTCAGTTTGTCCCGCCAGGCCGTCAGAAAGGTCAGGACGTCCCGTTCCACCTCGTCGGAAAACATCTCCGAGACCTGTTCCGTCTTGTCTCCGAAAAAAACAGCCGTCGCCCGCACCTTGTCCAGGTCGTATTTGTATTTCAGCCAGATGGCGTACATCCCCAGCTGGATCTTCTGGTTCCGGAACTCTTCATGGCTTTGCGAGCCGGGCAGGATGTTGGTTTTCCAGTCCCAGAGGGTGATGGAGCCGTCGCTGTCTTCGGTGATGAGGTCGTATTTCCCGTAAAGGGTGGCTTTTTCCGTCCGGAGCTGGATCGGCTCCTCCACGCCCAGGATGCGTTTCCCCGGCAGTTCCTCCATCAGGAAATCGTTGAAGTTCTGGCCCACGCCCCGCAGTTTCGACACGTAGTCTTCCACGTCCAGTTTTTCCAGGACGATCTTGTACGGTGGCCGCAGTTTCCCTTCCCAGACAAAGGACATGCGGAACGAGCGGAGCATGTCGTTCACGTCGATCCGATGATGTTTGTCGATCTCCGTGTGCAGGTTCATCACCAGTTTGAGGTGTTTCTCCAGATAGTCGTGGAAGAAGCCGCCCATCCCCAGCTCGATGGGGATGAAGAGCGGTTCCTGCCGGGGTTTTTCCAGGAAATTTTTGTAGTACCTCAGCGGACACTGGGCGTCCCGCACCCGGCTGATGGTGATGAGTTTGGTTTCTGCCTGGGTGGGAAACTCGGATGAGACGGAAATTATTTTCATGTGTGAGGGTCGGACCGGAAAAAGACCGGTGAACCGGAAAAAAGTTTAGCATTTCAGCTGTCCGCCTGGAAATCGTTTTCTCCGCGCGCTCGTTTCCGCCGGCGGGGTTCGGGGGCGCCGGGGAGCGGGGGGGCGTAAATTCAAAAATGACTGGAAAGACAGTAATTTATTTAAAATAACGGCATTAAATTCAAAAATAACGCATTTACGGCATTTGTTCGACGATAGCCCTTGACAAAAGGGGGTGGCGGGGGTAAAATGTTACTGACTCGAAAGTCAGCAGACAAAAATGACAATCCAAAGAATCGATAACCCGGAAATACGGAAAAAACAGATCCTCCTGGCCGCCGAGGCCGCTTTGGGCGAAAAGGGATTCCACAACATCCTCCTGGACGACGTGGCCCGTTACGCCAACGTTTCCAAGGGGACGCTCTACCTCTATTTCCAGGACAAGGACGATTTGTTCGACGCCCTCTTCCAATCCATCGCCTCCGACATCAACGCCCGCATGGCGTCCCTCCCCGACCTGGGCACCCTGTCGCCGATCCAGCAGCTTCGGCGGATCACGGAGGAGCAGCTGGTTTTTTTCAGGGAACACAAGGAATTTTTTTCGCAGATATCGCTGACAAAGCCCGAGATCTACGGCAAGCGCACCGGCGGGGCGCTTCGTCTGCATTTCGCCAAGTACGTGCGGTTCCTGGCGGAGAAAATACGCGCCGCCGTTCAGTCCGGCGAGTTGCGCGAACACGACCCGAACCTCGGCGCCTTGATGCTGATGGCCCTGTTCCGGATGTTCTTCCTGGAGGCCTCGTTGTTGGAGCCCGGTGTCAGCGCCCCGCTCACGCTGGAGACGGCGTGGGACTTTTTCCTCCGCGGCGTGGGGCGGGAGAAGCGCCCATGAGGCGCGGCCTGCTGTTTTTGCTGAGCGCGACCCTCGCTTGGCCGGCCGCGGCGGGGTCGGAAGAGCCCTACCGGCTCACGCTTCTCCAGGCGCGGGAACTGGCCGCGAAACAGAACATCGACGTGGCCTTGGCCGAATACGATCTGGAGAGGTTCGACAGCTTGTACCATGAGGTCATCGGCAGCGCGTTCCCGTCCATCGACTTGACGGGCACCTACACGCGGAGCTTTAAACAGTCGGTCATTTTTTTCGGCGGCAACGCCATCAAGATCGGCGAAAAGAACGCCGCCTCCGCCACCGTGGGGGCCACCCAGCCGTTGTATACGGGCGGCAAGGTGTCCAAGGCCATCGCGGCGGCTCACCAGGCGCGCCGGGCCCAGGAAGCGGCGCTGCGCGGCGTGCGCGACGAGGTGGACCTTGCCGTGGTGCGGTTGTTTTACGCCGTGCTCCTGGCGCGGGACATCGTCGCCATCCAGAAAGAAAACTTGGATTCCGCCCAGCGTCATTACGACACCATCCGCGCGCGCTACAACCAGGGCCTGGACAGCGATCTCGTCCTCCGCCGGCAGGAGGTGGAGGTGGCCAACGCCAAAACGCTTCTCATCAGCGCCGACAACATGCTGGAGACGGCCCGGTTGAACCTGAAGGACGTCCTCTCTTTGGACATCGACCGGCCCTTGGAGGCGGAAGGGGCGTTCGATCCCGTCGGTCAGGCCCCGCCGGAAAACGCTGTTTTGGAAAAATGGGCCATGTCGCATCGACCGGAGGTGCTGGCGGTTCGGAGCAACACCGCGGTGGCCCGAAGCTACGTCTCCATCGCGGCCGCTTCCTATAAACCCACGCTGGACGCCTTTGCCAATTACCAGTGGACGGCGCAGTCGGCCGACAAACACCTCGATCCCGGGGAAGACGCCGAGAGCGTGAACGGCGGATTGACGCTGAAATTCAATCTCTTTCAGGGAGGACAGAGTTGGCAGAAGGTCCGACAGGCGAAGATCGATCACGAAAAAGCGAGGCTGGTGCAGGAAAAGACCGAACGCGCGGTTCGGCGGGAGGTGCAGGAGAAATGGCTGGCCGTCCGGGAAGCGGCGGCCCGGGTCAAGGCGCAGGAGACGGCGGTGGAGCAGGCCCGTCGGGCACTGGAAGCGACCGAAGTGCGTTATAGAGAAGGGGACTCCGGCCAGCTGGAGCTGACCGACGCCACGTTCGCCTTCAACCGCGCGCGGCTGCAGTTCGCCGAGGCCACCCACGACTATTGGGTCAACATCGCCGCCCTCGAACGGGCGGTGGGGACGAATTTGAAGGAGGTTCAGCCATGAAGTCATTTCCGAGAAACTATTTTCTTTTCACGTTCGGCGTTTTGCTCCTGGCGGGATGCGGGCCCCGGGAGGACGGAGGGCCGAAACTGGAGGCGTTCCCGGTGCGGGTGGAGAAGCTCACCCGCCAAAACCTGGAGGACGCTTTGAGCGTGGTCGGCTCGCTCAAAGCCAAGAACGAGGCCACGCTCTATTCCCGCGTGCCGGGGAAACTCCTGAAAAACGTATTAAAGGAAGGCGAGGCGGTGAAAAAAGGACAGACCGTGGCCTTGGTGGAACGGGACGAGGTGGGGGTGGAGTTCAAGCCCGCCCCGGTGCCCTCCACGCTGGACGGGGTGGTGGGGCGCACGTATTTGGATGAGGGGGCGGACGTGAAAACGGACACCCCCGTGGCCCTGGTGCTGGACACCAGCGAACTGATCGCGCGCGCGGAAGTGCCCGAGCGATACGCCGGCCGGGTCCGTGTCGGACAGGCCGTCCGGATCGGCCTGGAGTCCCTGCCGGACCGGTCGTTCATCGCGCGCGTGTCGCGCGTGAGCCCCGCGGTGGACCCGGTGACTCGGTCCCTTCCCCTCGAGGCGCGGTTGGAAAATTCCGGAGGACTCCTCAAGTCCGGCATGTTCGTGCAGGTCTCCGTCGTGACGGAGCATCGGGCCGGCGTGCTGTCCGTGCCGGCGGAGGCGCTGGTGAACGGCAGCGGCCCCGCGGTCTTTGTCTTTGAGAACGGCAAGGCGGTCAAGCGCGAGGTGGAGGTGGGCCTTCGCACGGAGAACCGCGTGGAGGTGCGCAAGGGATTGAACGAAGGCGACCAGGTCATCACCTTCGGTCTCTTCGCGCTGAAGGACGGCAGTCCGGTGGAATTGATCGAAGGGACTTCGTCCCCGGTCGAGTGAAAAACGAAAGTGGAACATTCGCCCTCTTTAAAAAAAACGGACGGGACGGGGGACGGAGATGATTTGCATCCCCGCGGTGTCGTTTCTGCGTCGGGTCAAGGGGACCTTTTGTGAAACTCGTTGACGTCTGCATAAAAAGGCCCGTCTTCACGACCATGATGGTCTCCGCCCTCGTGGTGCTGGGGGCGGTGTCCTACACTCGGTTGGGGCTGGATCAGTTCCCCAACGTGGATTTCCCGTTCGCCATTGTCAGCACCACCCTCGCGGGCGCCAGCCCCGAGGAGATCGAAACCTCCATCAGCAAGCCGATCGAAGAGGCCATCAACAGCATTTCCGGGATCGAACTCCTCAAGTCCGTCAGTTATGAGGGGCTGAGCCAGGTGCTGATCCAGTTCGTCCTGGAAAAGGACCCCGACGTCGCCGCCCAGGAAGTCCGGGACGCCGTCAACCGCGTGTCGAAGGACCTGCCCGAGGGGACGGACCCGCCCGTGGTGCAGAAGTTCGATCCGGACGCCCTGCCGGTGGTTTCCATCGCGGTGAGCGGACGCTACCCCATGCAGCAGCTCACGGAGATCACCAAGAACAAGGTGAAGGAGCCGCTGGAGACCGTCGCGGGGGTGGGGAAGATCACCATCGTGGGCGGCCGCGAACGGGAGATCCACGTGGTGGTCAATCCCGCGGCGCTGAAGGCCTTCAACCTTTCCATTTACCACGTGAAGGCGGCGTTGAAGCAGCAGAACGTGGAGATCCCCGGCGGGCGGGTGGACCAGGACTCGCGGGAACTGATTCTCCGCACGCTCGGCCGCGTGGGGTCCCCCAAGGATTTTGAAAAAGTCATCGTCGCCAACGCCAACGGCGTTCCCGTCCGCATCCGGGACGTGGCCCGGGTGTTGGATACCGAGCAGGAGGCGCGCAGCATGGCCCGGTTGGACGGCCGCACCACCATCTCCCTCATCGTCCAAAAACAGTCGGGCACCAACACCGTGCAGGTGATCCAAACCGTCAAGGAACGCCTCGGCGACCTCAAGGCCGCCCTGCCGCCCGGCGTCACGGCCGAGGTCATCAACGACCAGTCCTCCTTCATCATCGATTCGGTGCGCACCGTGGAGGAACACATCGTGTTGGGGGCGCTCCTGGCCGGGTTGGCGGTTCTGCTGTTCATGGGCGATTGGCGCAGCACCTTTATCGCCGCCATGTCCATCCCCACCTCCATCATCGCCACGTTCATCCTGATTCAGGCGGCGGGGTTCACCCTCAACATGATGACCCTGTTGGCCCTGGCGCTGGCCGTGGGGATCGTGATCGACGACTCCATCGTGGTGCTGGAGAACATCCACCGCTATATGGAGCACAAGCGGATACGGCCGGAGGAGGCCGCCTCCAAAGCCACCGCGGAGATCGGCCTGGCCGTCATGGCGACGACCATGTCCCTCATCGTCATCTTTTTGCCGCTGGCCTACATGTCCGGCATCGTCGGCCGGTTCCTGAAAAGTTACGGACTCACCGTGGCCTTCGCCATCGCCGTGAGCCTGTTCATCGCGTTCACCCTCACGCCGATGTTGTGCGCCAAGTTCCTCCGGCTTTCCCACGGACCGCGCAACGCTCTGCAGATATGGGTGGACCGGTTCAACGACGTCCTGCGCGACCACTACGGGCGGCTCGTGGTTTGGTCCTTGGGCCACCGGATGTGGATCGTGGGGGTGTCGGCGGGCATCGTCCTGTCGTCCGGCGTCTTTCTCGCGATCATCGGGAAGGACTTCCTTCCGTCGGACGACACCGGGGACTTCAACGTGGAGATCCGCGCCCCGGAAGGGACCTCGCTCTCCACGACCGACGATATCCTGAAACAGATCGAGGCGGACATCCGTCGGCTCCCGGCCGTCAGGAGCCTTCTGTCGTCCATCGGGGAACAGGAGGGCGCCGGCGTCAACCAGGGAAAAGTCTACGTGCGGCTGGTGGATTACAAGGAGCGGCGCCACACGCAGGCCGAGATCATGGCGCTGACGCGCCGCGCGCTGTCCAAATACACCGGCCTCACCATCAGCGTCGTCCCGGCGGGCGGGTTCCACGGCGGCGGCAAGGAGGCGGATTTCGAATACACGCTGACGGGACCCGACATTTCCAAACTCAAGGACTATTCCGACCGCTTCATCCAGGAACTCAAGAAAGTGCCGGGGCTGGTGGACTTCGACACCAGCCTCATCCTCAAGAAACCGGAGCTGCAGGTGCAGATCCACCGGGACCGCGCCCAGGACTTGGGCGTGCAGGTGCAGGACATCGCCATGGCGCTGCGGGCCATGGTGAGCGGGGAGGAAGACATCACCAAGTACAAGGAAGGGGACGAACTCTATCAGGTCCGGGTGCGCGTGGACAAGGAGTCCCGGAAGGACGCGGAATCCATCGGGGGGCTCTTCATTCCGTCCTCCAAGGTGGGCCTGGTGCGGTTGGACAACGTGGCGACCCTGACGGAAGCCGAGGGGCCGTCGCAGATCGACCGCCTGAACCGGCAGCGGCAGGTGACCATTTACGCCAACCTGGAAGGGGCCGCCCTCGGGGACGCCTTGAGCGCCAGCAACCGGATCGCCCGGGAACTGAAAATGCCGCCGGAGTATAAAACGGAGACCGTCGGAAAGACCAAGGAGATGAACCGCATGCTGGCCGGGTTCGTGATGGCGTTCGTCCTGTCGTTCATCTTCATGTACATGATCTTGGCGTCGCAGTTCGAAAGTTTCCTCCACCCCGTCACGATCATGCTGTCCCTGCCCCTGTCCATTCCGTTCGCCCTGTTCTCCCTGTGGCTTTCGGGACAGCCGCTCACCATTTTCTCCATCATGGGGGTGTTCATGCTCTTCGGCATCGTCAAGAAGAACGCCATCCTGCAGGTGGATTACACCAACACCCTGCGCGCCCAGGGGATGGAACGGGACCACGCCATCCTGGAGGCCAACAAGACGCGGTTGCGGCCCATCCTCATGACCACGGTCGTCCTGGTGGCCGCCATGCTCCCGGTGGCTCTGGGCAAGGGACCCGGCTCGGCCAACCGCGCCACCATGGCGGTGGTCATCATCGGCGGCCAGACTCTGTGTCTCCTCATCACCCTGCTCATCACGCCGGTGGCCTACTCCCTGTTCGACGACGCCGCCGCCTGGTTCCGCCGAAGGTTCTCGCCGAAACCGCACTGACCCGCCGTCCGCGTCCCCCGATGACCGGGGGACGGTAAAAACATAACGAAACCGCCGTTTAAACATGGTAGGATAATGAAAAATCGACGGCGGAGCCGTTGGCCGCGCCCGCCGGTTTTCGCGTGCTCCCCATGAACGCCACAAAATTCGAAGAACAAATCTTTTGCCTTTGGAACCTCGCGGATCGGTGCAATTTCGGGTGCCCTTACTGCGGGTATGTCGGCGAGTGGGTTCCTGAACCGGCGGAACTCTCGGCGGCGGAGTGGATCGGTTTTTGGGACCGCGCCCATTCGCTTTACGGGCCGATGAACATCGGCGTCGCGGGCAAGGGCGAGCCGTTCCTGACGAAAGATTTTTTTGAAATACTGCGGAGCGTTTCTGAAAAACATACCCTGTCCATCACCACGAATTTGTCGTGGGAGCCGGACGAATGGCTTCCGGCCCTCCGCCCCGGCCGGGTCCGTCTTCACGCGAGTTTCCACCCCTACTTCATCTCCCATGACACCCTCCTTCAGAAAATATTGTCGTTGAAGGCGCGGGGTATCGGGGTCATGACCTCCATGGTGGCCTATCCGCCGCTTTTGAACGATATCCGGACCTATTACGACGGCTTCCGGAGACACGGCGTTCTATGTTGGATCCGGCCGTTTCACGGAAAGTATCAGGGGAAACAATACCCGGCCGCCCATTCGCCCGAGGAGAAGGAGCTGATCCGAATGGGCGGCGACGACAAGGCCGTGAGATATCAGATATGGGACATCCGCACCAAAGATAAGATGTGCCGGGCCGGCCAGAAAGGGTTCGTGTTGGCCGCGGACGGGTCCCTCCGGCGATGCCCCAACGCCAACGAGCCGTTCGGAAATGCGAAAGACCCGACCTTCCGACTTTTGGACGCCCCCCGGCCCTGCCCGGTCGATCGCTGCACCTGTGCGGCGCTGGCCCCGTGCCTGGTCGAAAATGATGCGCAGCGTCTGCGGGATGACCGGTATGTGCGGCCGGTCGGCGCCGCCGGAAAGAAGGCCCCCGCCCTTGTTCGCCGCGATTGCCATTCCCGCGAGAATGCGCCATAATAGTTCCCCTTCCCACAGCAAGGAATCTGTTCATTCACGAAGAAAGAGCCGAAACGAACGCCCATTGACCCAAGATGACAGACAATCGACAGGAAAATAGCGCGCCCCCGGAGACGCAGGCGGTCATTGTGGACGAGGAGGGGCTCTGCCCGACCTGCGGTTATTTCGCCGGATCCCTTCTGTCTTGTCCGCGCTGCGGCGCGCGGGTGGAAAAACGCATCGCCGTCAAAATCGTGAAGATCGCCTCCCTCGCGGGGTCCGTCCTGGGCGTCCTTCTCCTGTGGTATGCCGCCCACGTCAAACAACCCAAACAAATACACGTCGAGGACATCGACGAACGGATGAACGGCGCCTACATCAAGGTCGTCGGCAAAGTCGCCTCTTATGTGGAAGACGTCCCGCGGAACACCTTGAAGATGACCATCGAGGACGGCACCGGGAAGATCGGCGTGATGGCGTTCAACAAGCTTTCCCAGTTCAAAAAAATACATAAAGACAACCTGCCGGGGCTGGGTGACCTCGTCGAGGTGGCCGGCTCGGTCAGCGAGACCCAGAAATTCGGCATCGGGCTGTTCCTCCCCGTCCCCGAGCGGGTCCGTATCCTGAAAAAGCTGGAGCCCAAGAAATACAACATCGCCGACATCAAAACCGAGTCCATCGGCGAGATCGTCGAGATAAGGGTGTTCGTTTCCTCCTACGAGGAAAAGAAGACCAAGAAGGGATCGGTCTTCTACGTCTTCATGCTCAGCGACGAGACCGGCAGCATCGGCATGACGGTCTTCGATTCGGTGATGGAAAAGATGCCCGAAGAAACGAGGAAGATGTTCCTCGAAAAGGGGACGGAGTTGGACATGACGGTGATGATCACCGAATACCACGGCGCCCCGCAGATCAGCATTTTCGATTTCGCGAAGATCGCCAAGGTGGGCACGGTCGACATCGACGCCTTCCAGGAAAAACTGACGGCGAAAAGGCTGGCGAGCGTCAAGCCCAACAAATTCAAGAAACTACGGAAGAAGGACCTCGGCGAATCCTACATCTTCAAGGGCACGGTGAAGGGCCTCCGGAAGATGGGGAAGGGCGTGGTCGTCACGCTCGACGACGGGTCCGACGACATGTCGGTGGTGGTCTGGGACACGCTGGCGGACAAGATCAAGGGGTACAAGAACCTGAAGGAAGACGCCGTCATGTCCGGCATATTCCAGATCGGCGAATACAGGGACGACCTTCAGCTGAAAATCGCCCATCCGGAAGACGTCAAAATCGAACCCGGCAAAAGCACCGCCGCCTCCCTGGAGATCATTCAGGACGACGACGCGGGGGCCGGAAAAGGCGCGGCCGGGGAGGAGGAGGTCTTCCGGGAAGAAGGGGCGGGGGCCGCTTCGGACATCGGGGAGAGCCCGCTGGAAATCACGCAGGACGAGGAGTTGACGATAGAACAAGAGGACCGGCCGAAACCAAAGAAGAAAAAATAGTCCTTCGAAAAACGCCCATGATCGAACTCACCGTCATCGCCTATTGCCTCCTCGGGACCGTCCTCGGCGGCCTTTTGTGTCTCATCCCCTCCTTGCACATCTACAACGTCACGGGCATCGCCATCCTCATCTATTTGAAGTTCCGTTCCGTGATTCCCGAATACGCGCTGGTCCCCTTCTTCATGGCCATGATGGTGGCGTTCGCTTTCCTGAACACCATCCCCATGACCTTCTTCTCCGCGGCGGACGAGTCGGCCGGGGCCTCCATCCTGCCGTCCATGGACATGCTGAAGAACGGCAAGGGACGCGACGCCTCCCTGTTGGCCGGCGCGGGAACGCTGCTCGGGGTGCTGTTGCTCCTTCCGTTAACGCCGTTTTTCTACAAGGTGTGCACCTACATCTATGCGATCTCGCGGCTGCACCTCCATTGGATCATCGGCCTCATCCTGGTGCATTATGTCATGAGCGAATGGCCCAAAGGCGCGGGGCGCGGCCGGAAGCCCTGGGAAAAATTCAAAAACGGATGGTCGAATATATTCGCCGGGCTCCTGACGTTCGCGCTGGCCTCGATCGTGGGGCTGATCCTGACGACGAAACCGTTGTCCTCCCCGGAACTGAGCTTCCAAAGCATCATGCCGATCTTCGTGGGCTTCTTCGCGTTCCCCTCCATCTTGCAGACGATGCTGTCGAAAGCCAAATACCCCCTGGTGCAGTACGAGTCGAAATACCTCAACGCCGGATGGGGCGATTTCGGCTACGCCTGCCTGCCCGGCGTGGTCGGCGGACTGATGACCGCCCTGATCCCCGCCGTCACCATCGGCATCGCCGCCATCTCCGCCAGCCACATGACCAACCACCGGAACCTCCGGCAGACGTCGTTTGAAAAGCCGATCGAGGAGGGCACGGTGGTGCACGTGCACACGCCGGAGATCTATTTCGTGCAGGAGCGGATATTCCTCATCGCCGGCGGGATCAACAAGATCATCTACTACGTCGGCGCTTTCCTGCTGCTCTTCGTGCTGACCGACGTGACCCCCAACGGCATGGGGCGGGGCGGCATGAACATCATGCTCAAACCGCTCACCACCCCCCAGCCGGGCGACTACTTCATCATGCTGGGGACCATCCTTTTCAGTGCCGGCATCTCCATGCTCATGCTGATGTGGTTCACGAAGCTGACCGTCAAACATTTCAAAAAACTGACCGACAATCTGAAGAGCATCTACGCCGTCATTACCGTCTTCATCATCGGCATCGTCTACTTCATGGGCGGCGGGCTGCACGACGTTTCGGGCGGTCTGACGGCTCTCATGGTGGCCGCGGTGACCACCTGCATCGGCTCCATCCCGGTTTTTTTCAACTGCCGTCGGTCGCATTGCATGGCGGTCCTGCTGGTGCCCATCGCGGTGAACATGGCGGGATACGGCGACACGGTCGCCAAATGGCTGGGGTTGCTGTAGATGAAAGGGCTCACGCATTTCCTGTCGGGCATCGCCGCGGCGACCTTCATCCCCGAAGTGATCCGCATGTCCACCCAGAGCCGGGTGGACACCGTGGAGGGGGCGGCCAATTCGTTCATCATGCTGCTGGCGGGGGCCTATGGTCTCCTGCCGGACACGCTGGATTTTAAGGTGGGACAATATTTTTCCGCCGCGGAGTACGAGATCGATCCGGATCCGCGGAACCCCGACCCGCAGGCCATGGCCGACAAGTTCGCGGCGGCGATCGCGCACGCCGGCCGGACCGGCGAATTCACGCGGGTGCAGTTCTATCCGACCCAGCTGGGCGCCAGCCTCTGGCGGCAATACGCGGTCCTCTTCCCGAAGAAAGAGGTGATCATCCAGTTCAACGAGATGGTGAAAACCTCCCAATGCCCCATCCCGGGCACCGCGCCGAAACAGAACCGCGTCGGGAGGGCCCCGCTGGAATATGAGTTGAAGGCGCGGAATCTGGAAATCGACTGGTTGAACAAGGCGGTCCGCTTCCTCCGTCGGTTGATCAAGGGGCCGGACAAGGAGGCGGCGGTGAAACCCTCCACGGTGGAGATATTCAGCGGGGCGCAGTTCGGGTTCCAGCTGGAAAAAGACGGGAAGCTGTATTTCAACTGGCTGCCGTGGCACCGGACCTGGAGCCATTCCTATGTGTTGGGATTCCTTTTGACCCTCCCGATCCACCTCATCGCCTATCGGATGGGCCTCTTCCATTGGTGGCTCTACGGCCTCGTGGCGTTTTTGGGTTTTTTCACGCACATCACCGAAGACATGACGGGACATATCGGCGGGTCGTTGTTCTGGCCGCTGCACCGGCCGCGCTCCGAGGGGTTGGAACTGTTCAAGGCGAGCGATCCGCGGACGAATTTCAGCATCATGTATGCGGCCATCGTCCTGATCGTCTGGAACACCGACCGGTTCTCCTCCAAACTGATCCCGTTGTCGGGCGCGGAGGTGTTGACGTATTTTTTAGTGATCCCCCTGGCCGTTTACTTTTATGCGGCGGCGAAGATTAAGGGATGGATCCGGACCAAAGAGGAAAAGGCCCTCGCGGCCATCTACGACACCGAGGAGGATGCGGACGGGAACGCCGAGTCCGTCATGGACTAGGCGGCGGGATTAGTCCGAGGTTTTTTGAGGTTGGGACCGCTGCTGTTTGAAATCCGCGTAACGTTTTAACTTTTCTTCCCGCCAAAATTCCCACTGCCGGTGAGGGGCCCCCAATTTAAGATTGAGTTTTTGGGCGAAGTCGCACAATCGCTGGAACCGGTCCAGCCTCACCGGGTAGGTGTTCTGCCCGTCCCGGGTGGACCAGAATTCCGGATGGAGGCTGCCCGGATCCACCCCGTAAATGTTTTCGGCGTTTTTATGCAGGAACGTGTTCTCCACGATGCCCGTGGGGCCGTTCGGCGCCACCCGGTCGATGGCCGGAGCGTTCCTTCGAAGGAAGTCGAGCGTCTGCTGAAAATCCTCCTCCGTTTCCGTCGGAAACCCCACCATGATGTTCACCATGGCTTTGATGCCCACGGCGTGCAAGTCCGCCAGCACGCGGTCCGCGTCCGGCACGCGGAACCCTTTTTTCATGGAGGTGACGACCCGCTGGGACCCGCTCTCAATGCCCAGCTGCAGCAGATAGCAGCCCGCCTTGGCCATCTTTTCCAGTAAAGGGCGTCCCATGTCGTAGCGGACGATGGCGTTCCCGAGCCATTGGAACCGGTTCTCCGGTCGATTCCAGGAGTCGTCTTGGAGGATGGCGTCGCAAAATTCCTCCAGGGCGCGCAGGTCCGAATTCAGCAAGGAGTCGTAGAATTCGAAAAGCGCGACCGAGGGATGCCGGCGTTTGAGGTGGCGGAGCTCTTCGAACGTCCGCCGGCCCGAACGCGTCCGCCATTTTTTCCAGAGGAAGGCCTCGTCGCAGAAAACGCATTTTTTGAAACAGCCGCGTCCGAAATAGGTCGGCATGTGCCCCGGGAGCGCATACGTGTCCAGGGCGAAATCATCAAAATCGGGAAAGGGCAGCTCGTCCAGATGCTCGACCACGGGGACGGGCGTGAAGACGTAGCCCTGCGGGTTGTCCGCCCGCACGTAGGCTCCCGGGAGATTGTTCCGCGGGCCGGATTCCTGGAGGGTTTGGAGGAGGCCGGCCAGGGCGTTCTCTCCCTCGCCGGGGACCGCCGCGTCGATCTCCCGGTGCTCCAGAAGGAACTTCGCCTTGGAGCAGACTTCCGGGCCGCCCACCACGATGAACACCGAGGGGGCCCTCTTTTTCACACGCTTCAATACCTCGAGCGTCATGGAGAGGTTGTTGATGTAAAGGGAAAAGCCGACGACGTGGGGCTGCAAGTCGAGGATTTTTCCCACCTCCCGGTCGACGGCCCCTTCGTTCTCGTCGATAAACGCGCGGACGCGGCCTTCATCCATCCAAAAATAGTGCATGTGTTCCGTGTTCCAGAACGGCTTGTATTTTTCGGAGGTCGCGTGGTAGAGGTTGTTGCTGAGGTCCAGGCAGGTCGCTTCGTGCCCTTGACTGTTCGCAAACGCCTTGAGCAGGGCGGCGCCGAGGGGTGGCAGGCGGCGCACCCAGCCCGGACAATTGACGAGAGTCACGCGCATGAAAAGGTCCCCTCAGAATCGCGGATTTGACACAGGCAATTGGTTATATAAGATGCCGCCGCATTTTTCAAGAACGAGGGGCGTCGGGATGGGAAGGGATCAGTCCAGCCGGTAGCCGGAGCCGATCAGGTTCACGATGTGCGATGAAAATTTTTTCCCCAGTTTCCGCCGCAGGCGCGACATGTGAACCTCCACGGTGTGCGGGTCCGTGTAGGCGTCCGCGTCGTAGCCCCAAACGGTTTCCAGAAGGGACTGGGGCGACAATATCCGGAACGGGTTCCCCATCAGGCGGTCCAACAGATCGAATTCCTTCCGCGTCAGCCGGATCTCTTTGTCCCCCACCGTCACCCGGCGTTCGTTCGAATAGAGTTTCAGCCCGTGCCGTTCGCGGACCACTTCCGGTTCGGCGTGGTGGCATCGCCGGAGGAGGATCTCGAGTTTGGCCGCCAGGAGGTCGGCGGAGAACGGTTTCACCAGATAGTCGACCGCGCCTCCCCGCAGGCCGGTCACGGCGTCTTCCATCTGTTTCCGGAACCCGGACATCATGATCACCGGGATGCATTTGGTGGCGGGATTGCGTTTGAGCCGGGCGCAAACCTCCAGGCCGTCCGCGCCCCGCAGGAGCACGTCCAGGAGGATGACGTCCGGTTTCCAGGCGACCGCTTTGGCCGGCACCTCGGCGCCGTCGGCGCAGTGCGCGGTGAGATACCCGCGCTCCCGCAGCCACATCTCGAGCATTTTTACGATGGCGGCGTCGTCGTCAACAATGAGAACGCGATAGGCCATAGGGGATTCCCCGACGGAGAATTTGAGCAAGAGTTAAACGAAAAGAGAACGGGAGTTGAACGAACTGTGGCAGACTATAGGAAAGCGGGGCAATATGGATGGCCTCTGGGACACGGCAGCATGCGGGAGGTCGTCTGAGGGAAGCGACAAAGAGGCCATCCATATTCCCAGACGGACCGTCTGAACGACGGAATGTATTCAAGGGCTCTTTCATGTGACCGTCCATTGGTGAGAAATTGCCAAGTAATGAATGGAGGCCCCGCACCTTTTTATTTTACCAAATCGTTGCGCCGCATGTCTTCGGCTCCGAATGTTTCTTCCAGGGCCGAGAGGTAGGTTTGAATGTCCGCCGATTCCCTCGATGTGTTGTTGGGCCGCCAGGCAAAAGACCTCGTTCTCGCCATGACGTTCGCCGTCAAAGACCTGCGCGGCAGTTATGCCCGCCACCCGGTCGAAGAAATATACGCCCATAATGAGATTTATTTCAGCGCCCATCGGCAGAACCTTTTGCGCGGCAACATGCAGCCGCTGATCGATTTCGCGGACATGATCACGCGGAAGCGCGCCCTGGACCGGTTCCGTTTGCACGAGCTTCTTCGGGCCGCGTTCGGTTTTAAAAAGGCGGTCTACCCGCTCCTGTTGGAGCATTTCTGGGACCATCGGGACGAACTGGTGAAGTCCTTGCTTTTAGTGGACCGGTCCGTGGACCGGTTTGTCGTGAACTTGGCCCAGGCGTTCGTCCATTACGCCAAGGAGGACCTGGCGCGCGGACCCCTGGAGTTCCCCGTATGGCTGAACGCGCGACCGTTTCAATCGGAGAGGGAACTGGTCGAAGACGCCTGACCCCTTTCCCCAAGGATCCCCGCCCCCGCCCGCACACCCGATAACGATCGCTCCCCATCAAAGAAGAAAAAACGCCGACGGCCCGCGCTCTTGCGCCGGGGCCGCTGTTTTTCCGCCCGGTCGGCCGTGGGGGGCGTCGAGAGTTGACCGGCGGGCTCATTATTTGTAGGAATGGTAGAACGCATGGGGTTGGAGCATGTCGTAGGCATAAATTCTGACGGGAAGCGCATGAGAAAAAAATCATCCAAAACAGCACGTCGTCCGATACGGGTCGCCTTGGTGGTCCCGCCGTGGCACAGCGTGGTCATGGACAGCATGGGGCCGGTCGTCCTGAAAAATTATCTGGAGGCGCACGGGGTCGGGACCGATATCCACTATTTGAATTTGTCGCTGGCCCGCCGGGTGGGGTTGGAATCCTATCACGATGCGGCCTACACCATGGCGGGGGAGGCGTTGTTCGCGCCGTTTTTGCCCGGCGGAAGCGCCGGGAAAAGAACGGTCGCCGTTCCGGAGGCCTACCGATGGGTCGAGTCCGCGCCGGATTTTGCGAGGACGTGCCGCCGCATGGCCGAACAGATACCGACGTATCTCGACGATTGCCTTCGAGATGTGGACTGGGGCCGTTACGGGGTCATCGGATTCACGGTTTGGAGCACCTATACGGTTCCCGCCCTGGTGTTGTCTTCAAGGATCAAGGGAAAGTTTCCACAAGCGCGGGTGGTTTTTGGAGGGCCCGGGGTCGCTTCGCCTGTCGGCCCCCGGTTGTTGAGGGAATTTCCGTGGCTCGATGCGGTGGTGCAGGGCGACGGCGAGGAACCGTTGTTGGAATGGGTTTCCCGGCCGTCGGCGCCGCGTCCGGTGGCGGGCGTGTGGGAACGCGTCGGCGGCAAAATCTTCCCGCCCCCGGCTCCTGCCCGGCCGGTGGGGCTGAAGGAACTGCCGGCCGCGTTGTTGCGGGACGATTATGTGAAGGGATTGAAAAAGTCCGGATTAGGGGCGTTCGTGGACCCCATTTTCCAGCTGGAGGGGGGGCGGGGGTGTTGGTATGGACAGCATACGCAGTGCGCTTTTTGCGGGATAGACCGGGACGCCATTGCTTACCGGCGGCGGTCCGCGGACAGCGTCTGGAAGGAGATGCGCGGGTTGATGAGGAAATACGGCGTCCGCAAATTCCGTTTCACGGACAACAATATTTCACCGGCGCACATCGTTCAACTGCTGCCCCGTCTGCGGGGGCTGAAGGACAGGCCGCAGGTGTTTTGGTGCATGAAGGTGACGAAACAGAAGGAGCACATTCGGAGCATGGCTTCGGCCGGCGTACGTTTCGTGCAGATCGGCATCGAAAATATGAGCCGGCGGATCCTCGATATGATGCAAAAAGGCACGACGCCGCTCGACAACGCCCAGGTTCTCAAATGGTGCCGGGAATCGGGCCCGGTGGCCTTGTGGAATTTTCTTTACGGAGTGCCCGGGGAACTTCCGGAAGATTATCGGGAGAGCCTGCGCTGGCTGGGGCGGCTCAGTCATTGCCAGCCGCCGACGGTGCATCCGATACGCCTGGAGCGCTTTTCGCCGTTCTTCGAACGGGCCCGCCGTTACCGCCTGCGCCGCCTGCGTCCGGACCCGATATACCGGGTGCTTTATCCGGGCCGCTCGGACAGGGAGGGGCTGGCTTTTTTCTTCGACGCCGATTTTCCGGGGAAGTCGGAGAGGGATCGGCGGTCGGCCCCGCTCCGGCGTTTCTGCGAGGCCTGGCGCCGGTGTTTTCCGACGAAAGTATTTTGCAGGGTGGAACGCCGGCCGGGCGGACTGCGGATCCGGGATCAGCGATTGTGGCCGACGGCGAAGGGTCCGCGCCTGAAAAGGAAAACCCACCGGCTGGACGGCTGGAAAGCGGATTTGTATTCGTTCTGTGACGGGGCCCGGTCGTTCGTGGAATTGCGGCGGTGGGCCGAGGCGCGGGGGGTGCCCCAAAAACAGCTTTCAGCGGCGTTGGCAGACATGAAAAAGAGGGAAATTATCGTTGACGAAGAGGGCCGTTGGCTGGCCCTGGCCGTCGATGAAACCCTTCGGCTTCCGGTTCCCGCCGACCCGGGGACGGCGCGTTTGTTCTCGGAAACGGCTCGGCCGGCGGTTCACCCGTAAGACGTTCCTTAAAGAGAGCGGGACGCCCCCCGCTCTCCCGGCGCGCGTTCGGTCAGCAAGGCGTCGTCGGGGCGTTCTTCTTTCCAGTGGAAATTGAGCCGTTCCCAGCTTGTTCCCCGTCGGACGCTGTCGGGATAGGCGGCGGCGGGCAACGCCAACCCCAAGTAGCGGCCTTCCTCCTCATAAACCAACCCGAGAGACGTCAAATCCGACAGCGTTTCCTCCACCGCCCGGCGGTCCGGGGCGGCGCCGTCGGCTTTTTTCAATTGAGCCAGGAGGTCGTCGACCGACGGCAGGTTGTCCGCACAGAGGAGATAGATGTTCTTGTGAAGGAGCGGCCGCTGGATGATCCGTGGTTGGGGCGGTTCCTGAGGGTTTCCCGGCCGGAAACGACGGTCGTAAAAGCGGATGAAACCGGGGCCGCGCTCGTAAAAGAGAAAAGTTTCATTCTCCCAAACGGCTTTTTGCCATTCCCATCGCCAGTTGTTCAGACGGGTCATCCGCTGTTCCAAGTCCGGTAGTTGCCATCGAGCGACATAGGAAAAGGCGTAAGCGACGTCCGTTAGGATGAATTTTTTCTCCGGATAAATGGCGCGGTAGATCGGATTCGGACGGACCCGCTCGAATCCGTAGTCTTGTCGACGGCAAAAATGGACGGAGTCCCGGTAGAGACGCAGGGGGAGGAATATTTTCGGCGGGGATAGATGGGTCAAATGCGGCAGGAGCTTCCAATTCTTTTCATAATGTGCGGCATTTTCTCCCGGCAGGCCACACAGGAAATTCCAGCTGACGCAGATGTCGTCTTCCCGGCACCACTTGAGCAAGCGGATGGCCTGGAGGGCCGTGAAGCCTTTTCCGAGGTTTTTCAAAAGGTCGGAGTGAAGATTTTCAATGCCGAAATCGATGGAGTTGAAACCGGCGGCTTTGAGGCACCGGACATGCTTTCGAGGAATATCGGGGTGCGCAAAACCATAAAAAGTGAAGTCGACCCCGGTCTGCCGGAGGAGAGGGAAGAGTTCGTCGTAATATTTCGAGGGAAGAGCGCTGTCGGCGAAATAGAATGCCAGGCCGCGATAGCGTTTGGAGAGGAGCATCAGCGCATTCTTTACGTGCTCGGGTGGCTGAAGACGGAACTTGCGGATGTCCGTGCAACGGTAGCCACAGAAAAGACAGGGTCGTGCATTCGCCCGGGCGCATCCGCGCGTTGCGGCGTAGGGCAAGGCGGTCTCGACATTTTTCAAAACGGGAGACGCGTTTTTTTCATGAAACAACTCCGAATAATCGGGGGCCGGAGATTGCTCGATGTCGACGGGGGGAGCCAAGGGGGAAAGGAAGATTTTTTTCCCACGCCGGCAAGACACGCCCGGGACCGGGGTGTTCGGTCGGCGGGCGAGTATGTTGGCGACGATCAACGGGAATGCCACCTCCCCTTCGCCGTTGACGACAAAATCGATCCAGGGGGCCCCCCGAAGGAGCGCGTGGCCCATTTCGTTGTAGGTATCGGGTCCCCCCAGTACGATCCGGGTTCGACGGGAAATTTCCTTTATTTTTTTCGCCAGAACCAAAGACGGCACCGTATAGGGGAGGGCGCAGGAAAAAGCGGCCACGTCATACTTTTTCCAATCCACCGCGCGAAGACATTCGGTCATGAATTGGGGAACGTCTTCCCGGAGGAGCTGTTTCAAGGAGGCCCATTCGCTTTCGCCCGGACGGCAGTTCAGGCTCAGGAGATATTTCCGCACCTCCGTGTTTTTCCATCCACGTCGAAGGAGAGAATCCACGTTGGTTGAGCCGAACAGGGGGGCGGAAAAGAGCCAAGCGGGCTGGATGTCGAAGCTGCTGGAAAGGCGGCGGTATGTTTCCAGTCCGATGCGCTTGGCGAACAGGAGGTGAAAATTGAAAATCTCTGCGCCGATGCCCTTATCCTGTAAGGCGGTTTTCATGAGGCCGAGGGCGACATTGGGAATATGCAGGTTGCTGAACGGCATGGAGACGAGGGCGACGCGTCCTTTGGGTTTGGCGGTTCCGGGGGAGCGCGGCCGGTCGGGGAGTCGACGGGGAGACATGGGTTAAAGTGGATCTTCGAGAAGCGCCGGCGAGATAACCGAAGTCTTTAGCAGATTTTTGTGAGCCTGCTGAATCAGTGGGCGTGAAAGGCTGGCGCGCGGGAGGGCCAATCCCACGCAACGGCCCGCGTCTTCGAACAGCAGTCCGGCTTGTCCCAGTTCGTGCAGAGCGGAAAGAATGTCCGAGTCCGGGGAGTCCGGCCAAAGCGAACGGATATGGCGGAGGATTTCCCGCGGTTCCCGGAGATCGTTTTCGCAAAAGAGGTAGATCGCCTTATGCAATTGTCCGTATTCAAAGACCCGAGAGAGGTATTCGTTCGGATGACCGGTCAAGGTGAGCCGGTTGTCGTAAAACCGGATGAAGTCCACTCCGCGCTCATAAAAAAGGTAGGTTTTCTTCTCCCGATAGGCGGTTTTCCAGCGTTTCCAGAAATCCCGAAGGGGAGCCACATAAAAATCGGGGTCCCCGCGTTGCTCGGCGTATGAGTAGTCGAAGAACATCGCCATTTTTTCCGGATGAAAGAGAGGAGGGCGCCAGATAAGCGTTTCCAGGAGGGAGGGTTTCACATCGGCGAATCCGAACGCGCCGGGGTCGGCCCGGTGGGGGCTGCCCCGCCGTAATTCGAGCCGCTGGATGAAAGAGGGGGCGGGAAGATGCGACAGCGCCGGCAGCCGCTTCAAGAGCTGGGCGTAGGTGTCGGGAGATTCTCCGGGAAAACCATAGAGGAAATTCCAAAAGGCGGTGATGTCCAGTTCCCGGCACCATTTCAGGAGTCGCACGTTCTGCCCGGCCGTGGTCCCCTTCCCCGCCCGCTTCAGGAGTTCCGTGGAGAGACTTTCCAGTCCCCAATAAATGGTCTGGAAGCCCGCTTCCTTAAGGAGGCCGAGCTGTTCGCGGGTGACGTTAGGGCGCAGGATTCCGCTGAAGGAGAAGTCGTTGTCGCCGTTTTTTAGACGAGGCAGGAGTTCCTTGAAAAAATCGAGGTCCAGCGTCTTGTCCTGCAGCTGGAATTCCAGTTCCTCGTAACGTTCGGCCAGATGCGTGATTTCTTCCAGGAGCCGGTCCGGTTTTTTTGACAAGAACCGGGCGGTTTCTTCGTCCGGGTGGAACCCGCAGAAAAAACAGGGATGTTTTTCGGCCCACCAGCAGCCACGGCTCGTTTCCAGCGGGAGCACCCGTTGCAGGCGCCGCAGCACGGGCGATCGCTTGAGCCGCCGGAAAAAATCGTCGTAATCGGGAGGGGGCAACTCGTTCGGGTCCAGGCGTTCCGCCCGCCCGGTGGTCCGCACCCCGCCGTTTCCGCGATACAGCAGTCCGCGGACGTCTTCGGCAGATTGCCCGGCGACGACGCGGGCCGCCAGGTCGGGAAGTATTTTTTCCGGTTCGCCGTCGGCGACGTAATCAATCCACGGGCAGGCCGCCAGGATCTCCCGCCCGCATTCTCCCTGGCCCCGTTCGCCGCTGAGAAATATCCGGCCCGCGGGATTGGCCGATTTGAGGACTTCCGCGATGCGGAGAGAGGACATGAGGTCTTTCTGGGCGTGCAGGGCGATCAATCGGTAGAGGGACCAGTCCGCGAGGGCCGGGACCTCCGCCAGGAAGGCGGGGACGGTTTCTTCCATCAGTTCGGCGATTTTTTCGGCGGAGACGTCCGGGAACTCCGCAAAAATATTTTCCAGGGAGGCGCGGAGTTCGGGATCGTCCGCCGGAATTTTTCGGCCGGAAAAGACCAGGTCGCTGAATTTCCATCGAATGAGGGCGACGTAGAGGTGACAGCCGGCCGATTCGATGAATTCCAGATTCAGCGGGTGGATGTTCGCCGAGAGCCCGCGCCGGGCCAGGAGGCCTTTAAGAAGGGCGGGGGTCTGATCCAAAAAACCGTTGGTGCAGTTCCAGGGGGCGCTGACGAGGGCGACGCGGGGAGCCGTCATGGCCTCGGCCTCGGCCGGGGGGCGGGACAACGCGGTTCATTTTGATTTTCCAGAATGCGGCGAATCCAGGGGAGATAGCGGCCGTTTTCCGGGAGAGGAGGCAGATCCACTCCCGCGTTCCGGCCATGGCGGTAATATTTCAAGGGGAGCGGCTGGTCCGCTCGCCGCCGTTTAATGGTGAAGTAGGCCTGGTCGAGGAAGTAGTCCACGATGCGGGGAGATTCTTTTTTTAAAGAGGGGGACAGAGAATAGCGCGCGGGGGAATACCTTTTTCCTCGGGGCATGCGGTAGGCGGCCAAGGCCTGGGACAGATAGTGAATCCGTCCGGACGATTTTTTCAAGACACGACACCAGAAATCCGAGTCGTCGTAATAGTGGCGAAACCCGGGATCGAAAAGCCCTACCCGCGCCAGGATTTTTTTGCGCAAGACGATGGTGGAGGTGTAGGGAAGGGATTTGGGCAGGCCGGAGGCGGGGTCCAGGTCCCCCTCGCGGATGACCTTGCGAAGGACGACGCGGCCACGGCCGTCGATCTCGGAAACGTTGGAATAGACGAAATCTATTTTGGGATCGGCGAAACAGCGGACCTGGACGGCCAATTTTTGGGGATACCACACATCGTCCGAATCCAGCAGGGCGATCAGGTCCCCCTCGGCGTTGCGGATGCCCAGATTGCGGGCTTCGGCAGGGCCGCGGTTCTTCCCCAGATAGAGGTATCGCCAGCGGGGCAGGCGGGCGCGTCGAACGGTTTCCAGAAGCGGCGGCGCGCTGGCATCGTCCACGATGATGAGTTCGAAATTCCTGAACGTTTGTTGAGAAAGTCCGGCGAGCGCTTGCGCGAAGAACCGTCGGCGGTTGTGGCAGGGGAGGATGACGCTGATGAAAAAAGACATGAGGTTGTGGCGGGAACGGCTACACCCGCGCTCGGGAGAGAAAACCGAAAGGATTAATCTGGAGTGAACTCCATCCCGTAAACTACTCGTTCGAGGCGGCCGTGTACCGTCAAATGAGGTTTGACGTAACGACGGCCTCGTTTGGAGCCGCTTGTTTTTATGAGTTTTTTCTTAGACATAATCTGTTATCCGTTGATTCCCAAACGTCATTGTTTTTGGGAGCTGACCTTTTCCCAAAAGCGCACATTTAACATTATGCGACAAAACGGCCAAAATGACAACAAAAATTAAGAGGGATAAATTTGAAGATAGCGGGGGGCCACTTGGGACCAGGTAAAACGATCCGCCGTCTGGCGGGCGCCTTTTTCCAATCGGGAGCGATAGGCCGGGTCCTTTAACAGCCGAATCATGCCGTCGGCCAAGGCGGCGACGTCCAACACAGGCACCAAATGCGCGTTTTCATCGTTTTTCAAATAATCGACCAATCCCCCGATTTCAGGAGCCACCACCGCTTTCCCTTCGCCGAGGGCCTCCAAAACCGCCAATCCGAAGGTTTCCTGCCGGGTCGGATGAACGTAAAAAAGGCTGTTCCGTAGGAGATAGGGGACCTGGGCGCGGGGCACAAAGTCCATCAAATGCACCCGGTGGTCCAGTCGCAACAAACCGATCAGGCTTTTAAGACGCGCCGTGCCCGAACCGCACAGGAGGAGATGAACGTTCGGCTCCGTTTGGAGGACGGTTTGAAAGGCGAAGAGGAGCCAGTCCGCCCCTTTTCCGGGCAGCCCTCCGCAGAGAGAACAGAGGTACGGGGTTGGCGGGAGGGGCGGGGTGGGCGAGGGCGGATTTTCCGAAGGGAAGTCGAACCCGTTCGGGATCACGCGGATGTCCCATCTCTTCTTGAAGCGGTCGTGGAGGTGGCGCAGGAGGGCGGTTGAGACCGTGCTGACGAAAAGGGCTTTGGGGAGAAGGAAGAACTCCCATTCGCGGAATTTCAGATAGCGACGAAAACGTTCCGCTGGACTTCCCGCCTCATGGGAACCGACATAGCTGTGGAAGGTGACACCGTAGGGAATGCGGAGGATTCGCATGACCCCGGCCCAGACCCAATAGTAGTGCAACGCGCAGGCATGGAGATGGACCAGCGCGGGGCGATGACGTCTGAAAAAACGCCAAAGCCCCACCGCCAGGGAAACAGCCACCACCGGCCAGGGGTGTTTCTTTGGCAGACCGACGTAATGGACGGGGACGGGGGCAACGATGTCGTGCGCCACGGTGTCGCGCGGACTTAAAATGAGACAGGGCCGTTGTTTCAGCACCTGGGCCGCCAGACCGGGAAGGGTGGACCGCAGGGTGGCGTAATGGAGGTCTCCGACGAGCACGGTCGGACGTTCGGGGGGGGGCTGTTTTTCCATGGAGAGGGTGTTCCTATCGAGGGGACGTTTTTCGTCTCGAAGGGAAAAGGAGGGAGAACTCCCGATAACCGATCAGCCGGACGGCAAGTCCTCGCTTGAGGAAGCGAAGCGCGTGCGGGGCCAAGGCGTCGAAGGAGGCCTGGCGCTGGCGGGCCAGGAAGCCCGGCTTCTTGTGGCGTTGCCGGATCGCGGCCAGTTCGGGGTGGGAATAGCCGGGATGACAATAGAAAATGTTTGTCCCCGGACGGAGGAATTTCAAGGCCCGCGCCGCCTTTTGGACGGCAGAGCCGGAGCGGAGGGAGGGCAGAAAAGTTCGGCGGATGGCGTTCTCCCCGTTGTCCAGGGAAATGGGGAGATGGAATTCGCAGGCGAGTCGTCGCGCGATCCTCAAGAGCGGCGGGGTCCGCGCCATGTGGAAATCCAAATGGGTCAGGCGGAGGCCGCGGGCCCGGGCCCGCTCGATCTGCGCGCGGAATTCCCGTTCGATCTCGGCGGGGCTCGGCCTCCGGCGGAAGAGTTCTTTCGGGGAGCGGAAGAATCGGCCGTCTTCGGCCACCAGCGAGGACACTCGGGAGGGGGGCAGAACGGGGCCCCATCGATAATTCTCCCACTCGCTGAAGAGGGTGAGATGCACGCCCACGTCCCACCGGGGATGCCGCCGGCAAAGGGCCGCCGCCTCCTCGAACCAGGGGCACGGGACCATGACGCTGGCCGTGGTGATCCGCCCGCCGGAGAAAGCGTCGGCGATGGCCCGGTTGACGGCGTGGCACATGCCGAAATCGTCGGCGCGGATGATGAGGAAAATATCGTCCTGCACGCGCAAAGTATATCAAAAAGACGTTTCGGCCCGGCCGGATTTCGCGCCTCTTGTGCCTCCCGCTTTTTTGCGATATCTTTTCCGAAGTGATGAAGACCTCATCGAGGCGCCTTAAATCGGAGGAATACAGGAACACCGCCGCGCTTTTGCGTCTTTTCGGCGGAGACGTCCGCGGGGGGCGGCGGTTGACGCCCGACCGCTCGAGGCGATTGATCGCCGAGCGGGACCGCCTGTTGGCCGATTGCCTGGCCGCCGGAGCGCGGTTCCATGAGGGGAACAAGGCCAAAATATATTCCGGCCGACTGTCTCCCGGATGCGTGGCGTGCGCGCGCGGGACCTGGCTGTGCCTGTACCTCGAGAAGCGCTGCAACCGCCGGTGCTTTTTCTGCCCCAAAGAAAAAACCCTTTCCGGCCGCGTTCCATTCGAAAACATGGCGTTGACGAGACTGGACGTTTCGGGAGACCTCGAAACGTTCATCAGGGAACTCCGCTACGCGGACGTCAGTTTTTCCGGCGGGGAGCCGTTCCTGGAATTCGAGCGGCTGTTGAGCTATGTGAAAAGGGCGCGGACCGCCCTCGGCAAAACAGGGCATGTCTGGGTCTATACCAACGGGGATTTCGTGACGGCGTCCCGGCTGAGGCGGCTGACCGCGGCGGGACTGGACGAGATTCGGATCAACCTCAGCGCGCGGGGATACGACACCGCCCCGGTCCGCCTGGCGAAACGGCACATCCGCCGCGTGACCGTCGAGATCCCCGCCGTCCCCGAACACCTCGACCGGGTGCGGGCCCTGTTGCCGGAACTGGCGGCCCTGGGGGTGGACCACCTCAACCTGCACGAATTGAAGGTAACACCGTATAACGAGCAACGCCTTGCCCGGGGGGGCTATTCCTTCGCCCGGGGGCAAAAGGCCTGCAGCGTCGTGGAATCGGAACTGACGGCGTTGCGGCTGCTGAAAGAGTCCCTCGAAAAGAAGATCCGCCTGTCGGTGAATTTTTGTTCGCAGTGTTATCGCGAGAGGTTCCAACAGCGCGCTTATCAGCGTGTGTTGGCCGAGTGGTTCGTCCGGAAGGCGCCGCATCGGGGGTTCTCCGTCGTTCGGGAGACCGGGCTTCTCCGAAGGGTCTATTTCGAAAACGGCGCGGAGCGCGCCCGTTCGCCGAAATCCGGCGGCGTTCTGCGCCGGGAGGGCGAGAAATGCTATGTCCGGCCGGAGAGTCTGGACGCCCCCGCTCTGAAGGCGCGGACGGTGTTCCTGGAATACAGCGTCTGCCGGCCCACCGACGACCCCCGGGAGAGCGCGGCAACGCTGGAGGTTTCGGGCCGGACGTTTTTCCATGTGAAGCGGGTCGGTCTTCGCTCCGTGCCGCTGAGGCGGTGGGAGGAGCGGCGGTTGTTCAAAAAAATGTTTTTAGGATCGCGGTCGCCCGGCGAAATTTTAAACGGTTCTTCTTTCGGGGGAAAAAACGAACGCCGTCGCGCGGCCCTTGCGCGGGCGATGGAGAAAATGAGGAGTGCGTTTGACGGGTTGGAAACCCTTCCCCGGGGCCTGCCCGTGAAATACGCCTGAGGGAGTCGATGATGGCCGCATCGTTCCAGCCGACGTTTCTGGTCATTGGCGCCGCCAAATGCGGGTCGGGGTATATCCATGAGGTCCTTTGCCGGCATCCCGAGATCGCGATGGGGCAGAGGGAGATCCATTTTTTTTCAAGCGACAAAAGGTACAAAAAAGGATGGGATTGGTATCTCCGGCAGTTTCCGGACGTCCGGGGGAAAAAGGCCATCGGGGAGGTCAGTCACTCGCTGTCGGATGTGAAGGCCTATCCGGAGGCCGTCCCCAGGATATTGAAACATGTTCCGGACGCCCGGTTCATCTACCTGGTGCGGCACCCGCTGGAGCGGATCGAGTCCACGTGGATGCAGCTCCGCGTCAATCCGGGGGAAAGGGACCGGCCCGTCCCTCCGTTCAATCGGGCGGTGCGAGAGGTCCGCTCGCTGGTTTCGGCCAGCCTGTATTGGTTCCAGATCTCGGCGTATCGACGGCATTTCCCGGACGACAGGATACTGGTCCTCTTTTTGGAGGACATCAAGGCGGATCCGGGGGCGGCCCTGAGGAGATGTTTTCGATTCCTGGGCGTCGCGGAGACCGTGGACAGCGCGGCGGCGGCAAAACCGGTGAACGCGGCCGTCGGCAAGTATAGGGACGGCGACTTCCTGGCCCGCGCCCGGTTCTCTCTCCCCTTCCGGTTGCTGCGGCCCTGCGTTCCGGATTTCTTCTGCCGGCCGTTTTATCCGCTGATCAAGGAGAAAATCACCGCCCGGCCGGCGTGGGACCCGGAGGTGCGCCGGTGGGCCATCGAACAGCTTCGGGAGGATATGCGCCAATTTCTGGCGCATTACGACAAGCCCGCGGATTTCTGGCCGCTCATCCCGTGATTCCGACGAAAGATCCCCGCCCCTCCGTGAAACCGGTCGCCCTGGTTTGCATGCCCTGGCAGTTGCCGGGGTACCAGAACGTGGGATTGTCCAGTCTGAAAAGCGTTTTGGCCGCGAAGGGCATTCGGACCGACATCTATTACTTCAACTTAGAGTTTGCCGAGAAAATAGGCCTGGCCCTGTACGGAGCCCTGGCGGCCGAGTTGCGCGCGAATTGGGTTTTTTCGGTGTCTCTTTTTGGGCCGTGCGGGGACGGGACCTTGGATAATTCCTGGGAAACCGTCAAAGACCATCCGGACATGAGGCGCCTCGTCCGTCAATTACGCGCCAGTGCGTATCCCGGGAAAAAACTCAAGGAATTGGCCTATCAAACGGTCCCCCGGTTCATGGACGAATGTCATAGGCGGGTGGATTGGTCCCAATACGGCATCGTCGGATTCTCCTCCGTCTGCAGCCTGATGGCCGCGCTGTCGCTGGCAAGGAAGATCAAGCGGACGCATCCGGCGGTCCCCCTGATCGTGGGCGGCAACGGTGTTTTTGGGGGGATGGGGCACGCGCTCTTGAAAGGAGCGGATTGGATCGACTATGTGGCCGATGGAGAGGCGGAGGAGTCGTTTCCCGAACTGGTTGAGAACATTGCCAGCGGCCGTCCCGGCCGGCCGGTGCGGGGCATTTCCAGCCGCGTGGGCGGGAAAATCCATTTGAGCGAACGGGCGCCCCGGGTGGACATGAAAAAACTTCCCCCGCCGAATTACGACGATTATTTTGAAGCCCTCGAGAAAACCACCCTCTTGAAAAAGCTTCCACGGACGTTGTGTGTCGAAACGACGCGCGGCTGCTGGTGGGCGGAAAAGCATCCCTGCAAGCATTGTTCCGGCTACACCAACCACGACGCAACGCGGTATATTTCAAAAAGCCCGGAACAATTCGAAAAGGAACTCCTCCATTTGTCCCGTCGATACCGAATGCGGGACCTGTTCTTGATGGACGATCTGATGGGGCCCGTGCACTTCGAGCGCATTTTCCCGCGGTTGGAGAAGAGGGGCGAGGGATTCAGGTTCCGCGTGTGGCTCCGCCCCGACATGACCCGCCGGGATTTTGAACGGATGGCCCGCGCCGGGGTGAGTTCGGTTTATGTGGGGGTGGACGGGCTGGACGGGACCGTCCTGAAAAGGATCAATCGCGGCGTCGGCGTGTCGGAAAACGTCCGCGTTCTGAAGTGGTGCCGCGAGTTCGGCGTTTCCGTGGGTTGGAACATCCTGTATGGGTTTCCCGACGAACAACGGGAAAGTTATGCGGCGATGCGCGCCGTGCTGCCGGCCATTTCCCACCTGTCGTCCCCCACCGGCATTTTGCCGTTTCGATTGTACAGGGATTGTCAATACTACCGCTACGCGGACCGGTTCGGGATCGGCGATGTAAAGCCCGAGGCATACTATGCGTTGCAATATCCGCCGTCGCGGTTCGATCTGTCGAAGCTGGCGTTCGTTTTCAGTTTTCGGAGAAGGGCGGGGGCGGGAGATTCGGAAAAACGCATCGGGCCGGTCAAACGGTATGTCGTCGGCTGGAGACGGGCTTTTTCGGATAAACAAACCTGGCTGCGCTATGAGACGCATCCCCGCGGGATCCGGTTCGACGGCCGCCGGCTGTCGTCCGGCGAGCGGCCCGTCTTGCGCCGCCAGGTCGCGGAGTACGGACTCCTGCACAAAGAGATATATCAATGTTGCGAACACGAACCACGGTCGGCGCAGGAAATCGCCGCGCGGGTGGGGGACGGTCGGCGTCCTCCGGAGGCTTTTCTTGGGGAAGTGGAAAGCGCTTTGTCGGAAATGCGGACAAAAGGGTTTGTGTTGGAGGAGAACAGGCGATATATGGGTTTGGCGCTGCCCCGGGGGAGCGCCTTCTGCTCCCGTTGAGCGGCGCCCCGGGTGAAGACGGTTATTCCCCGTCCTTTCCGAATACCGCCCCCCGCTCGCGCTGCTCGTTCGAAAAGTAACGCGGGGGATTGTTCGAGCGAAGTCGAGAACAAAAACGGTTATTCAGAAGAGGAGATGCCGCCCCCCATGGGGGGCGGTGCGTCATTCCGCCGTCACGCTTTTGGTGAGGTTGCGCGGGCGGTCCACCGGGCAGCCCCGCGCCACCGCGCAATAATACGCGAAGAGCTGCAGCGGAACGGCCGCCAGAAGCGGTGAAATCAGTTCGACCGCCGGCGGGATGAAGAGGACGTCGTCCGCCAGAGTCCCGATTTTCTTGTCGCCCTCCGTGGCCACCGCGATCACCTTCCCTCCCCGCGTTTTGAGTTCCCGGATGTCCGAGAGCATCTTGTCGTAGGTCTCGTCCTGAGGCGCCAGAGCCAGGGAGGGGAAATCGGCGTCGATCATGGCGATGGGGCCGTGCTTCATTTCACCGGCGGGATAGGCCTCGGCGTGGATGTAGGAGACTTCTTTCAGTTTCAGCGCTCCCTCGAAGGCGAGGGGGTGGTTGTGCTTCCGGCCGACGAAGAGGAAATCGGAACTTTTGTGATATTTTTCCGCCAGCGCGCGGATTTTTTCTTTCTGTCCCAGAACGGCGCGCAGCTGGTCCGGCAGGGCCTCCAGCCCGCGGAGGATCCGCGTCCCTTCCGCCGGCCCCAGCCCGCGTTCGCGCCCCAACGACAGGGCCAGGAGGAGCAGGATCACTCCTTCCGACGTAAAACATTTGGTGGAGGCCACGCCGACTTCCGGCCCGGCGCGCATGGGGACGGCGGCGTCCACCGCCCGGGCGATGGACGATCTCTCGACGTTCACCAGCCCCAGCGTCAGCGTTCCCGCGCGTTTCGCCTCCTGAACCGCGGCCAGGGTGTCCGCGGTTTCGCCCGACTGGCTGATGGCCACGGCCGCCGTGTCCGCCGGGAAACGGATCTTTCGGTAGCGGAACTCGGACGCCACATCCACGTCCACCGTCAGCGGGGTGAGCGCTTCAAAGAGATAGCGGCCGTACAGGCCGGCGTAGTAGCTGGTGCCGCAGGAGAGCAGGGTGAGGTGGCCGGTTTTTTTCAGGTGCGCCAGGAGCGGGTTCAATTCCTCCAACCGGGCGGTTCCCTCCGCGGGCCGAAGGCGTCCGCGCATCGCGGCGGCGACGGTCTCCGGCTGCTCGTGGATCTCCTTGAGCATATAATGGGGGAATCCCTGTTTCTCTATCGTTTCAGCCCTCGGTTCGTTTTTTCCTTCGGGATCGGACTCGGACCCGCGCGGGCGGCTTCGCCTCTTCGGCCGTGCCGCGCCTGGAGGGGATTGTAATAAAATTAGCGCTTCATGGCACGGAACGGACCGCGATTCCGCGCGCAAAAAGCCGGCGGCATTATTTAGTAGAATAACGGCTCGACAACGGACTCAAGGAGGTCGTTATGAAGGGAAATCCCAAGATCATCGACGTGCTGAACAAGCTTTTGGCGGAAGAGCTCGGGGCCATCAACCAGTACATGGTGCATTCGGAGATGTACGACAACTGGGGCTACGAGAAACTCCATCACAAGATCGAGAAAAACGCCATGGACGAGATGAAACACGCCGAGGCGCTCATGCAGCGGATCCTTTTCCTGGAAGGCATGCCGGCCGTCACCAAGCTCGGCCCGATACGCATCGGCAAGGCCATCCCGGAGATGATCACCAACGACATCGGCGGCGAAGCCACCGCCATCAAGTCCTACAACGAGGCCGTCCAGCTTGCGGTGCAGTTGGAGGACAACGGGTCCCGGGCGCTCTTCGAAAAGATCCTGCAGGACGAGGAAGGCCACATCGATCTGCTGGAATGCCAGCGCGATCAGATCGGCCAGATGGGGCTGGAGAACTACCTGCCGGTCCAGACCGAAAAAAAGGAATAACCGGGGTTCCGGGAGGACTTTTCCGTGCGGACCTTTTGGCAGTGCTTCGTGCCGCTCTTCGTGGCGGTGGACGCCATCGGCGTCTTGCCCATCTATCTGGGCCTGACGCAGGGCTTTTCGCGGGAGCAGCACCGACGGGTGATCCTGCAGTCGATGCTCACCGCCACGGTGGTGGCGCTGGCGTTTCTGGCGGCCGGCCCGGCGGTTCTGCGGTTTTTAAGGATCACCGTGCCGGACTTCATGGTGGCGGG
>JAKLDV010000070.1 GCA_022703335.1 Elusimicrobiota bacterium
GGTACGAAGCTGCCATCGAAGCCAAGGACGCCGCGCTGGATGCGTGCATCGAGGCGATGGAGGGCTACTTGGACTGCAACGAGGCCGATTGTGCCATGTGCCATGAACATCATAAAATGGGGCTGCGTCGCATCGGTCCTTCGGCCGAAGAGATGGCGGGGAAACCGGTCAAGGTTTTGCAATCCGTCATTGAGAACGGCGCCGAAGGTTCCTCCATGCCGGCGTTCCATCGGGACGTGGGCGGTCCGTTGAGCGACAAAGACGTCGAGTCGCTGGTGAAGTTCATCCGGTCCGTTCGGGAAGAAAAATAGGATTTTCACAAATCGAATCAAGGAGACGAATATGAAACGTTCTTGGTTTTTCAGCTGGGCTTTGGCGTTGTTGGTTTTGCCGGTGGCGGAGGACCTGTCGGCCGGCGGCACGTGGTCCAAGGAGCCGGGCATTTACGCCGTGTTCGAGACGAGCCAGGGGAAGATCGTCTGTAAACTCATGCCGGACAAGGCCCCCAAGACCGTCGACAATCTGGTCGGCCTGGCGGAGGGCACCAAACAGTTCACCGACATGAAGAGCAATAAGCTGGTGAAGCGGCCTTTCTACGACGGGCTCATCTTCCACCGCGTCATTCCCAATTTCATGATCCAGGGAGGAGACCCTCTCGGAGTGGGGAGCGGCGGGCCGGGGTACCGGTTCGAAGACGAGATCGCGCCGGGGCTGGGTTTCGACAAGCCGGGGCGGCTGGCCATGGCCAACGCCGGGCCGGGGACCAACGGTTCCCAGTTTTTCATCACCGTGGCGCCCACGCCGTGGCTGAACGGACGCCACACCATCTTCGGCCAGGTGGTGGAAGGCCAGTCCGTGGCGGACGCCATCGCCAACGTGCCGCGCGACGGGCAGGACCGTCCGCAGACGCCCGTGACCATCAAAAAACTTAAAATCGTGCGGGTGAAATAAATCCGTCGTCCCCGGCCGTCCGGCGGTTTTGACGGCGGCGTTTAAAATGTGCCATGATGAGGTGACATGAAACGTTTTCTCTCCGCCGCGCTGGTGGCGGCGTTCGTCCTCTCTTTTCCGCTCCACAGCCGGATGCACGCGTCCGATACGGATCGGGGCCCCCATGTCTGTCGTGTTTGCAGCCTGGGGAACGCGCAACACGCCGCGCCGGCCCCATCGGATTTCGGCGTCCGTCTTGTTCCGCTCCATGCGTTGGAAATAGGAGAGGCCGTCGGTCTCTCCCCGGAATCGACGTGCCGGGCGTTTCCGCGCGCACCTCCTCCCTGCTGATCCTTTCCGAAAATCCCGGCATCTGATCATTATTCCTGAGCGGGCCGATCGCCGCTCGTCATCCATTTCACAGGAGGTGTGCCATGTCCCATCGCGGATTATCGACGTTCGTTATTTCGGTTGTTCTGTTTTTGGGGAATTCTTTCGTTTCGGCCCAGGAGAACGCGTCCTGGATGCGCACGCAGACGTTGTCCAACGCGCTCAATCCCAACATCAGCGTCATCGGCGACTTCGTCGGAACCGCCGGCCCCCGGGAGTCCGAAGGCAGCAACCGGTTCGCCCTGCGCGAGGCGGAGCTGGGTTTTCAAGCGAACGTGGACCCTTACGCCCGGGCGGACGTCTTTGCCGGTTGGCACGAGGGGGAGGCTTTGGAATTGGAGGAGGCCTACGTGACGTTGTTGGCCCTGCCGTTGGCGTTGCAGGCGCGCGGCGGGAAATTCCGGGCCAACTTCGGCCGCCTCAACATGATTCACCCGCACGAACTGCCGCAGGTGGACCAGCCCCTGGTGTTGGAACGTTATTTGGGCGGGGACGGGCTCAACAGCGCCGGCTTCGAGGTCAGTCGCGTGTTCGGACCTTTCGGTCTTTTTACCGAGTTTTCTTACGCCGTGCTCAACGATTTGGGTGGGGCCCATGAGCACGGGGAGGAGGCGGGTCAAACCGTTTTCGTGAACGCCCGCGACGGGAACGGTAACCTCATCGTGGACGGAAACGGGACCCCGGTGGAAATCCCCGTGACGGTGCGTGAAGAAGAGGAGCCGGTTAAACGCTCCGTGCGCAATTTTGCGCACGTGGGGCGCGTGCGTTTCTATCGGGACATGACGGACACCGCCAACGTGGAATTGGGCTTGTCGGGGGTGCTGCACCAGCCGGAGGGGCATGAGCAGCGCCGTATGGCCGGCGCGGACGTGACCTTCCGATGGAAGCCGCTTCGGCGGGGGCTTTACCGGTCTTTCTTGTGGAGGACGGAAGGCGTTTATTCCACCCGTAAGCTGGAGGCGGTGTCGGACCTGTCCGGCGCGGTGACGGCTCCGGAGATGGAAGTGGACCGGCGTGGTTTTTATTCCTATGTGGAACTGCAGCCGGCGCGGCGTTGGCGGTTCGGCTTGAGGGGCGACTATGTGGAGGATCCCGAGGCGAAGGATGAGGTCCTCCGCAAGGCCGACGGGACGACCTTTCAGGTTTCCCGTTCCATCACGCGGGCGATTTCGCCGGTGGTGACGTTCACCCTGAGCGAGTTTAACCGGTTCCGGGCGCAGTATCAATGCAAACGTCTTCCCGACCGGGAGACGGAGAACATCGGTTACTTGCAATGGACCACGATCCTTGGTCCTCACGGCGCGCATCCGTTCTAATCGACAGGGCGACGTTTCAATTGGACTGAGGCGCCGGCTTCCCGTCCCTCGAACGGCGGGCGGGGGACCGGCACAATTTTAAAAACGGAGAATCTTTATGAAAAACTGGATGGGATTGTTGTTGGGGGCGGTTTTGGCCGCGCCGGGCTCGCTCTTGGCCGCCAAACCGCTCAACGTCTTCACCACCACGGCGGATCTGGCCGATGTGGTGCGCGCGGTCGGCGGGGAACGGGTGCGGGTGGAAAGTCTTTCCAAAGGGTACCAGGACGCGCATTTCGTGGAAGCGAAACCGTCTCTGATCGTCAAGCTCATGTCCGCGGACCTGTTCATTCAGACCGGGTTGGAGTTGGAGGCGGGGTGGGCGACGGTGCTGGTCCAGGGATCGCGTAACTCGCGGATACAGTTGGGCGCGCCGGGCTATCTGGATGCATCCTCCGCGGTCAAGCCCCTGGAAGTGCCGCAGAACCCGGACCGCGCCATGGGGGACGTCCATCCCGGCGGCAACCCGCATTACATGCTGGATCCGGAAAACGTGCGATTGGTCGCCCGGGAAATCGCGAAAAGATTAAGCAGCTTGTCGCCGGCCGATTCCGCGTTTTTCCGGGAACGTCTCGGCAATTTCGAGGTCCGTCTGGAGGAAAACCTCCGGAAGTGGAAAGAGCGAATGGAGCCGTTCCGCGGGGCCCGGTTCGTCAGCTATCATAGAAATCTCCCGTATTTCGCCGACCGATTCGGACTGATTTCGGTGGGGGAGGTCGAGCCCAAACCGGGCATCCCGCCGACCGCGGCGCACACGGCGGACTTGATCGGCCGGATGAAGGCGGAAAAGGTGGGGCTGATCATCACCCAGCCGTATTACGAGGATCGTTCGCCGGCTTCCATCGCCAAACAAACGGGGGCAACGGTGGTTGTTTTTTCCATGGCGCCGTCCGGCGAGCCGGGAGGGTCCGATTACTTCTCGAACATGGATGCCAACATCGAGTCGGTGCGCCGGGCGCTGGCGGCTGCCGCCGGAACGAAGTAGACTTGTCTCTGCGGACGCCGCCTCTCCGCGTTTGAAACGAGGGGTTTCCGAAAGAAATCGAGGAGGTCGTTGCCTGTGAACGAATCAGCCCATATCCGATTTGAGGGAGCCGATCTCGGTTACAACAAGACCGCGGTCCTCAAAGACGTTACCTGTCGTATCGGACAGGGGGAGGTAATCGGAATGGTCGGACCGAACGGATCGGGGAAGACCACTTTTCTCCGGACGCTTCTCGGGTTGGTCCCGCCATTGGGCGGGACGGTGAAGGTGGACCGTTCCCGTCGTTTCGCCTACGTCCCCCAATTGGAGGAGGTCAATTTGTTTTGGCCGCTGACCGTGCGGGAGACCGTCTGTCTGGCGCAGCGGTCGAAGCGGGCTTTCGGTCGCGTGAGCGAGGAGGAATGCGCCCGGGTGGATAACGCCATGCGGAAAGTCGGCATCTCTCCCATCGCCGACATGCTTTTCCGGGAGACTTCCGGCGGTCAAAGACAAAAGACCATGTTGGCCCAGGCGCTTTCCCAGGAACCGGACGTGCTTTTGTTGGACGAACCGACCCGGGGACTCGACGTGGTGGCGGAGCGGGACTTCCTGAAGATCGTGGAAGGTCTCCGTTCGAAGAAGCTCACGCTTTTCATCGTGAGCCACACGTTGCATATTCCGCTGAACTACACGGAAAAAATCCTCTTGTTTCATGCCGGCCGCGTGGTGGAGGCCACGCCGGACGAACTGCTTTCAACGAAGGTCCTGGATACGATATACGGTGTGCCGTTTTTCCACCACAACGACAGCGGCATCCGCTGGGCCGGGCCGAAGAGGGGGGGCGAATGAACCCGTTCTCCCTTCCGTTCATGCAGACGGCGTTGGCGGCCAGCCTGTTGGCGGGCACCACGCTTTCTCTGTTGGGGACGTTTATCCTGGCCCGGCGGCAGGTGTTTTCGGGGTTGGCGGTTTCGCAGCTGGCGGCCCTGGGGACGGTGGTGGGGGTCTTGGTCGGTCTGCACTACGGGGCGTCGCTCTTGGCGCTGGCGTTCGTGGGAGCGGGGATGTTCTTCATCGCGCGGTTCTCGAAGATTCGCGAGGCGCCGTCGGAAACGTGGGTCGCCGGACTCTACGTTTTGGGCGCGGGGCTGGCCGTGATGGTCTTGTCCAAGGCGCCTCGCGGGGAGTCGGAGACCATGGGCGTTTTTTTCGGAAACATCCTGACGCTGACGAATCGGGAAATATGGGAGTCCCTGGTCATGACGGTCCTGTCCGCGGGGATTTTGTGGGTTTGGTTCCCCCGCTGGGTATGGCTTTCCTTCGATCCGATTTCCGCCGAGGTGTCGGGGCTGCGCGTGGACGGATGGAACCTTCTTTTCTATTCGCTTTTTGCCGTTGTGATGACGTTTTCCATCCACATCCTCGGCGTTCTGCTGGCCTTCGCCTATCTGTTTTTGCCGGCCGCCGCCGGATTCCTCGGCGTGCGCCGGATGCGGACGTTGTTCGTCTTCGTGCCATCGGCCGCGGTGGGACTGACGGTGGCGGGGTTTTGGCTGTCGTTCCGGTGGGACTTCCCCACCGGACCATTTTTGGCGGTCCTGATGGCGATTTTTGTGGTGTTGATGCGGGTGGAGGCGAGTTTGATCAGAAAAAAATCGCGTCCGACGGCGGTCCTAGACGGCGGGAAGGAAGGATCATCCGGCTGATACGACCTCTGAGCCGATCGGTTCGATCCGCCTGATGCCGTTGCGCGTGAGCACCAGGCGGAAGCGCTCGTAGCGGACTTCCCTGCCGGAGGTGAACTTGATGACCACGTTGACGTTGTACACGTGAACGCCCTGCCGGACGACGCTCTTTCCCTCCTCAAGGACGAAGAGGTCCGTTTTTGGCTCGTCCATCTTCAGCAGGAAGTTTCGCACGTTGAACCGGAGGATGTCGGTGAGGGCGGTTTTGCGGGATTGATTTTTCAGCAGCTTCCGCGAAAAGAGGACGATCTCCTTCGCGTAGTGGATGATTTTTTCACTCCGCCATTCGTTCTCGATCTCCGTGACGTGGTCGCGGTTGCGGAGCCGGACCGCCAGGGGGTCCAGATGCGCTTCTTTGGCGAAGTGGAAGTTTTCCCGGCAAAGGCCGATTTTTTCTCCGTTAAACTGGTCGTAGATGTCGGTGGACTGGTCGAATAGGTTTTTTGAAAGTATTTTCTGCAGATAGCTCTGGCAGGCGGCCTTGAGCCTGTCCTTGAACATGTAGCTGATCACCAGCGCCACGAAGAAGGAGAGGGACAGGGTACCGTAAGCCCGCTGGTAGTAGAAGGCGATGGACGTGGCGAAGACCATGGCGATACCGGCGCCGATGGCCAGCGCGATCTGTTGCAGGCCGTACCCCTCCTCCGTGGTGCGCACGTCCAGGTGCAGGATGCCGGCCGCGAATTTCTTAAGTATCCCCAGCCGGTAAACGAACGCCTCATTATCGTCTTCGCTTTTGGCCACGGACGGATAGCCCATCCCACTTCGGTAGTCCACCTCCTCCCGTATCAGGTCCGTCAATTTTTCCAGGGTTCCCTTGGGGCATGCCGTGGTCGGCGCCCGGTAGAGGAACTGCAGAAGTTGGTGCGTCCGTCCTTCGATGAGCAGGCTGATGTATTCGTCGAGGAAGAGGTAGGTGGCGTAGGAGGCGGCCGGGACGGCGGTGGATTTGAGTTTTTCCCGGAAAGCGCGGTAGGATTGCGCGGCGGTGCGGGTCCGGAGGAGATATTCGTTCAGCAAGGGGGCGCACTCAAGTTCCAGGCGCTGTTCCTTGCCGGGGCCGAAACGGCGGAATTGTTTTTCGATGAAGTTGATGTGGTCCCTAAGGGAGCTTTTCAGGACGCAACCCAGTAGTTTTATTTCGTACCCGAGGCTGTCCCAGTGCGCCGCGGTGGGCGATTTCAGGGCATCGTCGATCTTTTGGGCGATCTTTGTCAGCGGAGAACGGGGATTGTCTGGGTTGGTGAGCGAACTCAGCGGGAAGTCGGGCGTCTTGAAGCGGATATAGAGGAGCAGGTCCCGGTAGAAGGCTTTTTTGGAGTAGGTGGACTCGTTGACGTCGAGGTTGTAGGGAAGGAAAAAGAAGGTTTCTACCTTGTAAACGTCCCGGCGGATGTTCTTGTTGAGATCGTATCCGAGTTTTATTTCAAATTGGTATTGATCGTGTCGGCGAACCAATTCCTCGATGTCTGCCATGCGCAGATTCTATGCCTTTCCTTATTTCCTTTCAAGCCGCGCGGCCGGTCCGGCGGGGTCGGGGGCGAGTATTTTTGATATCTCCCCGGCGGCGAGAGAGATGCCCAGGGGGGTCCAGTGGGTGTCGTCGGGCCAGTAGAGATAGATCTTTTTCGAGGCCAGCTCCGCGGCTTTTTGGCGGAACAGCGGCGCGAGGTTGACCGTCGGCAGTCCGCCGGCTTTAAGTTCCCGTCCCAACGCGTCGAGATAGAGGGGTTTTTCGCCGGCGGCGGTCCCCCGGCCGAGCAACGGTTCGTAGACCGTGTATTTTTCCGGCACCAGCAGGACCATCAATTTCAGGTTTCGCCGGGCCAGTTCCTCCGAGAGCGAAAGGAAGAAGGTTTTCCACGGGGCGACGAGGGCCGACCGGTCGGTGTGGAATTTTTCGATCTCCTGCGGCTGGAACAGGAAAACGTCGCCGGTGACCAGGCGTTTCTGTACGGTGGACTTGGCGTAGGAGTTCGGGAAAAACCGGTCGTCGGAGAAGGCCTTGAGGAATTTGGCCGACAGAATCTTCACCGGGGAGACGGCGAACCGGTGCGAGACGATCTGCCGGGCCCAGAGCCCGTTCTCCCGGCCGAGGAGCGGGAAGAATTTTTTCCAAAAGCGGATTTTCCAGCGTTCGCGGGGCCCTTCGAGTTTGAACGGTTTCTCCACGCGTTCCAGGTGTTCGTAGATCACCCAGCCTTCCCGCAACCCGGCGGCCTCGACCGGGGCGAGGATGTCCTGCAGGGAGCGGGGCAGATCCCCGGCGGCGTTGTAAGCCACGACGCCGGATTTTTTCCGCAGGGCCGCGGGCAGCACGAATTCGTCCGAATTCCCCGCGCCGGCCACGAACGAGTCCCCGAGGAGCACGGCGGAGACCGGTTCCTGCCGGGTGAGTCCCGGCGGGTTCCGATATCCGAATTCGTCGGTGACGAAGGTTTCGTTCCGGTAGTGCCGCCGGTCCGGCAGGTTGGAGAGCGCGGAGAGGTCCCCGTAGGTGCGGGGATTGGAATAGGTTTTGTGGCGTTTGAACGGTCCTTCCGAAAAATGCAGTTTTGGAAACTCCAGGTTGACGGTGAGCGCTTCCCACCCGCGGTAGCAGAACGTTTTTGTGGGGAGGAGCCGAAGGCCCAGGTCCAGAAGGAAGACCACCGCCAGGAGGCGGGGGAGCAGGGAGCCGATGGGGAGCGAAGGCCGTCTCATCAGAATTGGAAATAGAGGAACGGGGAGTATTGTCCCGCCGCGATGGTGAACACGCAGGCGAGGAACAGGAACGCCCAGCCCAGGGTGGGCAGGGGGCTCCACTCGTGTTTCAGTTCGAAGGAATTGGGCGCGGCGTGGGCCACGGCCGCCGCCACCGGCAGGCACGCCAACAACGCCCCGGCGCCGGCCAGGGTGAGTCCCGGCGTCCAGGTGAACATTTTCCCGAACCATTGGAGGGCCATGGACAGGTTGTCCGAGCGGAAGAGGATCCAGCCCAGCAACACCAGGAAAAACGTGAGCGGTTTCCGGGTCACGGCGGGAAGGCGTTCCCAAAAACGGCGATGGGCGTGGTAGGAGACCAGGAGGAGGCCGTGATAGCCGCCCCAGAGGACGAAGGTCCAGTTGGCGCCGTGCCAGAGGCCGCCGAGGAGCATGGTGATCATCAGGTTGCGGTAGACGAAGAGCGGTTGGCCGCGGCCTCCGCCGAGGGGGATGTAGAGGTAGTCGCGCAGCACCGTGGACAGCGAGATGTGCCATCGCCGCCAGAAATCCGAGAGGTTTTCGGCCTTGTAGGGTGAATCGAAGTTTTGCGGCAGGCGCAGGCCGAAAAGGTGGCCAAGTCCCACGGCCATGTCGCTGTATCCGGAAAAATCGAAGTAGAGCTGGTAGGTGTATCCCAAGGCACAGAGCCAGGCGTCGGCGGTGGAGAACGAGCCGAGGGACCCGAGGGCCGGGTTGATGACGGCGGCGATGGTGTCGGCGATGAGAACTTTTTTCACCAGTCCGATGACGAAGAAGGACCAGCCGACATTCAGGTGGGCGGCGCGGTCGGCGTGGGCGATGTTCTCGATGTCGTATTCGATTTGGCGGAACCGCACGATGGGGCCGGCCACCAGCTGGGCGAACAGCGAGACGTAGCAGGAGAACTCGAAGAAGTTGCGCGTGGGCTTGATGACGCCGCGGTAGGCGTCCACGATGTAGGTGATGGTGTGGAAGGTGTAGAAGGAGATCCCGACGGGCAGGATGATGCGGAAGACGGGGAAATGGGTCTCCACATTGACCCAGGCCGCCGCGGTGTGGAAGGAGTCGAGGAAAAAGTTGGTGTATTTGAAGAAGCCGAGCAGGAGGAGGTCGAGGGTGATGGGGAGGACGAGGCAGAGTTTCTGTCGGCGGGGTCCTTCCATTTCAGCAGGCCCAACCCGGCGAAATAGCTGACCAGGGTGGACAACAGCATCAGGGCGCAGAACTTGTAGTTCCAGAAACTGTAGAAGACATATCCGGTCAACGCCAGCCAGATGTAACGGCCGTTGGCGGATTTGAGTCGCCAGAAGACGAAATAGGTGACGGGCAGGAACCCGAACAGGAATATCCAACTGTTGAAGAGCATGTGGTTGTCCGTTGATTTTGAGTGGCGGGGCATATAGTACATTAAAAAAGTAGCGGCGGCTATTTGTGGGAGGGGAAATTCCGTCCAACGGAACCCCGACCGAGGCGGGAAAGGAATTCATTTTTATCGGTCTGAAAAAATTTTCTGTCGCTCCCAGATCGGGTGAAGCGAGGCACCCGTTGAGCGTGGCGGCGGGGGAAGATTCAAGGAACCTATCCCGATAAAAAATAAATATGAAAAAAGAGTTGACAAAAAACATGCGGCCGGCTATACTATATCAAGTCTATAGAGTTAATAGATTTACTGGGGTATCGCACGTTTTACCAGGGAGAATGTATGCGGATCACATTTAAAGGCGACTATGCGATGAAAGCCATCCTGGACTTGGCCATGCATGAGGGGGAAGGGCCCATCCAAATCCACGACCTCGCCAAACGCATCAACGCGCCGTTGAAATTTTTTGAGCAGGTGCTCCTTGATTTGAAGCGGGGAGGATTTGTGGAGAGCCGTCGGGGGAAAGAAGGGGGATATTTGTTGGCGAAAGATCCCGCGGACATTACGGTGGGGGATGTCGCCCGGTTCATTGATGGCCCGATCGAACCCATCGCCTGTTTGGCGGACGACTATGCCAACTGCACGGACATGTACCGGTGTTCCCTCCGGGCCGTTTGGCAGCGCGTGGCGCAGGCCACCTCGGCCATCATCGACCACGTGTCGTTCGCGGAATTGGCCCAACAGACGAAGGCTCGGCGGGACGCCTTGGAATACACGATTTGAAGGATTTTCCACCGCGCTTCCTCTATTAAGAGAGAACGGTGAAAAGCGGCGAGGCCCCATTCCACAAACTGGGACCTCACCTTGCGGCGAGGCTTTAATGACCAACTTGCCCCGGCCGGGTTCCTGCGAGGTTTGCGGGAACGAACAGGGGGCTAAAGCGGCGAGACATTTTTAAATGTCCCGTGCCGCTAGGTACGGTCCCGGTTTGCGATGCCGCGAGGCGTCGTCCCTGTCTGTGGAAAGGGATGGAACGGGGCTGTGCCGCTAGGTACGGTCCCGGTTTGTGGAACGGGGCTGTGCCGCTAGGTACGGTCCCGGTTTGCGGAACGGGGCTGTGCCGCAGAAAAGGCTCGGGATCCTTTTAGGGGGAACCGGAAGCCGACAAAAGACAAAGGAGAAAAACCATGAGTCGCATCGACGCTCAGTTGCGCACGGAAACACTCGCCTTGCACGGCGGCCAGGACCCGGACCCCGCCACGGGGTCGAGGGCGGTTCCCATCTATCAGACCACCTCCTACCAGTTCAAAAGCTCCGACCACGCGGCCAACCTGTTCGCGTTGAAGGAGTTCGGCAACATCTATACGCGGTTGATGAACCCCACCACCGACGTTTTGGAGAAGCGCATCGCCCTCCTCGACGGCGGCGTGGGGGCGTTGGCGGTGGCGAGCGGACAGTCGGCCATCGCCCTGGCCCTGCTCAACATCGCCCAGGCCGGGGACGAGATCGTCTCCTCGGACAACCTGTACGGGGGGACCTACACCCTCTTCCACTACACGTTCCGGCGGTTCGGGATCAAGGTGAAGTTCGTCAAGTCCAACGACCTGGAGGCGTTGCAGGCGGCCATCACGCCGAAGACGAAGGCCGTCTACTCCGAGTCCATCGGCAATCCGAAATTGAACGTGGCCGACCTGGCCGGCATCGCCGAGGTGGCGCACAGGAACGGCGTGCCGTTCGTTCTGGACAACACCGTGTCGCCGTATCTCCTGCGCCCGTTCGAGCACGGGGCGGACATCGTCGTCTATTCCGCCACCAAGTTCATCGGCGGCCACGGGACGTCCCTCGGGGGGCTCATCGTCGATTCCGGCAAGTTCGACTGGACCAACGGCAAATTCCCGCTCATCGCCGAACCGGACCCGAGCTACCACGGCATCAACTTCGTGGAGGCGCTCAAGCCCCTGGGGAACATCGCCTACATCATCAAGGCGCGGGTGACGCTGCTTCGGGACCTGGGGCCGGCGGTGTCGCCGTTCAACGCGTTCCTGTTCCTGCAGGGTTTGGAGACCTTGCCCCTGCGCATGGTGCGCCATGCGGAAAACGCCCTGGCCGTGGCGCGTTTCCTGGAAAAACATCCCCAAGTGGCGTGGGTCAATTATCCGGGATTGGATTCCAGCCCGGAAAAGGCGCGGGCAAAGAAATATCTTCCCAACGGCGCCGGGGCGATCCTGGGGTTCGGCATCAAGGGGGGCCGTGCGGCCGGCCGCACGTTCATCGACGCCCTCCAGCTGATCTCGCACCTGGCCAACGTGGGCGACGCGCGCAGCCTGGTCATCCACCCGGCCAGCACCACGCACTTCCGCATGGACGACGCCGCGCTGGCGCAGGCCGGCATCGGCCCCGGCACCATCCGCCTGAGCATCGGCCTGGAAGATGCCGACGACTTGATCGACGA
>JAKLDV010000071.1 GCA_022703335.1 Elusimicrobiota bacterium
GCCGCACCGCGACATGGCGTCGCGAGACGCCCTGGGGCGCCAGGACCAGGCCGCAGTCCTCGCTGCGGCCGATGACGGTCTCTCCCGCCGGGATGGTGAACTCGCCGACCAGGCGGTAGCCTTCCTGGATGATCAGCTTCGGCATGGTCTTCAGCTCTCCGTAACCGCGTCCGCGCCGGCCGCCTCGGGGCGATCCAGGGGCCGCATGAGGGGGAACAGGATGACGTCGCGGATCGACTCGGCGCCGAGCAGCAGCATGGCCAGCCGGTCGACGCCCAGGCCCAGCCCGCCGGCCGGCGGCATGCCGTGTTCCAGCGCGATGACGAACTCCTCGTCGGCCGGCATGGCCTCCTCGTCGCCCGCCTGACGCTGGCGTGCCTGTTCGATGAAATGTTTTCTCTGCACGTCGGGGTCGTTTTGTTCCGAGAAGGCGTTGGCTACTTCGTCTCCGCAGATAAACAGTTCGAACCGTTCGGCGACGTCCGGGGATTCGGGAGCACACTTCGCCAGTGGCGAGAAAACCGCCGGATAGCCGTGCACAAACGCTACCGCCGGCAGGTGCGGCAGGATTTTCTGGTCGAACAGGGCGTCGAAAAATTTATGGTCGGGCGGGTTGCCTTCGATGGACACCCCGGCTTTTTTTGCAGCCTCCTTCCAGTTATTGTCCCGGCAGAGAGCCCGGTAATCTAGTCCGAGATGTTCCTTGAACAATTCTCCCATGGAGAGCCAAGGAAAATGCCCGCCCGGATAAGAACTTGCATATAACGAAAAAGTGCGTCCGCGGTAGGGAAAGAGGATTTTATTCCCTTCGCTTAATTCGGGCCCAAGAGACATCGGTCCCACATCGACGCGTAGACTTCCTTTTTCGGGTGTCGGCCAAGTCTTTTCGATAACAGTTTTCGCCGCCGCGTCGATGATTTTTTCCGTCAAAAAACGCATCCCCTGGAAATCGGTGTAGGCCTGGTAGGCTTCCAGAATGGTGAATTCCGGGTTGTGGCGCGTATCAATACCTTCATTACGGAAAGCCCGACCAATTTCGTAGACGCGTTCCAACCCACCCACCAAAAGACGTTTTAGATAGAGTTCAGGAGCCACGCGCATGTAGAGGTCCATGTCCAGCGTTTCATGGTGTGTGATGAACGGTTTGGCGGCCGCTCCACCGGGCACCGGTTGCATCATGGGCGTCTCCACTTCGATGAAGCCGTCCTTGTCCAAAACTTCGCGAAGAGAGGTGACGATTTTTCGCCTCAGCCAAAAACGCGTGCGTGCCTCCTCGTTCGAAAATAGGTCCACTTCCCGTCGGCGGTAGCGGACTTCCACGTCGGTCATGCCGTGGAACTTCTCCGGCGGCGGGCGCAGCGCCTTGCTCAGAAGATGACACGTCTTGACGCGGATGGAGGGTTCCCCCGTCTTCGTCTTGAAGGGCATGCCCGTCACGCCCAGGATGTCGCCGAGGTCCACCTGGTTTTTGAACAGGTCGTAGGCGGCGTCGCCCAGTTCGTCTTTCCGCAGGTAGAGTTGGATTTTTCCGGACCGGTCCTGCAGGTGGGCGAAGGCGGCTTTGCCCATGTCGCGGCGGGTCATCAGCCGCCCGGCCACGGCGACCTCTTCCGAAACCTGTCCCTCCGCGCTCAGCGGCTCGCACAGCAGGCGGACCGCGTTCGCCGTGTGCGTGACGGCAAACGTCGTGGGGAACGGGTTGACGCCGTTCTCCCGCGCCTTTTTCAGTTTCTCGCGGCGCTGTTTGATCAGTTCATCCAATGAGGAGACGGGTTGCGTCGGTTCCATGGCGGGTCGGCCGGGCCGGTTCAGCGGGGCCGGCCGGCGAGTATTTTGGTCACTTGCGCCCGGAGTTTGTCCGGGTCAAAAGGTTTTTCAAGGTAGTCCGCCACGTTGGAGGCCATCTGGAACATCTCCCGCATCTGGCCTTTGGCGGTGAGGATGAGGATGGGGATGGCGCGCGTCTCGTCGTTGGAGGCGAGCTGGGTCACCACCGTGTAGCCGTCCATCACGGGCATCATCACGTCGAGAACGATCATGTCCGGTTTTTCCCGGGCCACCTGGTCGAGACACGCCTGGCCGTCCCCGGCCTTCAGGGTCGTGTGGCCGTCTTTTTGGACGAGGAAACAGATCAGGTCCACGATGTCTTTGTCGTCATCCACCACGAGGATTTTCGCCACGGTGCCTCCCGAGTGTAAAAAAGGATTCTATAAAGCTTTGCGATTCATTGTCAAAAAACGTTTGAACGATTCAGCAGGGCAAAGAGAGCGACTTTCCCGACACGTCTGCGCCCACGTCTCCGGTGTCTTTTGGGGAGAGAGCGGCCAAAATGGCTTTTTTCTGGTCCGGCCGGCTGGTAATGTGAGCGAGAAGGTCGTTGACGTTGGCCGGCTTAAAGCGCGGACATTTTTGGCAGGCCGGAAGCAGGTCCCCGGACGACATGGAGGCCCGCAGCGTCTTATAGAACGGGCCGTTCCAGATCGCCTCGGCCGACGTTTTATTCAAATTGTCGACGACTTCCCCCCATTGGCAGCAGGGCAGAACGGAGCCGTAGATGTCCACGAAGATGTGTTGCCAGGGGAGGCGGCATTGGACGGGAGAGGTCGACGCGTCCTGGGACGATCCAAAGGAGGCCGGCAGGAAAAGCTGGAACCGTCGGGACGAGTCCCGGGAAGCGAGAGATTGGTGGAGTTCCCGGGCGGCCTGAAGGGCGCGGTTGGCCCGGGCTTGGTCGAAAAAACAGGAAAGGCGGAGGTGCTCGGGCTTGAAGGCCGTCAGGTAATAGGCCCGGACGCGGTGCACCCCGAGGTCCCATCCCAGCTTGACGAACTCGGGCAGGTCGTCCACGTTGAGCGTGTTGACCACGTTGACCAGGGTGATTTCCAGGTTCTCCCCGGCGGCTTTCCGAAGGGCGCGGATGTTCTCCAGGATGACGCTGAATTCTCCCGGGAGAAGGGTCAGCTGTTCGTGGATGTCCGCCCGGGAGGCGTGGAGGGAGATTTGGATGAGGTATTTCCCGGTTCTTAGTTTTTCAACGACGCCGGGCGTGAGGGCGGTGCCGTTGGTGGTGAAGATTTTTTTTGTGTTCGGCAGAGTCCGGTTGAGATGGTCGAGGAACGGCGCAATGTCCGGCAGGAGGAGCGTTTCGCCGAAGCCCGTGAAGGTGATTTGTTCCGCCTCGGCAAGGTAAGGCCCCAGTTTTTTTTCGAAGAATTCCTTGTAGAAATCGAGGCCAAACCCGCCGAATCGGCCCTCCATGCAGAAGATGCATTTGGCGTTGCAGGCGTTGTGCGTGCCGAGGGTGATGGAGACGGGAGTCGCCGTCTCCGGGGCCTTGCCGGCCGTCGGGGCGTCGGGTTCTCCCAGGTCGAGGGTGGGGTCGAAAGAGGAGGTGGGCGCGGGGGCGGAATTTTCCGGCACGGCGGTCACCCGGCGTCGGCGGAGGAACGCCGCGGTTTTTCGCCGCTGAGTTTCCATTCCAGGTAGGCGTGCATGAACTCGTCCAGCGCGCCGTCCATCACCGCGGAAATCTGGGAGGTTTCCTGGCCGCTGCGGAGGTCCTTCACCATCTGGTAGGGCATGAAGACGTAGGAGCGGATCTGGTTCCCCCAGGCGATGTCGCCTTTGGCGTCGTAGTGTTTTTCGACGACAGCACGCTGTTTTTCCAGTTCCAGGTCATACATCTTCGCCTTGAGCATCTTCATGCACATGGCCTTGTTCTTGAACTGGGACCGCTCGTTCTGGCATTGCACGACGATGTTGGTGGGGAGATGCGTGATGCGCACCGCCGAGTCCGTCCGGTTGACGTGCTGCCCGCCGTGGCCGCTGGCGCGGTAGGTGTCGATGCGGAGGTCCGACTCGTTGACGGTGATCTCGATGGTATCGTCCACCTCCGGCAGGATGTCGCAAGCCGCGAAGGAGGTGTGCCGCCGCGCGTTGCTGTCGAACGGCGATATCCGCACCAGGCGGTGCACGCCGATCTCCGACTGCAGCAGGCCGTAGGCGAAAGCGCCTTTGACAAGGAAGGTGACCCGTTTGATGCCGGCCTCTTCCCCCGGAAGGATGTCCACGATTTCCGTCGGAAAACCTTTGGCTTCCGACCAGCGGCTGTACATCCGCAAAAGCATCTCCACCCAGTCGCAGGCTGCCGTGCCGCCGGCGCCGGCGTGGAGGGACACGATGGCGTTGTTGCGGTCCATCGGCCCGGCCAGTTTCGCCCGCATGGCGAGTTCTTGGATGGATTTTTCCATGGCCGCCAATCCGGCGGAGACTTCCCCCGCCTCCTTGGGGTCGGAAAACTCCTGCGCGAGTTCCAGGTGAGCCTTGAAATCGTCCCATTGGCGTACCATGTCGTCCCAGGGCCGGACGACGTCCTTCACGGCCGTCGTTTCTTTCATGATTTTTTGCGCTTCGATGGGATTGTCCCAGAGGTTCGGCTGGGCCGCCCGTGTTTCAAGGTCCTTGAGTTTCAGCCGTTTGCCGGGGACGTCAAAGAAACCTCCCCAGCTGGTCGAGGGAGGCTTTTACCTGCTCCAGTTTTTCCTGGATTTCTTTCATAATCGTTAAGGATAGCATTTTGCGGCCGACGCCGACCATGGGAATGAGACGGGGCCGGCCGGCTCAAGGAGCATGAACCGACCGGCCCCGCGCAAGACCTTCGCCCGGTCGTCAGAATAGCAGTTTCATGCCTCCCGAGACCGTGGTCCCCGGCATGGGGTAGTTCCGCTGGAACGCGTAGTCTTCGTCCAGGAGGTTGTCGAGGGACAGGAAACAGGTCAGCCCCTGCTTGAACCGCTGCGCCAGATGGAGCCCCACCACGAAGAAGTCTTTCACCTGGGTCGTGTTCTCAGGGTCGTGGAAGCGATGGCCGACGTATTGGCCGTCCAGCTCAAAGGAAAAACCCCGGATGTCTTTCCCCCCGAAGGAGAGGTTGTATTTGTTTTTGGGTTGGTAGATGAGGTATTTGCCGGAGTTTTTATCGACCGCCCGCAGGCGGGTGTATCCCGCGCCGACCGAGAAATAGCGGGCGAACGTGAGGTTTCCGTCGGTCTCAAGACCGTCCATCTCGGCGGCGTACCCGTTGGAGGGGGTCCACACCGCGCCGTCCGGGGCCCAGTTGATGAGATCCTTGAAGTCGTTCCGGAAATACGTGGCGCTGACGGACAGGTCGTCGGTGAGGTCGTTGTCGATCCCCACTTCCTTGGTCGCGCCTTTTTCCGGCCGAACGTTGGGGTTGCCCTTGGTCCAGCCCGTGTCGGGCCAGTAGAGGTCGTTGAAGGTGGGCGCACGGAACGACCGGCTGTACAGGCCGCGGAACCGATAGCGGGGCGTGAACTTGAAGAGGAAGCCCGCGCTCGGATTCGTTTTGGACCCGAAGGTGGAGTAATCGTCCACGCGGACGCTTCCGCTCAGTTTCAGGCGGTCGAAAAGTTCGAGGTGGTTTTCCAGATATCCCGCGCGGACAGAGTAGTCGTGGGTTCCCGTTCGCATGCTTTCGTTCTTGTTCCGCTGGAAGGTAACGCCCACCATGACGGTGTCGGCGTCAAACGGACGGCTGCGGAGGTTGCCGTCGATCCCTTGGACCCAGGTCCGATGGACGGTTTTTTCATAGGCGGTGTCCCAGAGGGCGCCGGCCGTGTTTTCGCGGAACTCCAGACGGTCGAAGTTGTCGTAAACCCGCGCGGAGACGCCGATCCGGTCGTTCAACTCCGCGTTCCACGCCAGGTCGGCGAAGTTCTTGACGCTTCTTTGTTCGTCGTCCAGGTCGACCGCGGTGATCTCACCCGGCAGGTCCGCCCGGTCGCCGTTGGCGCCGAGGTTCAGGGAGATTTTATGACGAGCGGCGAGGTCGTAGGTCCATTTTCCGTTCAGGTCCTGCGATTTATAGCCGCCGTGTTCGCGGAAACCGCGCGTCCCGGCCAACTCGCCGTTGATTTGATAACCGAACCGGGATATTTGCGCGCCGTGGGAGAGACGGTGCAGGGAGTTGCTGAAGGAGCCGTACCGCGTGGAGATCTCCGTGACGGGTTTTCCGGGAAGAGGCGTTTTGGTGATCACGTTCACCGCTCCGCCCATGGCCTGCGACCCGTAGAGGCTGGAAGCCGGCCCGTGGAGCACCTCGATGCGGTCCACGTTGTCCAGGGGCACGGTGTTCAGGTCCACCGATCCGTCCCGCGGGTTGTTGATGGGGCGGCCGTCCACCATCACCAGCACCTGCTGCGCCGTGCCGCCGCGCATGCGGACGTTTTTGGTGCCGGCCACCCCGCCGTAATGGCTGATGTTCACGGACGTGAGCTTCGTCAGAACGTCCGACAAGTCCCTGGCCGCGGAGGTCTCCAGGTCGTTGTGGGTGATGACATCCACTTTCCGCGTCATGTCGCCGGGGTTTTCGCCGACGCGGGAAGCGGTGATGATGATGGGTTGCATCTCGTAGCCGGCCCCCATCGCGTTGCCGATGATGCCGAAGCACAGGCCGAAAACGGCCGTGAGCCTTTGTGTCTTTCTCATGGTATTTTCCTCTTTTCTCGAGAGTACTTACCGGAACGGACGCTGGACCGGACTCCCGTCGGGTTTCGACGGTTTACCGTTGCGGAACAGTGCCTGAGATCGCATCAGGACTTCCTTCGCCCGTTCGGTTTTCTTCTGCTTTTATTGGTACTTCTTGATGTCCCAAAACCAGTGTTTCCAGAAACCGTCCTTGAGGACCGTTTCGCTTTCCATGATGCGGATGCCCTTCTTGAACATCGGCCCGTCAACGACCAGGGTGTGATACTCGCCGTTTTCTCCGCAGGGGCAGACGCCCCGCGCCTTGAATTCGTCGATGACGGGCTTGTCGAGAACGCGGCCGAGGAACTCCTTCCCCAGCACGTCCGCCTTGCAGCTGACGATAACCGCCTTGAATCCAAGATCGAGGAATTCGTTGAGCACGTCTTCCGGCGGAGCGTTCCAGAGCGGTTCCATGGCTTCGACCCTCAGCTCTCCACAGACGCGCTCGATCCAGTTTTGGTGCTCAAGGAGGTAGATGTCGCCGAAAACCATTTTCTTGACGCCGCGCGCTCGCAGGCCGGACACCGCTTCTTTGAATTCTTCCTCGTATTTTTTCATGTCCGGACTGACCTCTTTTTGAACGAGGGGTATCCCAACCCGTTCGGCCTGCAGTTTTATTAGGTCCGCCTCCAGGCCGTGGAAACAGGCACGCCGGGATTCCCGGGAAATGAAGTTCAAAAGATAGCCGATGGGGTGTCCTGCGCGGAGCGCCTTGTAACAGGCCAAACAACTGTCTTTCCCCCCGCTCCAGGACGAGGCGACGGGTTCTTCGTTCATAGGGGGATCCTTTCCAGGAGGCAGACGCTCAACAAGACGGTCGTTTCGGTCAGTTCGCATCCCGCTCCCAGGGTGTCGCCGGTGATGCCGCCGAGTTTTTTCTTTGCGGCGTGGCCGACAAGGAAAGAGGAAAGCGCCGCCGCGAAGCCGGCGATCAGCCCCCGCCATTGCCAGAAAAACAGGATGAGCGAGAGGGCGACCAGGGTGGCTCCGAAAAATATTTTCCGGTTGATCCCCTCGGCAAACGCCTTGGCCTTTCCCTCCGGCCGGGCGTAAGGGAAAAGAAAGAGCGACCACACCAGTCCCCAGCGGCCCAGGACGCACATTAAAACAAGCGCCGCCGTCTGGTGGGGGACGCTCACCCAGGAGAGGAAGGCGATCTTAAGCAGCAGAACGCACAGCAACCCCAAGATCCCCATGACGCCGACGTGAGGGTCGCGCAGGATGGACAACATCTCGTCCTTGCTCTTCCAGCTCAGGAGCGCGTCAAAGGTGTCCGCCAGGCCGTCGAGATGGAGCCCGCCCGTCAAGACGACGAGCGCGACCACCACCACCATGGCCGGCGCGACGCCTTGGCCCGAAAAACGGGACAGGCGCGTGATGAGAACGGCCAGCGCGAGACCCAGGAGCCATCCGACCACCGGGAAATAGATCAACGTTCGGGACCCGTTCGGGTCCTTTGTCCAAGAACTTTTTACCGGGATGACCGTCAAAAACCGCAGGGCCGCAAGGAAACTGTTCATTTTTAGGATTTTCCGGAAACGCCCGCTTCCTCGAAGGTGGCCATTTGCGTGAGGATTTTGACGGCCGCTTCGGCCAAGCCGATCCCCAGCGCGGCGCCCGTGCCTTCTCCCAGCCGCAGGTCCAAATCCAGCAGCGGGCCGAGGCCCAGATGGTCCAAAAGGATTTTGTGGCCTCTTTCGACGGAACAGTGGGAGGCGATCAGATAATGTTTCGCTTTCGGCGCCAGCCCGCAGGCGATGAGCGCGGCCGCGCCCGAGATGAAGCCGTCCAGCATCACCGGGACTTTTCGGGCGGCGGCCGCCAAGATCACGCCGGCGAGTCCGCCGATCTCAAAACCTCCCACTTTCGACAGCACCTCCAGCGCGTCGGCGGGGGCGGGTTTGTTCACGGTCAAAGCCTTTTCGATGATGTCGACTTTGTTTTTCAGGCGTCCCTCGTCTATGCCGGTTCCACGTCCCGTGACGGTCTTAACGGCGGCTCCGGTGATCACCGCGGTGATGGCGCTGGAGGCCGTGGTGTTGCCGATCCCCATGTCACCCGTGCCGACGATGTCCACGCCTTTTTCGTATTCGGTTTCAAATATTGCCACCCCCGCTTCGACGGCGGCCACCGCCTCGTTTCGCGTCATGGCCGGCCCGTTCGCCATGTTTCGGGTGCCATACCCGATTTTCTGAATGACGAGGTTCGGATGCGGGATCAGATCCTGCGCCACACCCACGTCCGCCACCACCACGCGCGCGCCGACGTGGGCGGCGAGCACGTTGATGCCGGCCCCGCCCCGCAGGAAGTTGTAGACCATCTGCGGGGTCACTTCTTTCGGGTAGGCGCTCACGCCTTCCTCGGTGACGCCGTGATCCGCCGCCAGCGTAAAGATGACCTTGTTTGGCAAAGACGGTTTTTCACGGCCGGTCATGCTCACGATCAACCGGGCCAATTCCTCCAACCGGCCCAGACTGCCGACGGGCTTGGTCAGGTTGTCCAGGCGCTTTTGCGTTTTTTCAAACAGGCGTTGGTCCGGTTCGGGAATGTTCCCGATGACGCTGTTTAATTTGTCCATTATTTAATCCTCCACGGGATTCCCGAAACCATGAAGATCACCCGGTCCGCTTTTTCCGCGACCTGTTGATTCACACGGCCGGCGACGTCCCTGAAATTTCTCGCCAGTTTGTTGGCCGGGACAATGCCCAACCCCACCTCGTTGGCCACGACCACCGACGCGGCTTTTCCTTTTTTCAATAGCCGCAGGACCTCGGCGAGGTCCTTTTGGATCGTTTCGCAAGAAAAACGACGCAGTAACATGTTGGAAACCCACAGTGTCAGACAGTCCAGCAGCACATAATCAAACCCGTTCACGACTTTTTTCAGCACGGAAGGCAAGCGCAACGGCTCCTCAAAGGTTGTCCAATGGGAGGGGCGTTCCTTTTTGTGGACAGCGATCCGGCGGCGCATTTCGCCGTCGAGCGCCTGCCCCGTGGCGACGAAGGCCGTTTTTTTGTTCCGGTTTTTGATCCGGCCGGCGGCATAGCGGCTTTTCCCGCTCCGTGCACCACCCAGGACGAACGTGATTTTACCCATGGCTCTTTCCCCGGACGGGGACGAGTTTCCCCCGCCCTTTCCTGAAATCGATGAGGTGGACTCCGGCGGGAGGCACGCGCGTTCCCCAGAAATTTTCTCGCACCAGTCTGTTGATCATCAGCCGTATCGGCCCGGCGTGGCTTACCACCGCCACGGTCCCGTTCTTCTGGGAGGCGACGATGTCTTTCAGGGCTCTCAAAACCCTTTTTTTAAAATCGGCCATCCGTTCCGCGCGCGGCAGTCTGTGGCGAGCGGGGTCCGTCAGCCAGTTTCCGTAGGCCTTGGGGTATTTCGCCATGCCGTCGCGGTACGTCAGTCCCTCCATGACGCCGAAGTCCATTTCCCTCAAGCCGGCCGTTGTTCTCACGCGCCGGCCCGGGAACACGAGGCGGGCGAAACGCGCCGCCCGCCGCCTGTCACTGGAGTAGACGTCGTCTACTTTCAGCCTGTGAAATCGCCGGCGAAGGTTTCGCGCCTGTGAAAAGCCGCGTGCGTTTAAATCCTGGTCCGTGACGCCGATGTATTGCCGGCGGCGGTTCCCGGCGGTTTCGCCGTGCCGGATGAGAACCAGTCTCATCGGCGCAGCTGTTTCCCGGACGCGAGGATCACGTACGGTTTTGAAGAAATGGGGTTCTCCTTCACCACCACGACGGTTTTATAGACCGTCTCGATGTTGGCATACGTCAACACCTCCCGGGGCGCGCCCTCCCGGAAGAGGCGGCCGTCTTCCAGCAACAGGAGCCGGTCGCAATATTCACCGGCGAGGTTCAAGTCGTGCAGCACGATGAGGACGGTGAGTTTCTTCTCTCGGTTCAAGTCCCGCAGCATATCGAGCAATCGCACTTGATGGCCGATGTCCAGATGCGAGGTGGGTTCATCCAGGAACAGGAGTTCCGGTTCCTGGGCCAGCGCTTTCGCGACGATGACGCGCTGACGGTCTCCCGCGCTCAGTTTGTCGATCTCCTGTCCTTTGAGGTGCCGGGCGCCGGTCAACGTCAGGGCGTCGTCCGCGATCGAAAAATCCTTCTTCGTTTCGGATTGAAGTCTTCTCAGGTGGGGCACCCGGCCCATGAGCACCACTTCTTCCACGGTGAACGGGAAATGGACCCAGGTGTCCTGGGGGACGAAGGCCGTCTTGCGGGCGAGGTCTTTCAGGGCCATGTCGGCGATGTTTTGACCTTCGTAAGAGACGGTCCCCTTTTGGGGACTCAGCACCCGCGTCATGAGTTTCAGGAGGGTGGATTTTCCGGAACCGTTCGGCCCGATCAGCCCCACGAACTCTCCTCGACGGATTTCGAGGGACACCCCTTTGACCACGGGCGCTTGCGAGTAGCCGCCCCAGACCTGGTCCGCCTTCAACAAGACGCTCACGGCACCCTCTGCCGGGTCTTCAGGAGGACGATGAAAATGGGCGCGCCGATGACGGCGGTGACCACGCCGATGGGGACCTCCGCCGGCGCGAAGGCCGTGCGGGCGAGGGTGTCGCACCCCACCAGAAAGGCGGCTCCCGCCAGACAAGACGCGGGAATCAGGATCTTATGGTTGGGCCCGACCACCAGCCGCATCATGTGCGGGACGATCAGTCCGACGAACCCGATGATCCCCGTCGCACAGACGAGTCCGGCGGTCAGCAGGGACGTCAGGAGATACATCACGGTTTTGATGGTCTCCGCCCGGATCCCCAGATGGACGGCGTCTTCCTCCCCGATGCTGAGCGCGTTGAGGTCCTGTGAGAACAGGAAAATGGTCGCGCAGCCAAACAGGACCAGGAGGCAGACATAAAAAAGGAGTTTGGCGTCATACACGTCCAGGCTTCCCCACAACCACCACAGCAGCCCGTGGACCGCTTCGTTGGCTGAAAGCGTGACCACGAAGACGATGATCCCGGAAAAGGCCACCGACACCACCACTCCGGAGAGGATGAGCGATGGAACGGGAATCCGATATCCCTGACGCGCGATGCCGTAGACCAGGGCGGCGCTGACGAGGGCCCCCAAAAACGCCGCCGGCGGGAGCGCGGCTTGGCCCAGGCCCAGCACCACGGCGAGGATGGCGCCCAATCCGGCGCCGCTGGAGGTGCCCAGAAGATAGGGTTCGGCCAGGGGGTTGCGGAGGATGGCCTGGAGC
>JAKLDV010000072.1 GCA_022703335.1 Elusimicrobiota bacterium
CCGTCGGTGCGGCGCGCAGGTCACCGTTTTGCACACCGAGCGGGACGTCCTCTACGGCGGTCGCGGGCCGGCGCCGGAGCCGGACCATCTGCAGGACCTGCACAAGGCCTTGCGAGAGAACAAAGCGCATATCGGGTTGGCCACCGACGGCGATGCCGACCGCTTCGGGGTGATGGACGTGGACGGCTCCCTGCTGAGCCCGAACGAATTCCTGCCTTTGCTGCTGGACCATCTGGTGCGGACGCGCGGCTGGCGGGGCGTGGTGGCCCGCAGCGTGATGACGTCGCACTTCATCGACGCCGTGGCCAAGAAATACGGCCTGGAACTGCGTGAAACCGCCGTGGGTTTTAAATACATCGGCGATACCATGATGCATGAGAATTCCATCTACCCCTCCCGCAACGGCACCTTCCTGATCGGCGGAGAGGAATCCGGCGGGCTGTCCATCAACGGGCACGTGCCGGAAAAGGACGGCATTCTGGCGTGTCTTTTGGCGGCGGAGATCGTGGCGGTGAACAAGAAGCCGCTGCGGAAGATTTTGGACGCGCTGCAGAAGGAAGTGGGGAGTTTCTGTACCAAGCGGCTCAATTTTTACCTCCCGCACGATAAGATGGTGGCCCTGCGGGAAAAACTCCGCGAAAATCCTCCCACGCGGTTCGGCGGGCTCACGGTCCGCCGCATCGTCGAGACCGACGGCCATAAGTTCATCCTGACCGACGGCTGCTGGATCGGCGTCCGTCTGTCCGGCACGGAACCCGTGGTGCGGGTGTATCTGGAAGCCCACGACCAGGAAAAACTGAAAGTTCTGGAAAAGGCCGGCCGCGTACTGGCCGGCGTGCCTTAGCGCCGGCCCGGCTCAGAGCCGGACCCGGCGCCCCTCGTCGTTCGTCCGCACGATTTTAAATCCATATTAAAGGAGTCGTTTCCATGATATTGAAGAAAAGCGATCGCCGTTCCAATTCCCGTTCGAGCTCCAGCCGGCCGCCGGCCCGCAGTTCCGCCAAGATATCCAACATCCGCGCCCGGGAAATCCTCGATTCCCGCGGCAACCCCACGTTGGAGGTGGATGTTCTCCTGATGGACGGCGTGCTCGGCCGCGCGGCCGTTCCCTCCGGCGCTTCCACCGGCATTCACGAGGCCCTGGAGTTGAGGGATGGAGACCCCAAACGCTACATGGGGAAAGGCGTTTTGAAGGCGGTGGGCCACGTTACGCGGGAACTGGCGCCGGCCTTGCAGGGGAAAGACCCGTGCGATCAGCGGGGTTTGGACGAGCTCATGCTGAAATTGGACGGCACGGAGACGAAATCCAAGTTCGGCGCCAACGCCATCCTGGGTGTTTCGTTGGCGGTGGCGCGGGCGGCGGCGAAATCGCGGCGCGTGCCGCTCCATGAGCACATCCGTAACGCTTTCGGCGTCCGCTCCGACGAGTTCCTCTTTCCCGTGCCGCTGATGAACATTCTCAACGGCGGCGCCCATGCCGACAACAACGTGGACCTGCAGGAATTCATGGTCGCGCCGGTCTGTGGCGGGTCTTTTCGTGAGGCCTTGCGCGCCGGCGCCGAGGTGTTCCATGCCTTGAAGGGCGTCTTGAAGAAATCCGGCTACAACACCGGGGTCGGCGACGAGGGGGGATTCGCTCCCAACTTGAAGTCCAACGAGGAGGCCCTGCAGGTCATCCTTCGCGCCATCGAGCAGGCCGGTTATCAGCCCGGGAAGGACGTCTGCCTGGCCCTGGACTGCGCCGCGAACGAATATTTCGAGAACGGTCGTTACCGCCTGGAAGGCGAGTCCGTCGTGAAAGACCGCTCCGCCGCCGAAATGGTGGAATTCTACGGGCAGTGGGTTCAGAAATACCCGATCGTTTCCATCGAGGACGGGCTCGCCGAGGACGATTGGGAAGGTTGGAAACAGCTGACCGACAAGCTGGGATCCCGGGTCCAGCTGGTGGGGGACGACCTCTTCGTCACAAACGTGAAACGCCTGCAAGACGGCATCCGGAAGGGCGTGGCCAACGCCATCCTGGTGAAAGTGAACCAGATCGGTTCCTTGAGTGAGACCGTGGACGCGGTCATGAAAGCCAAGGAGGCGGGGTACGCCACCGTCATCTCCCATCGTTCCGGCGAGACCGAGGATTCTTTCATCGCCGACTTGGCCCTGGCGTTGAACGCGGGCCAGATCAAGACCGGTTCCGCCTCGCGTTCCGAGCGGATCGCCAAATACAACCAGCTCCTTCGCTTGGAGGAAAGCCTGGGCAAAAAGGCCAAATTCCCCGGCCTGTCGGCTTTTCCGCGCGCCCGCTAGTTTCCGTTACGGTCCGGCGCCCGGTGGATGTCGGTGACGCCGGCCCTCTTTCCGGCCGGAGAAGATAGGAATGAGTCCGTTTTTCCGTCGTCATTTCGTCTGGATCATACTGGGGGTTGTCCTTCTCGGGTGGCTTTTGTCGAGCGGCGGGATCCGCAATTATTTCCTGCGCCTGCGGGAATATCGCCGGCTGGACGCCCGCCGGCGTGAAACCAAACAGCGCGTTGCCGAGAAACAGGTGCGCCTGAACAAGGCCATGAAAGACGAATCCTTCCTGGAATTGGAGGCCCGCCGGCACCTGGGGCTCGTGCGGCCGGACGAGATCGAATACCGGTTCGTCGCCAGCACCGGCGCCTCTCCGTCCGACCAGCAGATGATAAAGACGTTTCCCGCCCCGAATAATCCCTGAGCCCCGTCATGTCCGTCCGTCGAAAAAAAACGAAAAAAAACCCTTGCGGGGCGGCGGCTCCGTTTCGGGTAGTGTTGGTGGAGCCCGATATCCCCTGGAACACGGGGAATGTGGGGCGAACCTGTCTGGGGTGGGGTGCGGAACTGCATTTGGTGGGGAAACTCGGCTTTTCCTTGGAAGACCGCTATCTGAAACGCGCCGGCTTGGATTATTGGCCGTCGGTAAAACTCTTCGTCCATCCCGACGCGGGGGAATTTTTCCGCGATTTTCCGCCGGGAAACGCTTTTTTTCTTTCCGCCCGGGCGAAAAAGCCGTTTTGGCGCGCCCGTATCCGTCCCGGCGCCGCCCTGGTGTTCGGTTCCGAGACCCAGGGGCTGCCGACATCCCTCCGGAAACGGTTCCGGTCCCGGTTCTATCGCATCCCGTTCACCGGGCCCATCCGTTCCTTTAATCTTTCTACCGCGGCCGGGATGGTCCTCGGTGAGGCCGTGCGGCAGAACTCGCGCTGACTCCCCCGCTGTCCAAATCGGAAACAAGGCCATTTTGTCGTTCAGGCGGATGGAATTTCTTGTAGCGCCGTTCCCGCCTCCGTGTTTCTGGAGACGGTCCCCGCTCGTTGAAGGGGAAAGCGGGAATCCGGATCCGAAGCAATCCCTGTCGACGGCTAACCGGGCTCCCGGCGAGAAGCATGCCGGGACGACACATCCGTGCAGAGTTTAGGTTAAAACTGCACCGGGGGGGCCGCTTTGGCCTCCGTCTCCGCTTTGAAATAATTGTCCGACGTTTCGAAGCCCGTCAGTCCGGCCACCACGTTCGACGGGAAGCGGCGTGTGAGGATGTTGTAATTCCGCACCGCTTCGTTGTATCGCATCCGTTCCACCGCGATGCGGTTTTCGGTCCCCGCCAGTTCGTCCTGCAGGGCGAGGAAGTTCTGGTTCGCTTTCAGGTCCGGATAGCGTTCCGCCACCAGCAGCAGGCGGGAGAGGGCGGCTTCCAGTCCGCCCGAGGCCCGCACCTTTTCGGCGGGGGTCTTGGCTTCTCCCCACTGGCTTCGGAGCCGCGTCACTTCCTCGAAGAGCTCTTTCTCATGTTTGGCGTAGCCCTTGACCGTGTTCACCAGGTTGGGGATCAGGTCGTAGCGCCGTTGCAGGACGTTCTCCACCTGGGCCCACCCCGCCCCCACGGCTTCGTGCAGGGACACCAGGCGGTTGTAATACAGCACGCCCACGCAGCCGGGCATGAGAAGGAAAACGGCGATGATTCCGAACAGGATTGCGATTTTTTTCATGAAGAGGTCCTCCTTGAGGGATGAAAATTCATTTTTTTGATTGGATGTGCTTGTCCACCGCTTCGACGACGGCCTCCACGGCCGTGACATACCGCTCGAAAATGTTTTCCAGCCCGGCTTCGGTTCCTTTTCCCTTCCGCCGGAGGTCGTCGATTTCCTTGAAGACGGCGGCGTCCAAGGGCAGGTGTTTCGCCAGCGCGCCCAGGGCCGCCATTTTCTGAACCGGCGGCACCGGTTCGAACAGCCGCAGCGCGTTCCGGAAGAGGTTCAGGAACGTGGAGAGGGATTCCGTCATCAAGGATTTCAGCCCTTGGGCGTCCCCCGCGACCAGGAGATACCGTTGCTTCAGTTGGAGCAGTTTCCCTTTTAGTTCGTTCTCCAGTTCCAGACGAAGGAGTTCCTCGTTGATGGGGATATTGACGAAAACGTCGGCGCCGTGCAGGACTCGGCGGCCGTCTCGGATGTCGGCGAACTCGATCGGAAAGGCGTCCAAGGAGCGGCGGAGATGCCGCTCGTCGAAGAAGAGCGGCAAGGGATTGCCGTCTTTCACCCAACGGCGGGCTGGGGCGGCAAAGAGACGCAGGGCCGCCAGGTCGGCGCGCGTGAGAAGGACGAGGACGTTGTAGTCGGATTTTTTATCGACGTGTTCTCCCGTCGCCGCCGAGCCGAACAGAACCACGCTGACCAGGTTGTCCCCGTAGATGTTTTTCAGTTCTTGGGCCAGATTTTCCGGAGTCATCATGAGATCTTCTCTTTCAGGGCCGTCGTCCGAAGACGAGAGCGCGCTTCCTTATAAATTATCAAATTTTACCAGCTTCGTCCGGCTCCGCCGCCGCCGGAGAACCCACCGCCGAACCCGCCGCCGCCCCCTCCGCCGGAGAACCCTCCGCCGTAAAACCCGCCGCCGTAAGGTCCCGCCCCGTATCTCCTTCTGAGGAATCCCGAAGCGATGAGCAAGGCGAGGAGGATGACGAACCAAACCCAGCGGGGGATTTCTTCTTCCGCCGGTGCGGCGGCCGGGGCGTGGCGGAGCGTCGCTCCCGCGTCCTTGGCGATGACCTCCGCGACCGCCGCCGCGCCGTCGATCAGTCCCTGGGGGATGTCTCCCCGGCGGAACCAGGGGATCATGTGCTGGTCCATGATCCGGCCGCAGAGGGCGTCCGGGAGGAGGCCTTCCAGCCCGTAACCCACTTCGATCCGGACCCGGCGCTGTTCGATGGAACAAAGGATCAAGACCCCGTTGTTTTTCCCTTCCTGTCCGACTCCCCACGCCGCGAAAAGGTCCGTCGCCGCCCCGTCCACGTCGCCGCCGGGAATTTCGGACACCGTGACCACGGCCACTTCGGCGCCTGTTTTTTCCTTCAATTCGGTCAGCCGGTCTTCCAACTCGCCGGATTTTTCCGGCGGAAAGATCCCGGCGAAATCGTTCAGCATCCCTCGCGGGGCGGGCCAGGTCCCGGCCAGGGCCGTCGACAGGAGTAGGAACCCCGGGGCGGAGAGAAAAAGGAATCGACGGAACGAAGTCGGCATGAACCTATTGTAGCGAAACGGGGGCCGTTCCGACAGGCTTCCCCCGGCCTCTCGAATGTTTTAGAATACGCTCCGGTTGAAAAAAACGGCTCCGGGAGGTCTCCTATGGCTGACGTGTTGTGTCCGAAATGCAATGAGAAGGGGAATGTGGTGGTGAAGAAGTCCCGCACGGACAAGGGGGACGAAATGAAATATTTTGAATGCAAGAAATGCCGAAGTCTCTGGACCAATTCCGCCGACATTCCCAACCTGCCCGTCGAAGGGTGACGCCCGCCTTGTTTCAGGTTTTTCGGCTTCCGAAAAGTCCGTATGTCGCGTAAGTCCTCTTCCGGCGCCGCCGAAGTCGGCATGCCGTTCCTCCGTCTTTCCCCGCGCTGGTGTTTCCTCCTCTACGCCTGCCTCGCCGGGCTGTGTCTGGTCCTGCACAACCGGATGGTGGACTCGGCCGCCACCGACGCCCGCCGCACGCTCCACGCGCAGGTGATGGCGAACACCGCCGCGGCGCCGCTGCAATACCGCGTGGTCACGTTCTACGCCGCCGAGGGGGTCCAGCGCCTGGCGGACGCCCTCGGGGTGGACGATTTCTTCCACGGTTCCTATCTGCTCCTGCGGGGTCTGGCCACTTTTTTTTCCGCCGTTCTCCTGCACCGCTTCCTGGCGGTCTATTTCCCTCTGCCGGTCGCGTTGCTGGGGACCGTCCTCGCCTTCGCCTGGCTTCCGCTGACCTACATCAACTACTACATGCAGGAAACGGACCCCCTGAACATGATCTTTTTCCTTTTGGGTTACGAACTTATCCGTCGACGGAAAGACGCGGCGCTGGCGGGGCTTCTGCCCCTGGCCATGCTGAACCGCGAGACGCCCGTTTTGTTGCCGCTGGTGTGGCTTCTCTATCGATGGGACGAGCTGCCGGCGGGGAGGCTCCTCCTGAAATTCTTCGGACTGTGCGCCGCCGCCTTCGGTCCCTATTTCGGACTGCGCTTCCTTTTCGGCCATCACGGGGCCTACGCGGAATTCAACGACCTCGCCCTCAATCTGAAGAGCGTGAACTCGTATCTTTATTTTTTCCTGTTGTTCGGGGCGCTCGCGGTGCCGGCGATTCGGGGATTTTCCGGAAAACCGAAATTTCTTCGACGGTCGGCGTTGTTCCTGCCGTTCTTCCTCGTCTTTCATTTCGTTATCCCCATTTTCCAGGAGACGCGTCTTTTTCTGCCCATCTTCCCCATCGTGCTCGCGTTGGCTTTTGCGGCGTTCACCGAGGTGCGTCCGGGGGCCTTCCCCGAGGAAGACCGTCCCCCCGTCGGGCCCTGGGCGTCGAAGGGGAAACTCCTCTACTTCGCGACCCTGGCGGCTTTCATCGCCGGGATTTTCCTCTACCTGGCCTATCTGGAAAAGACCCATGTGCGGGAACTGCGCGAGAAGAACAAGGCGCAACAACACGTGACGGAGGGGTATAAGGCTTTTGAACTGAAGGGGTACGCCACCGCCGCCCGGGAATGGGAATGGGCCCTTCTCTACGACCCGAAGAATTTCGAGACACATTACAATCTGGCGGTCCTCTACGCGGAATATCTCCTCGATGCCGAACGGGCGATCCAACATCTCAACGCCTGCCGCCGGTTCTCATCGGCCGACGACCCGAAACTCGTGTCTCTGGAACAGCGCATCGCCGAGATCAACCGTCGACGGGACCGCGCCGTCCGGTCCGGCTCCTGACCCGCCGTCCCTCCTCCATGATTTCGATCGTTCTGGCCACTTACGATGAAAGCGAAAATATCATCGAAATGCTGCGCCGGGTGGAATCCGTTTTGAGCGGGGAGGATTACGAAATTCTGGTGGTGGACGACGACTCCCCCGACGGAACCTGGCGGCTGGTGGAGGAGCACGGCCGCGTGAATCCTCGGGTGCGGTCCATCCGGCGCATCACGGACCGGGGACTTTCCAGCGCCATCATCGAGGGTTTCCGCCAATCCCGGGGCGATGTCCTCGCCGTCATGGACGCCGACATGTCCCATGATGAGACCCTGTTGCCGAGCATGCTCCGCGCCGTGCGGTCCGAAGCGGACCTGGCCATGGGGTCTCGCCGCGTGCCCGGCGGCGGGGCGGAGAAGTGGCCCTGGTATCGACGGCTCTGCTCCGAAGTGGCCACTTTGCTGGCCCGGTCCGTCCTGCCCCAGAGGATCAACGATCCCATGTGCGGTTTCTTCGTTTTGCGGAGGGGGGTCTATGAAAAAATACGGGATCGGCTCCGCCCACGCGGTTACAAGATATTGCTGGAGATCGTCCATCGGGCGAGCCCGCTCCGCGTCAGGGAATTCCCCTATGTGTTCCGCGACCGTAAAAGCGGTTATTCCAAACTTTCGGCGTTCGTGGCCGTCAGTTACCTGGAATCCCTGTTCGAACTCCGTTTCGGATTCAGTCCTCTCGATCGTCTGAGGGAGAAATACCACCGCGGACGCTATAAGATCGTGGAGGGGATGTTGGGCGGGGGAACTTTGCTTGACGTGGGGTGCGGCCGTCCCTGCGATTCCATGCCCGACGGCGCGCTGTTGGAACACCTCGGCCGCGGCGTGGGGCTCGACATCAAGGCGTGCGTGGGGCGGTCCGAGTTTGTCCGGGGCGGGCTTCTCCAGATGCCGTTCCGGTCCGGGGCGTTCGATCGGGTGTCGGCGCTGGAGGTTTTGGAGCACATGGACGACTTGCCGGCGGCCTTGGCCGAGGTGGACCGCGTTTTGAAGCCCGGCGGTGTTTTTGTGGTCTCCGTGCCCGACGATAATCTGGCCTGGAAATGCATCTGGTGGGTGTGGGTGAAACTGATCGGCCGGATGTGGCGCCATACCCATCACACGCATTTTCAGGCCGCCCAGTGGCGCCGGGTGTTGTCGGAGAGGTTCGACGTGGTTTCTTTCCGGCGTCACTGGTATTTTGACCTCGTTTTTCAGCTGCGCCGGAGAGGCTGAGTCCCGTTCGGGCGGGCCGGCGCTTTCCCGTCGGCCGCCGGGGGCCTTTGCTATAATTTCTTGCGATTTCAACGGTTGCCGGCCTTTTGCCGGCGGTGGAGGAGGGTCTGATGCTTTCAAGCGGTTTCCTTAAATACGAAATATTCCACAACACCGTCCTCTCCTATGCGACGGGGCTCCTCCTCTTTCTTGCCGGGGTGGCGTTGGTGCGCGTCGTTCGCGCCATCGTCAGTAACCGGTTCAAGGCGTGGGCGGAAAAGACCGCCACCACCCTGGATGATTTTCTCCTTCAGGCGTTCGAAAAATCCGCCGTCCCGCTCTTCTACTACGGCGCGTTCTATTTTGCACTCTCCGGGCTGGTTCTGCCCCCGTCTCTGCGCAAAGGGCTGGCGCTGTTGACGACGGTGGTGTTGACGGTCTGCGCCGTCCAGTTCGTCGTCGAACTCGTCGCCTCCCTCCTCAACGAATACTGGCTGAAGAAAGAACGGGGGTCCTCGCGTGAACAGGTCGTCAAGGGGCTCCTGCCCTTCCTGAAAACATTGATCTGGGGGCTGGGTGCCGTTTTTCTTCTGGACAACCTTGGCTATAAGGTCTCCACGGTGCTGGCGGGGTTGGGGATCGGCGGCGTCGCGGTGGCGCTGGCTGCCCAGGCCATCCTGGGCGACCTTTTCAGCTACTTCGCCATCCTGTTCGACCGGCCATTCGTCATCGGCGACTTCATCGTTGTTGACGACGCCATGGGCACCATCGAGCACATCGGCATCAAGACCACCCGCGTCCGCAGTCTCAGCGGCGAGCAATTGGTTTTTTCCAATTCCAGCCTTACGGCTTCCTGCATCCGCAACTACAAGCGCATGGAACAGAGGCGGGTGTTGCAGAAAATCAGTGTTGCCTATGCTACGCCCACGCCGCAGTTGAAAGAGATACCCGAAATGCTCAAGGCGATCGTTTCCCCCCGAAAGGACGTGCGATTTGATCGGGCGCACCTGTGTGCTTTCAGCGATTTCAGTATTGATTTCGAGCTGGTCTATTATGTTCTGTCCGGCGACTATAATCAGCACATGGACATTCAGCAAGAGATTCTTTTGGCTGTTAAAGAGTATTTCGATCGTCGGGGGATAGAAATCCCGTTTCCCACGCAGACCCTTTTCGTCAAAAAAACAGCGGGGGGCGCATGAGCGAGCCCCTCTTCACGTCGGAAGACATCGACCTTCTCCGCGCCAGCGGCATCCCGGACCGGGACCTCGTCCGCCAGATGGAATTCTTCCGTCAGCCGCCCCAACCCGTCAAATTGGAACGGCCGGCCACGTTGGGGGAGGGGATCCAGTCCCTTTCCGATCGGGAAGTGGAGCGTTACGGGCAGGTGTACGACGCCGCCCGACGAGCGGGACGAGGCCTTAAGTTCGTTCCCGCCTCCGGCGCCGGCACGCGCGTGTTCAAATCGTTTCACGTCTTGCCGCCCGAAGAGCTGAACCGGGAGAGTCTCCGGCGCTCGTCCGGCGGGGGGAACGCGGCGGCCGGGGAAGTGCTTGAATGCATGGAGAACCTGCCAAGGTTCCCGTTTTTCGACGACCTGAAGGCCGGCCTCAAGAAAAGGAAGCTGGACGTCGCCGGTCTTCTCAAACGCGGCCAATACGCGGACATCGTCCATTTCCTGCTGGACAAGGACGGCCTGGACCTGGCCTCCCGCCCCAAGGGTTTGTTGCCCCTCCATCAATACAAAAAAGAGGTCCGCACCCCGTTCGAAGAGCATCTCCTGGAATCCCTGGAACTCACCCGCACGGAGGGCGACGTCTGCCGGGCGCACTTCACCGTGGCCGATGATTACCTGGAGGAGTTCCAGTGGTTCGCCCGCAAGTGCGTTCCGACCGCTGAAAAGAAACACAAGGTCAAGTTCGACCTGTCCTTTTCCGTCCAAAAACGCTCCACGCATACGTTGGCGGTGGACATGGAGAACCGGCCGTTCCGCCGCGCCGACGGCCGGCTGCTGCTCCGGCCCGGCGGCCACGGCGCGCTCATCGAGAACCTGAACGACCTCAACGGCGATATCGTGTTCATCAAGAACATCGACAACGCGGCGCCGGCGCGGCTTCAGGGGGAAGTGGTCCGCTGGAAGAAGGCCCTCGGCGGCCTTCTCATCGAGCTGCAGGAGGAGATATTCCGGCTCATGACCTGGCTGGAGTCTCGGCCCGAGGACGACGGCGTCATCGACCAGGCGTTCCGTCTGCTGTTGGGGCGCCTTTCCATCACCGTGCCGCCCAGCGTGCGGCAGGGGTCCCGTATGGAACACCGGCGGTTCCTGATGTCCAAGCTGAACCGGCCGTTGCGCGTCTGCGGCGCGGTGGAGAACACCGGCGAGCCCGGCGGCGCGCCGTTCTGGGTGCAGGCCAAAAGCGGGGAGCAGTCCATCCAGATCGTCGAACAGCACCAGGTGGACCCGAACTCTTCCGACCAGCAGGCCATCTTCGCCGAGGCCACCCATTTCAACCCGGTGGACATCGTCTGCGCCCTTCGCGACCGCACCGGGCGGCCGTTCGATTTGCGCCGCCACGTGGACCCCTCCGCGGTGTTCATCGCCAAAAAATCCGAGGCCGGACGGGAACTGAAGGCGTTGGAACGACCCGGGCTCTGGAACGGCGGCATGGCCGATTGGAACACCGTTTTCGTGGAGGTCCCCGCGGGGACGTTCAACCCGTTCAAGACGCTCCGCGACCTTCTGCGGGACGGACACCGGGCGGAGATTTGATTTCGTAGACGATAAAAAGGAGAATCCTCACATGAAAGGAATCATCTTGGCCGGCGGTTCCGGCACGCGGCTCTATCCCCTCACGCGCGGCATCAGCAAGCAGCTGGTCCCCATCTACAACAAGCCCATGATCTATTATCCGCTGTCGGTGCTGATGTTGGCGGGCATCCGCGACGTGCTCATCATCACCACGCCGCACGAACAAGACGGATTCAAACGCCTTTTGGGGGACGGCCGCTGGCTCGGCCTCAATTTTCAATACGCCGCCCAGCCGTCGCCCGGCGGGTTGGCGCAGGCGTTCCTCATCGGTCGGACCTTCGTCGGCTCGGACCGCGTCTGCCTCATTCTGGGCGACAATATCTTTTACGGACATGGTTTCGGCGATGTACTGCTTCAGACTGCACAGCTTAAAAAGGGTGCATGTGTCTTCGGTTATTATGTTACGGATCCTGAACGTTATGGCGTTGTCGAGTTCGACAAAAACCGTAAGGCTGTTTCCA
>JAKLDV010000073.1 GCA_022703335.1 Elusimicrobiota bacterium
AAAGGCGGGTTTCTCTACGTGAGCCGGTACTACAATCCGTTTCTTACGAGTCAGGTGCCCCGTTCTGTTCTTTTGGATGTCGCCCGACGAGAATCCAAAAAAGCCCCCCTCCCGGAAACATTATTGGTTTCCTGGCGGGAAATGCATGGCTGTCGACCGGGGGACGACGCCCCGGCCGCCCGGCTTCTCTTCAGTTTCTCGGCGGCGGCGGGCGTCCTCCTGCTTCGAAAATCTTTGCGCCTGGACGCCACCCACTACGGTTTCTACCTACTGGCGCCGGCGCTGGTCCTCTTCGCCGCGTTCCTCTTCCGTTTCCTTCCCGAACATCTCCGCCGACGGGGCTCGCCCTCTCCATGCCACCGATTCGGAATGACGGCCTTCCTGATCTTGGCCGCCCTCTTCCACTGGCGGCTCTCCCTGCACGGGTACCGTTCCAAGCCCCACCGGCTCGAGACGCCGAGAGGCACGTTCCTGCTGCCGAAAGACGAATACGCGACGGTCCGGGCGGCGCTGGATTATTTTCAAGGGCGAGACGAAGGGGAGTTCCGCCTGGCGGTCGTGCCGGAAGGGTCTTTCTTCAACTACTTTCTCGACTCCGTCCCTGTTTTCTACTTCAACGCTTCATTGCCGGACCTGGTGAACACGCCCGAACGGGAAGACCGGTTCATCCGCGACTTCCGGGACAAGGACATCAAATACGTCCTCATCACGTCCCGCTGGGCGAGCGAGTACGGCGCTCCCATCTTCGGCCGGGACTATCTCCAGCGCGGGTTCCACCACATCCGAAAACGTTACCGGCCGGTGGCCCAGTTCGGTGCCCCGCTCTTCAACCCCGACGAGGCCTTCGGCGCCCTCCTGCTCGAGAAAATACCGGCCTCCCCTCAAAACAACCCGCCGCCCGCCCGACCGACGACCTCCTGACGGCCGGCAACCGTTTCGTTCTCGATTTCGCTCGAACAAGACACGTGTGTTGTTTTTCGAGGGAACGAAGCGGGGAAAAAAGTCACCGCGCCGGCAAAAACGTTCCTCCGGCGCACGAGGATCGCGGATTATCGGGGGACCAGGAATTGCGGGAAGAGGGAAAGGGAAAGGCGGACGAAGACGTTGGCAAGAAGCCCGGCCACGAGGTCGTCGCCGGCCACTCCCCAGCCGCCCGGCGCGCGGGAAGCCCACCGGCCCCACGGCCCCTTGAGAACGTCGAAGAGCCGGAAGAAAACGAACGCCAGCGCCAAGGTCCAGACATCCTTCGGCAGGAACAGCGCCGAAACCCACATGCCGGCCACCTCGTCGTATATGATGCGGGGGTCGTCGTGGTTGCCGAGGAATTTTTCGGCGTAATGACACACGGGCACGCAACTCGCCAGGATCAACACCGTCGCCGCCCAATACACCCCCCCGACATTTGGAAGAGCCATCAACAACGCCCAGCCGGCGAGACTGCCGATGAACCCTCCGCCTTTCCATTTGGCGAAGGGGACGAGGCGGTAGGGCAGGAAACTGGAGAACCCGACGCTGGCCACGGCCAGAACCATCCAGCGGCCGAGAATCATCAAACGCTTTCTTGCAGGAGGGACTTGTTTTTTCGCAGGTAGCTGATGCCGGTGCTGAGGGAAAAGAGGGTGGCGATGAACACCAGCCAGTAAGGGATCCATTCCACGACATGCATGGCGCTCGCCCGCCAGCCCGACATCAAGGGATGTTCGAGTCCGCCGATGCCCGAAAAATCCTTGAGGCCCGTGCGGATGATGAGGACCACCAGCGTGGTGATGACCGTGGTGGTCTGCACCGTCGTCTTGAACTTCCCCCCGTCGTCGGCGGCCATGGTCTGGCCATGGGCGGCCGCCAGCGAACGCAGGCCCGTGATGACGAATTCCCGGCTGACGATGAGGATGACCATCCAGGCCGAGATGTGCAGGATGGGAATGTTGGCGAAGGTGATGAAAGCGGCGGTGATGATGAGTTTGTCCGCCAAAGGATCCATAAAGACGCCCAGCCGGGTGACCAGATTATGTTTGCGGGCGATATAGCCGTCCACCAGGTCGGTGACCCCGGCGCCGATGAAGATGAGCAGAGCGGTGGTCTGGGCCCAGACGTTCTCCGCCTGGGCGCAGATCATGAACGGGATGAGGGAGATGAGCCGGGCCAGCGTCAATTGGTTTGGGAGATTCATGCGGGCACCGCCGACCGCTCTTCGACGCAGGAACGGGAACGCACGGGCTGACACCGGGGACGAAGGTCCCCGGCGAGACGGCCGGTCAAATCGATCCCCGCGGTTCCGGTGAGGCGGACGTTGTAGAACCCGGACCGCATCGGCCACCGGGCCAAACGTATTCCGCCGTCCACTTCCGGGGCCTGATGGAGGCCGCGGGCCTGCCAACGGCCGTCCGGGCCCGTCTCAACCAGCGCTTCCACGCCTTGGCCGATTCGGGATTCGTTTTTTCGGCGCATCACCTGGGTTTGTGCCTCCAAAATACGGTCCATCCGTTCCCTCATCTCCTCCTCCGGCAGACGGCCCGGAAAACGCGCCGAGGGGGAACGCGGCTCGGGCGAGTAGGCGAAGAATCCCGCGTGATCGAACGTTCCCGCCGCCACGACATCCCGCATCTGCCGGAAATCCCTCTCCGTCTCTCCGGGAAAGCCGACGATGAACGTGGTGCGCAAGGTCAAGTGAGGAACCTCCTTCCGCAAACGTTCCAGCAGCCGCATCGTGCTCTTCTGGTCGTAATCCCTCCGCATGAGGCGCAGCATCCTCTCGGAAACATGCTGCAGCGGCATGTCCAGGTATCCGCAAAGCTTTTCCTCTTCCGCCAGAAGACGGACCAGCGGCCCGGTGATGCCCGCCGGGTGCGTGTAGAGCAACCGCAGCCACCGGAGGTCCGGGAGACGCAACAACCGCCCGAGCAGGGCCGGAAGATCGGACGAGGGACTCACATCGCGCCCATAGGCCGTGGTCTCTTGCGAAACGAGTGAAATCTCCCGAACGCCCCGGGCCAGCAGGCCGCGGACTTCCCGTTCGATGTCGCGAGGATCGCGGCTTTTCTGGGCGCCCCGCAGTTGCGGAATGATGCAAAAAGAACAGCGCCGGTCACATCCTTCGGAAACCCGCACATAGGCGGACAACTGTCCCTGACGCAGGGGCCGGGGCCGCGAGGCGTCGTGCAGGCCACCGGGAGACGAACACACCGTGCGTTTCTGAACGCCGGCGGAAAGGAGTGCGGGGAGACGGTCCAACTGCCCGGTGCCCAACAAGGCGTCCACTCCCTGGGGTCTCTTGCCGTTGAGGTATTGGGCGAAACAGCCGGACAACACGAGGAACGCCCGGGGAGCGGTTTTCCGGATGCGGGCGACGGCCCCCAGGGCCTCGTCCCGGGCGCTCTCCAAAAATCCGCAGGTATGGACGACCACCGTGGAGGCCTTGGAAAGATCGGAGGTGGTCTTCCAGCCGTCTTGCGCCAGCCGGGAAGCGAGGGTCTCGGCCTCCACCTGATTTTTCGCGCAGCCGAGGACCACGAACGCCAACGGATCCCGGGCGGAGACGTTCACGGCGCGAGGGTGCCCGTCGATTTATTGACCGAAACCGGGACGGACCGGTCCCGCGGCCAGCGGAAGAGCTTGGCGTTGCCGCCCTCGATGACGGAGAGCGGCTCCTCATCGGCAAAAACGTCCACCGCCGCCGGATAGCCCGTCACCAGACGGAATTCGCTCTCTCCGGTCCAAAGTTTTTCGGTGCCGGGGGGCAGGATGCCCTCGAACTTCACCCGGCCGTCCACGATCACGCGCGTCCAGACGGACTGCTTGGCCCGCACCACGAACTTATGTCCGCTCAACGGCGCGGCCACGGGCGCCGCGACCGGTTCCGGCGGCGGCGAGGGCGAGACGCGGGCCCTGGAAAACACGGATTTCGTCATGCCCGAATTGTGGAAATAAACGCCCGCCACCAGCAAAATCCCGAACAAAATCAATATCCCCCCCGATCGACGGGAGGAGTCTTCGGTCTCTTTGACCGGATCCTCTTTCCGCACCACCTCCGGCTGAATGGCCAGAGGTTTCTCCGGCTGGCCGAGGGATTGAGCGAGTCGGCGCATCATGTCCGCCGAATCCAGGCCGAGCAAGGCGGCGTATTTTCGCAGGAACCCCTCCAGATAGACCCGCGCCGGAAAGACCTTCCAGTCCTCCTCCTCCATGGCCTTGATGAGGCGAGGCTGGATGCGGGTCTCCTGGCTGATGAATTCGATGGTCAAATTCCTCTGCAGTCGGCGCATCCGCAGCGCCTCGCCGAGGCCCGTCTCTTTTCGATTGGAATCGGATGTGGATGGGATATCCATAATTTTTTCGCCTATTGACCGGGCACGCCGCCCAGGATTTCCGCGTCTTTCGGGACATCAAAAACAAAAACGGATTCTTTTAACGGGGGATTGACCCGGACGTCCGTCACGTCCGTCACGGAGTTCACCCCCTGGGTCTGCAGCTCGGTGCGATACGGAACGCCGGTGTCGAGGTCCACCCAAAGGCGGAACGTGTACGTCCACGGGCCGGATTCCTTGGGCGTCAACCTCAACACCGCCCCGGTCCGTTTTTTCTCGCGCACCTCCGACTCGCAAACGATGTCGTATCTCTCCCGAAGGTCGTCCGTGGCGGTCTGATACGGCAGGAGACCCTTGGGGAACCCGGCGGACCGGGTCCAGTTGGCCCAGCTGTCCACCAGAACCTGGTTCCGCGCGGGGTTATAAAACCACAACGTTTTCCCGTCGGAAACAACGGTCTGCGCCTGCGGAGAAAGATGCTCGATGCGGAACTTATCGGGCTTCCGGAACGCGGCGCTGCCGGAAATCTTCTGTTTTTCCCCCGTGAGCGTGATGTCGGCGGTCTGGGTGAACCGGAACGAAAGGGTGAGGATGTCGGACTCGGCCTTCTTCATGCGGGCCAGGACATCGTCGGTTTTCGGGGCGGCCGCCTGCAGTCCGACGGCGGACGCCAGCAGGACGGAGGGCAGGAACAATTTCGACGCCGTCATGAGGAGGCTACTCCCCGTTCGAGCTCTCCGCCGCCCGAAGATAGTCCTCGATCTTGTCGAAGTAGATCTCCCAACGGTTGGTCCCTTCCGGTTTATGGATGAACCCGTGCACTTCAAGGAGCGAGAGGATGTTGGTGGCGCGCGCGGAAGAACCGAATTGGGATTTCAAAAGGTCCTGCGACACCCGACGGCGTTCCAACACCAACCGGAGCGCCTCGCACAGTTCGGTGCGGGTGGAGGCGTCCTCCTGCTCGGCCTCGGCCATGGCCAGGGCGGCGAAGATGTCCTCGTACTGGGGCCGGCCCTGTTTGCGGGTGAAGTTCACCACCGACTCCACTTCCTTCTCGCTGACGAAGGCCCCCTGGAGGCGGATGGGCGCCGGCGCGCCGGCCGGCAGATAGAGCATGTCGCCGGAACCGACGAGGGACTCGGCGCCGATGGTGTCCAAAATGACGCGGGAATCGGTCTGCGACGCCACGCGGAACGACACGCGGGCGGGCAGGTTGGCCTTGATGACGCCGGTGATCACGTCCACCGACGGCCGCTGCGTGGCCAGAACCAGGTGGATGCCCACGGCGCGCGCCATCTGCGCCAGGCGCTGGATGGCGTCTTCGACCTCGCGGGTAGCCACCAGCATCAGGTCCGCCAGCTCGTCGATGATCACCACGATATAGAACTCCGGCGGCTGGCCGGCGGCCAGACGTTTCTCGTTGAAACCCTCGATGTTGCGCACGTTGGCTTTGGCGAAAACTTCGTAGCGGTGTTCCATCACCTTCACCAGGCGGGCCAGGGCCTTGGCGGCCTCTTTCGGCTGGGTGATCACCTGCGCGTCCTCGGGCTTGGTGCGCGGATCGTAGAGGTGCGGGATGCCGTCGTAGGTGGGCAGCTCCAGGCGTTTGGGGTCGATGAGCAGGAACTTCACCTTATCGGGCGCGGCGCGGAAAAGGATGGACATGATGAGCGAATGGATGAACACGGATTTACCCGACCCCGTGGCGCCGGCCACCAGCAAATGCGGCATGGGCGCCAGGTCCGCGACGGTGGGTTCCCCGGAGGTGGTCTTCCCCAGGACGAACGTCAGGAGCGACTTGCTGGATTGATAGGGTGCGCTCTCGACGATCTCTTTCAGGGTGACGGTGACGGATTTGGGGTTGGGGATCTCGATGCCGACCGCGCCCTTGCCCGGGATGGGGGCGAGCACGCGCACGCGCGTGGCCTTCATGGCGAGGGCGATGTCGTCGGCCAAATTGACGATGGAACTGATTTTGACGCCCGGCGCGGGTTCCAGGTCGAACCGGGTGATCACCGGGCCGGGATGGATGTCCGTGGCCCGGGCGGTGACGCCGAAATTGGCCAGCGTCTGTTCCAACAACTGGGCCTTGGCCACGAGGTCGCTCTCCGACTGCTGCACCGACTGGGCCTTGGAATCCATCAGCAATTCCGCGGGCGGGAGCTGGTACCCCGGGTACGCCGGTTTGGGCGGGGCGGCCGGGACAGGCGCCGGCGCCGGTTCGGATTTTTCTTCCTTCACGGCTTTGACCTTGACCGGTTTTTTCACGTCGGCCGGCTCTTCCGCGGTCGGCGGGACGATGTTGGGAACCGAGGCGGGCACCGGACGAGGCGCGGGACTCTCCGTCTTTTCCGGCGCGGGCGCGACCGCGGCCGAGGACTTGCTGTCCGTCGAAATCACCAGCGGCCGGGGTTTCACCACGGGCGGCTTGCGCACCACTTTCTGCTGGCGCGTCTGCCGCCATTCCTGGATGTCTTTCCGGAGGCGCTCCGAAACCTTTTCAAACACTTCCATGGGGGACAGGCGCAGCAGTCCGCAGGCCGTCAACCCGAGGGCGATCAACGTGAGTATCCACGCGCCGGGCACGCCGAGGAGGCGGATCAGGAAGTTCGACCCGAACAGCCCCACCGCACCGCCGTAATTGAGCTTGTACGCCGCCTGCCCGAAGAGGCTCGACAACGTGCAGAAGAAAAAGAAGACAGACCCCCACAACGTGAGCCGGAACGCGTAATTGGGCCACGGCTTGGAAATGGCGATGCGGTAACCCACGTACGCCATCCACAACGGGAACAGGGACTTGGCCCACCCGAAAAGGTATCCGAGCCCCCCCTTGATGTGCCGGCCCCACACGCCCGCCGGAAAGAGAACGGAATAGAAAAACAGGACGCCCAAAACGATGAGAGCCACGCCGATGGCTTCCTGCCGCCGGCGAACCTTGAGTTGTGCTTTCGATGACGATCTGAAATAGGCTTCCATAGTCCCTCTTGTCCTTTTCCTTTCTTGGGTTACAGAATCAAGGAGATGATGCCCAGGGCCGCGCAATAGACCGCGAACGGCCAAAGTTTACGTGCCGCCAAAAACCGCATCAGCAGCGCCAGCGCCGCCAGCCCGGCCACGAAGGCCACCAGCACGCCCGTCAACACCGGCCCCTTCGGAAGGACCAGGATGTCCCTCGCGGAAAGCAGCGTGGCCCCCGCCACCGCCGGAACCGCCATCATGAAGCTGAACCGGCCGGCCTCCTCCCATTTCCAGCCCAGCGCCAACGCCACCGCGATGGTGGCCCCGCTCCGGGAAAGGCCCGGCCACACCGCCAGTCCCTGGGCAATTCCCAAGACCAACGCATGCCACCACGGCGTGAACGCCAGGGGCGTCCCCTCCCGCCGGGCCAGACGTTCGCCGCCGAAAAGCAGGCCGGCGGTCAACAGGAAGCCGACGCCCGCGGCGCCGAGGGAAACGATGGAGGATTCCACCACGGATTTCAAAGAAAAGCCGATGGCGGCCGTGGGGACGCTCGCCAGAACGATGTAGCCCAGCCGGCGACGTTCCAAGTCCCGGATGGACGGATCCGCGGCAAAGAGACCCTTTGCCAGCAGGACGAAGTCCTTGCCGAAAAAGAGGACCATGGCCGCCAGCGTGCCCACATGGACCGCCACGTCGAACGCCAGGGAAGGCTCGACGGACAAGAACAATTGAAAGAGCGCCAGGTGCCCGTCCGATGAAACGGGCAGGAATTCCGTGATCCCCTGAACCATCCCCAGAACGGCCGACTGAAGGAACGTCATCGCAGGGGATCTATCTCTTCAGCGAAACCCGGTAACCTTTTTCGTCGGTCACGAGGAGGATCTTTTCTTCTCGCGACAGCCAGCCGAGGGCCAGGAAGAGCTGGCTCTGCGACACTTTCAGCGCGGAACGCAGCCGCAGCGCGGAGGTCTCCCCGTTCCGTTCCAGGTAACGCCACACGTCGCCGGCCACCCGGCCAATTTCGTTCGTCATGCCAAAACGTCCTTCCCCCGACGGCTCAGGGCAGCGGGTCCACCAGGAACAAGTTCTGTCCGGCGGCGACCGGTTTCCCGTTCTCCACGAGGATTTTTCGGATAACGGAAGGCCGATCGGCGCGGATCTCGTTCATCACCTTCATGGCCTCCACGATGCAGAGCACCTGGTTCAACGCCACCTTGTCCCCCTCCTTCACGAAGGGGCCGGACTGAGGCGACGGGGAACGGTAGAAAACCCCCGCCAGGGGCGAGGCGATGGAATGGAATTGGTTCTGTTCGGGAGGGACGTTGTCGGCGGCCGACGCCGCTGCCGCCGCGGCGGGAGCGGACGGAACGACGGCCGGGGCGGCCGCCGGAGAAGCGGGCCGCCCCCGGGACAGCCGGAGATAGAAGTCCTTTTCACGGACTTCCAGCTCCAGCAAGTCCTCGGCGATCATGAGGTCGTAATAGTACTGAAGTTCCTGCGCTTCCAACGCTTTTTTCTTGCCGTTGGGTTTAACGTCCGTCATCCGGCCTCCTCAAACAACGTCCGTACGGAATGAATCAGTAACGGTCGCGGCGCGGGCCCCGATCGCGGTCACGTCCGCCGCGGAATCCCCCTCGGCCGCCTCCGCGGTCACCGCGGTCGCCCCGGTCGCGGTCGCCGCCGAAACGCTGCGGCCGGCCGCCTTCCAGTTCGGACCCCGGCTTGAGCACCGCTTTGCGAGAGAGGTTCACGCGGCCCTGGTTGTCGATCTCGATGCATTTCACTTCGATCTCGTCGCCCACTTTGACCACGTCTTCCACGCGCTCCACGTGCTGCACGTCGAGTTGGGAAATATGCACCAGCCCGTCCTTGCCCGCCATCACCTCGACAAAAGCGCCCAGGCGCGGCATGATGCGGACGACCTTGCCTTTGTATATCTTGCCCACTTCCACCTCGGCGGTGAGTTCTTCCACCATGCCTTTGGCGGTCGCCATGGAGGTCTGGTCGACGCTGGTGATGTAGACCTTGCCGTCGTCTTCGACGTCCACGGAAGCGCCGGACTCCTCGATGATGCGGCGGATGTTCTTCCCGCCGGGTCCGATGAGGGCGCCGATCTTGTCCACGGGGATCTGCACCACGACCATGCGCGGAGCGTACGGGGACAGGTCCGGCCGGGGCGCGGAGAGCGCCTGGCTCATGATGCCGAGGATGTGCATGCGTCCCCGCTTGGCCTGTTCCAACGCCTGTTTCATGATGGCGATGGAGATGCCTTCGATCTTGATGTCCATCTGCAGGGCGGTGACGCCGGCGTCGGTGCCGGCCACTTTGAAGTCCATGTCGCCCAGGTGGTCTTCCATGCCCATGATGTCGGTGAGGACCGCGGTGCGGTCCCCTTCCTTCACCAGGCCCATGGCGATGCCCGCCACCGGCCGTTGCAGGGGCACGCCGGCGTCGAACAGCGCCAAAGAACCGCCGCAGACGCTGGCCATGGAGGAGGACCCGTTGGATTCCATGATGTCGGACACGATCCGGATGGTGTAGGCGAACTCTTCCTGCGGCGGCAGGAGCGGCAGGAGGGCCCGCCGCGCCAGAGCGCCGTGGCCGATCTCGCGCCGGCCCGGTCCGCGTTCCGGTTTGGGTTCCCCGGTGCTGAACCCGGGGAAGTTATAGTGCATGAGGAAATGCTCCTTGTACTCGCCCTGAAGCTCGTCCATGATCTGCTGGTCGCTGGGAGAGCCCAGCGTGACGGTGGCGAGGGCCTGCGTCTGGCCGCGCGTGAAGAGCGCGGAGCCGTGCGTGCGCGGCAGGACCCCGGTCTCGCAGGTGATGGGCCGGACGTCCTCGAACCCGCGGCCGTCGGTGCGGCGCTTGTCGTCCAAGATCAGTCGCCGGGCCTCCTCGTATTCGATGCGGTCCAGAACGCCGCCGATGACGCCGGACTGTTCCGGGAACGCCTCGGCCAGGTCGGCCTGGACTTTTTCCTTGATACCGTCGATGAACTTTTCGCGGGCGGTCTTTTCGGCGATGCGCACGGCCTCCTTGTATTTGGGCCGGGCCGCGTCTTCCACGCGTTTCACCAGGTCGGCGTTCTCCGCCGGGAGGGGCGCTTCGAACTTCGGCTTGCCGATCTTTTTGACGAACTCCATCTGGAAATCGCACAGCCGGTCGATCTCCTTCTGGGCCAGCTCCAGGGCCTCCAGGAGGAGTTCTTCGCTGAGCTCATGGCTGCCGGACTCCACCATCATGATGGCGCCCTTTTTGCCGCCCACCACCAGTTCCAGCGTGCTGGCGGCACGCTCTTCGAGGGTGGGGTTGAGCACGAAACGGTCTTCAACGCGTCCCACGCGGACGGCGCCGATGGGGCCGCCCCAGGGGATGTCGGACACGCTCAACGCCGCGCTGGCGCCGAGCATGGCCGGGATGTCTGTATCGTTCACCCCGTCGGACGACAAGGCCAGGCTGGTGATCTGCACGTCCAGCCTCATGTGTTCCGGGAAGAGCGGACGGATGGTGCGGTCGGTCAGCCGGCTGGTAAGGATTTCCTTCTCGCGGGCGCGTCCTTCTCTCTTAAGAAGCCTCCCGGGATGCGGCCGGCGGCGTAGGTCCGTTCGCGGTAATCCACCGTCAACGGAAAAAAGTCGAAACCGGCGCGGGGTTTCTTGCCGCACACCGCGGCCACGAAAACCACCGTGTCCCCGATGCGCACCGAGGCGGCGCCGTTGGCCTGTCGACCCATGGCGCCCAATTCGAAAATAACTTTCTTTCCGCCTATTTCTATTTCACAACGTTCCACTTGATTATTCATTAGTAACTTCCTCCACTTTCGTTTTCATTGATGTTCGGAGAAAACAACGGGAGGCGTTCTTTCGGGCGGGAAGTCGAGGGTTTCGTTAGGCAGGGATTCAATCGTTCCACCCCGCATGCGGGGCACGACCATTGCATCCCTATTTTGCGAAAACGATCGCTCCGTCCCAAAAAACGCCGAGACCGGATTATTTTCTCAGGTTTAGCTCACGCAAAATGTCGACGTACCGCTTGGGGCTTCGCTCACGCAAATGGCCCAACAAGCGGCGGCGATGACCCACCATCAGGAGAAGCCCCCGCCGG
>JAKLDV010000074.1 GCA_022703335.1 Elusimicrobiota bacterium
GGAAGAATGGGCGTCTTTCAGATCCTGTTTGAATGGATTTCATCGGGACGGAACATTTATACCATCGGAGATGGGAATGTACTTTTTCAGTTCATACATGTCGACGATTTGCTGAATGCCTACATGCTATTGCTGAAGAAAGAACAAACGGGGATTTTTAACGTGGGGGCCGATCGATTTGGCACCTTGCGGGAAGCGTTGGAACGCCTCGTTCGGTATGCCGGGACGTCTTCTCGGGTGAAAGCCCTCCCTGTCCACCCGACCATCGCCGCCCTTCGACTGTTGGACTTTCTGCGGCTGAGCCCATTGGCCCCCTGGCATTACCTGACGTATCATACGCCGTTTTTCGTTGACAGCCGGCCTTTGCTGCAATTGGGATGGAAACCTGTCTACTCCAACGATGAAATGTTGCGTGAAAGCTATGAATGGTATCTGGCCCATCGGAGGAGTCGAGAGGAGTTGTCGCATTTGTCGCCCCATTGCCGGCCGGTGAAAGAAAGAATCCTTTGGGCGTTGAAGAAAATGTCGTGAGGCCGCGTTTGTCGAAGATGGCCGTTTTTCTGAAAAAGAATCTCATCCCTCTGGCGGATTGAGCGAAGAGGGGTTTAACGACTTCAGCGCAAGGGAATTTGACCGTTCAATGAAATCTGCTACAATCATCGAGCGCAGGACGACTTCTCGCAATTCACAGGGAGGGCGTCGCCTGACTGCTGATGGAAACGGCCCGTTTTTTCCGGATGTGTGGTTTTTTCGGTCTTTGACAGGTTCTTTGAGTCGGTCTCGGCCGGACTCGCGCTCGGAGATTTTTAATTCCGCGAGTTGGGGCGCATTGGCAAAAGACGATGCCAAAAGGGGAGAGGGGGCAAGGCACGGGGACCGGAAATTTCGGATACGTTTTTCTTCCTGTGATGGCGGTTTGCGCAATCCTTCGGAAGACGGCCGGAAGGGGCGATTTTTCAATCGACGTAAACGGCCCGAGAGGGATAAGCCTGAATTCGAAAATGCAGTTGTATCGTTCAGCGATATTCGGGCGGTTAGCTCAGCGGTAGAGCATTGCCCTTACAAGGCAGGGGTCAGAGGTTCGAATCCTCTACCGCCCAGATTTACAGCAGGGCTGAGTTCTGAGGAATGGGGGCCGACGGCAGGTCGGAGCCGATTAATTTTTTTGTCCCCACGCAGCGATTCGGGGACCTACGGCGCGCAGAGGCGCGGCTGTTCCGTAGGGGTCGTGGTGTAGCTTGGTTAACACGTCGCCCTGTCAAGGCGAAGACCGCGGGTTCAAATCCCGTCGACCCCGCCACTTTTAAACTCGAAATGGCGCAGAAACAACCGGGAAAGGAGGATGTCCATGCCAAAACGCAAGGCCAGTAAAAAGAAAACCGTCGCGAAGAAGAAAAAATCCATTCCTCGAGGGAAGTCAGCCAAGAAATCTTCCGCTAAGAAAGCACCTCCCAAAACAAAAAAAACGAAAAAGGCTTCTGCAAAACCCGTTTCCTCGAGGGGGGGATTGCCGGACCTCAGCCTTCCGTGGCGTCATCCGTTGCCGGGCGAGACGTTGGCGGGCGTCGTTGATGACTATTTTTCCCACATCGGAGTGATCACCTTTACTCTCCGAAAACCCCTGCAGGTGGGGGACCAAATCCACGTGCGCGGACACACGACGGACTTGACCCAGGAAGTCGTCTCCTTGCAGATCGAGCACGACTCGGTCAAGGAGGCGGCGGTCGGTAAAGGGGTCGGCATCAAAGTGGACGATAAATGCCGTCGCGGGGATTTCGTTTACCTCGTCGAATAAACCCACCCTCCCTTCTCCTTGTCGCTGAATAAAGGATCGGTCGTTTCAATCGCGAAGCGGCTTCTGCCGGGTTTTATCCTCGGCGCGGCGCTGGTTGTCGCCGTTCTGTCGGCCCGGCAGAGTTCCTGGACGGCGCCGTTCCAGGTTCCGTCGTTCCGGCAGCAAGGGCCCGCCTCGGCCCCGGTGTTGTTGGTGGAATTCTCCGATTTCGAATGCGCCAACTGCGCCAAGGCGCGGATCGCCGTGCATGAGTTGCTGGAACGGCAGAAGGGCCGTGTGCGGCTGCAGTTCCGCCATTTTCCGCTCAAAACGCACCGGTGGTCGTCCATGGCGGCCTTGGCCGCCGATTGCGCCGGTGTTCAGGGGCGGTTCTGGGAATATCACGATCTTTTGTTCGAGAACCAAAAGGAATGGGCCAAGGCCGACGACGCCCGGGGATTTTTCATCGAATACGCCCGCCGGACGGGGCTGGATATGGAAAGGTTCCGGCAGGACCTCGCGGGCGGCCGTTGGATGCCGCTCGTGCAGAACGATTTGGAGGACGGGAAGTCCCGCGGCGTCAACGCCACCCCGACTTTTTTCATCGGCGCCCGGCGTTTGGTGGGGGAATCCCAGCTTCGGGCCTACGGCGACCAGTTCGTTGAAATCGAGGGGCCGAAATGAATCTTCGGGCGTTGACCGAGAACCGGGGGTTCCCCTGGATGGCGGCGGCGGCTCGTGTGGCGGCCGGCGGCCCCCTGGCGTTTTCCGGGTTTATGAAACTTATGTCGCCTCCGGAAGAACTGGCGTTGACCATGGAAGCGTATCGTATCCTGCCGTTTTCCCTCATCCCGCCGTTCGCCCGTCTCATGCCGTGGGGGGAACTTTTCGTCGGCGCCTATCTCGTTGTGGGATTCTTTATCCGTTTGAGCGGTACCCTGGCGGCGGGTTTTTATTGCATGTTCCTGACGGCCCTCCTTTCCGCGGTGGTGCGAGGCATTTCCTTGAACGAATGCGGCTGTTTCGGCCAGGGGGGGCCTCATTTGAGCGGATGGGGGGCGATCACGCTGGATGCGTTCCTTTTGCTCTTCGCGCTCGCGGCGTTGCTGGATCGCCGACACTATCTGAGCTTGGATCGACTCCATCTTCGACAGAAAGGCCCCCTTCCCGAATGACAAAAAATATCCCCTTGATCGATCTCCACCCGACGCACGATCCGCTGGAAAAACAGATGGTGGCGGCCTTTAAGTCCGTCTATGAAAGGAACGCGTTCGTCCTGGGGGCGGAAGTCCAATCGCTCGAAAAGGCGTTCGCGCGGCTTTGCGGGGTGAAAGAAGGGATCGGGGTCTCCTCCGGGACCGCGGCTTTGACGTTGACTCTTCGGGCGCTGGGCATCGGCCCGGGGGACGAGGTCCTCACCACGCCCTTCTCCTTTTTTTCCACGGCCTCCTGCATCGCCTACGTGGGGGCGCGGCCGGTTTTCGCCGACGTGGAGGAAGACACGCTGAATCTGGATCCGGCGAAATTGGAAGCTCTCCGGACGGACAAGACCAAGGCCGTTTTGCCGGTGCATCTCTTCGGGCATCCCGCGCGCATGGACGCCATTCGGCGGTTTGCCCAAAAGCATGGGCTCCTCATCGTGGAAGACGCCTGTCAGGCGCACGGGGCCAAGTATTTGGACCGTTCCGTGGGGGGCTGGGGGGATGCGGCCTGTTTCAGCTTCTATCCGTCGAAAAATCTGGGCGGTCTGGGGGACGGCGGCCTGGTCGTCACGGACAACGCGGAACTGGCGGGCCGGCTCCGGGTGCTTCGCAACTGTGGCCGCCGCGATGTGCCGTACGAGCATTCGGAACTGGGCTATGTGGAGCGTTTGGACAACATGCAAGCCGCGTTCCTATTGGTGAAGCTGAAGTTTCTCGGCCGATGGAACGCCGAACGCAAAAAACTGGTCCGTTGTTATGAGGAGGGGCTGGCCGGGACGCCGGTGCACCCTCTGCCGTCTTTGCCGGAGGCGGCGCCGGTCTACCATCTTTTCACCGTGCGCACGCCGCGCCGAGACGACCTTCAGAAATATTTGACGGGCCAGGGGATCGGCACGGGGATCTGTTATAAAACGCCGCTGCATCTGCAGAAGGCGTTCGCGTATCTGAAGGGCCGGAGGGGGGATTTCCCGGTGGCGGAGAAGTCCGCGGAGGAAGTTTTGTCCCTGCCGCTCTATGCCGGTCTTTCCCCGGCGGCGGTGCGCCGGGTGTGTGCCGAGATCCGGCGGTTTTTCAGCCGGTCTTCGAACGGGTGAGGCCGTCGTCGGCCGCCGGTTTTGAGAGAGGCCGACGGAACAATTCAATCGGACTCCGTTTGTTTTTTGTGAGAAAAACGATTTCCTCGCCGGTGTGGACCGCCAGCAGCAACACGAGCGGAGAGAAAGGGACGAAGAACCTTCCCGCCCAAAAGACGTGACTGATGAAGCTGTAAGGCAAAATCAGACAGACCAGCCCGAACGGCAAGAAACGCCATCCCTTTTTAAACAAAGCCAATAAAAATCCGGCGACATAGAGAACCAAGAATCCCCATTTGACGGCCAGCGGAAGTTTGTAGGAAAAATAGATCCGTTCGTAGAAGACCCAGAGGCAGCGGGGAAGGCCCATCGCGGTTTCTTTGACAAATTCAGAAAAACGGTGGCGCTGAAAGGCCCATTCCCTGAACGTGAGGCCCGGTTTGTAGGGCGCTTTCTGCCATTCGTCCTGCGTGGCTGGGAAGCCCGGCTGGCCGATATACTCCAGATTCGAGAACCAGTAACTGTGCAGGTTGACGGAAAAAAGAGGGTCTCCCCATTTGCTTTTGTTGTTCTGAAAGTGAAAGAGGAGAAGGAAAATCGCGGGGAGGACGGCGAGGAGCGGGCGCGGCGTTTTTAGTCGAAAGGCCGCCGCGGCCAGCAGGAGTCCCACGGACGCGAGATAGTTGATGCGCGTCAGGATGAGAAGGGTGGCCGCCCCGGCCGTTATGAAAAGAGCTTTTCGGGAAAACGTGTCCGTGCGGGCGATGGTCAGAAAGAGCAAAAGGAGTCCCGTCCCTTCCAGCGTCTGGCGCAGCCCCAGGGAGTCGGAATGGATCTGGGCGGGAAGGAACGCGTAGGCGGCCAGGACCACCAGGACGGCCGTTTTTCCAAGATAGCGTCGCGCCACCGCGTGGAACAGGAAGAACGTCGGAAGGAACCAGAACAGCGTGACCAGCCGGAGCGCCGGCGTGGACGACAGGCCGGATTTCAACAGGGGCCAGAGCCACCACACGAACACCGGTTCCCGCGGGGAGGTGTCGAACAGGTGGGTCATGAGACCGGCCGGATGCGTGAAACTGGAAAGGTCCGGATGGGCGATGTCTCCCCACGTGAAGACCACGTAGGCGATACGCAACGCCGTGCCGGCGGCGGCCAGAAGCACCAGGAGCCGGGTCGGGATTTTTTGAGGATCCGAGGAAGATGACATGGGTGCCCAGAGGTTAACATTTTGGAATGGCTTTCTCCACGGTTTTCGCCGTGGGGATCGGCGGTGTTTCGTGTGCGCCGCGGCGGCCGGGATTTTCCTGTTTTCGGGGTGTTTCCGGAACCCCGTGACGCATCGGCGGGAAGCCAAACTCATTTCCGAAGAGGCGGAACGGCGCATCGGGCAGGAGTCCCAGAGCCGACTGATCGAGGAATACGGGGAGTTCAAGAGCCCGGTGATGCGGGAGTACGTGGCTGCTTTGGGGAACAAGCTGGCCGCCGTGAGCGACCGCGCCCGGCTGCCGTTCGAATTCACGATACTGGACACGGACATGATCAACGCGTTTGCCGTGCCCGGCGGCTATATTTTCGTGACGCGCGGGTTGTTGGAAGAGCTGACGGCCGAGGCGGAACTGGCGGCGGTGTTGGGACACGAGATCGCCCACGTCTGCGCGTGGCATTCCGTGAACATGATCGAGAAGCAGATGGGCTATGGGACGCTGGCGGCGTTGGGGGCCATCGTGTCCGGCATCCAGCTCGGGCCCGAGGCCATGGTGATGGTGGCCCAGACGGCGGATCTATTCACCAGTCTCTATCTCCTCGGCTACAGCCGGGATTATGAGTTGGAGGCGGACCGGGTGGGGTTGCGATACGCGATATCGGCCGGCTACGATCCGCGGTCGGCGATCACGTTCTTCGAGAAGTTGCGGGAGTTGGAGAAGCAGGAGGGGGAAGACAAGTGGGAACCCTATCTGCGTTCACATCCGCCGACGGAAGACCGCATCAAACAGGCCGATGCCTACATCGGCCGGATGAACGTATCCGACCGGGACCTCACGGAGGGCGTGGAAAAGTATCAGGACTTGAAGGACTATTTGCCGCATTTGTCGCCGGAGGAAAAAGGCCGCACGGAAGGGCAGAAATTCATTCAGCCCGCCTGGAAGGTGTCGTTGGAGATCCCGGGCGGTTGGGTGTGGGAAGGGCGCAGCCGGAGCGCGCTGGCGGTGTTTCGCGAAGCGCGCGGAGGGGGGTGGGGGGAACTGCGGCGCCGCCTCATCGGTCCACGGTCCGACGCGACGCTCTTCGCCAAACGCGTCGCGGGGGAAAAGAAGTGGACGTTCATTCAGGGGCGATCGGTGCTGTATCCTTCGGGCTACGGTTATCTCGGCCAGTATTACGGTGCGGGGACCTTGGGCGGTTATTTCCAATTGCGCGTGTTGTTCGTGACCCGCGGGACCGAGGGGTACTATCTGGTTTGCGCCGCTCCGCCGGAAAAATTCGCCAATTATTTGATCCCGTTTGAGCAGATTCTGCGTTCTTTCCGTCTGGAATGAGCCGCCTTGCGTGGTTTGGGGCCACTTGCTATACTGCTTTGGCTTGTGACGGGGAAAACTTCCGGATTTGAAAATTATGGCTCGCCGCCGCATACTCATTATTGACGATGACGACGCTTTTCGGACGATTGTCCGCGAGGCGCTTGGAAAACAGGGGTATGAGATCCGCGAGGCGGCCAACGGGAGGGAAGCCCTCGCCCAGGTGGGACAGTTTCAGCCCGAACTGGTCCTGCTGGACGTGATGATGCCCGATATGGACGGGGTCACCCTTTGCCGGGAACTCCGCGCCGTGCCGACGATGAAGGACGTGCCGGTCCTCATGGTCAGCGCCCTGGGGGATAACCAGACGACCAACGATGCGTTGTTGTTCGGGGCCACGGATTACGTGGTCAAGCCCGTGGAACTGGCGCAGTTGAGGGCAAAGATAGACAAAGCTTTCCAGGAATCGGAGAACCGCCGGCGAATGCGTTGAGTTTTCCGCTGAAGTGCCGCCCCCTTGTCCAAGACAACAAGGACAGGCATTATCTCAAATAGCCCTTTCGCAAAGCTTTCAGGACGGTGGTCATGCCAGAGGCATGAAAACCACCACCGAATTTAAGTGCCGAGGTAGCTCAGTTGGTAGAGCAACGGTCTGAAAAACCGTGTGTCGGCGGTTCAATTCCGTCCCTCGGCACTTTTGTTTTTTTAGGGGCCCTATGTTCTGGAAATTGCTCGCCGATGTCGTGACCGTCCTCCATCTTTTGTGGGTCGTCGGGGTGCTTTTGGGGCCGATGGGGGCCTGCCGGTCCGGCCGTGTGCGTGTCGGACATCTCCTGTTGCTGTGGGCCACGGTGGCGGTGTTCGTTTCGGGGTATTATTGCCCGCTGACGGTGATGGAGACCAGCCTGCGGGTGCACTACGATCCCTCCGCGGCCTATGCGGAAGGTTTCGTCGCCGGGTGGTTGAGTCGATTCCTGTCGTGGGATTTGTCCCGCGTCCAGGTGGGCGGGGCGACAACGCTGTGGGCTTTTTTCTGGACCGGAATTTACGTCGCGATGTGGCGGTTCGAGGCGAAACGAAAGATCAGCCGCTGATTTTCGCCATGTAGTCTTTGTTCTCCAAAACGGGCTTCATCCGGTCCGGGATCCGCGCGGCCAAAGCGTTGATGATTTTGGCGCGGTGCGGCGTCAACGTCCATTTCAACACCAGCCACCCTTCCTTCCCTCCCTTGTCCGTCACGATCAACGACGCCTTGTCTAAATCCTGCTCCCGTTCGTCCAGCCGGACCGACTTGACCGCATCCCAGGGGATGGCGATCTTTCCGTTGAGGGACTCCACCCGGAGTTCCGTGACGGTGATGTCCCAGCGGATGAACGGGTCCTGCGGAAGGGAAATGGCGGAGATGAACAGGCCGGCCGCGCTGATGGCTGTGCCTGTCCAGAGGAAGAGCCGTTCTTTCAGCCATTCCAGGGCCAGCTGTTCGTTGAGTTCCGAGGCGATGCGCTTGCGGAAGAAAATGACGGCCAGTCCGCAAAGGAGGACGGCGATCCCCAGGGCAAAATAGGTCCGCGGCAGGGCCGGCGGCGCCCAGAGGAGGGACAGCGCGTCCGGCGTATCGATGACGGTGTAATTCGGTCTCAGCATGGGAATCCTTGAAGGTCATTATAGCGTATTCGCATTTCAAAAGGCCTGGCTGGAACCGAAAGTGATCACAACCCGGCTTTCCCCGGGCACGCGGTTCACCGCGTAGGCCACATCCAGCCGGAGGACGTTGCCGAAACTCGAACGTGAGATGTGGAAGCGGAGCCCCGCGCCGACGTCCGTTTTGAGGTCCCGGAAGTTGATGACCTGGTTCATGTCCCAGACGTATCCTGCGTCGATAAAAATCACACTTCCCAGCCCCACCACCGCCCAGAGGTCGTCCACCAGGAAGAAGCGGTTTTCCAGGTTCCCCAGGAGGAGTTTGTTCCCGGCGAACTGGTTGATCTGATAGCCGCGGAGGCCCCGGTCGCCGCCCAGCAGGATTTGGGAGGAGGGGTCGGGGTTGGTCAGATGTTCGGCGCGGAAATGGGCGACGATGGTTTGGCGGGGTTCGAAGTGATTGTAGTGGGAGACATCCAGTCGCGCGTGGGTGTCTCTCCAGTCCCCGTCTTCGTAGCGGCCGTCCAGTTTTCCTGTGGCCAGGGTGAAACGGGAGACCCCGTGGGATTGTCCGGCGAACGTATCGATCTTCAGGAAGGTCGCCGGCTCCGACGTTTTGCCCCATTTGTCCGACCGCCCCGCGGTCAGGGAGAGGGAGGGGCCCAGCTCGTAGTCTTCATCCCGGTCATAGAGGTTGATGTGGTCGGCGGTGAGATATTTGATCCGTTCCAGATGGATTTTCAGATTGGCGATGTCGTAGTTCTTGTCTTTGAGGACCGTGCGTATGGGGGACGTGCGGGATTGCCGGTCCTCGATCCGTTGATAGCCCACGCCGACCCGGCGGATGCGGCGCGTGGTGGAACCGAAGGAATGGGAATGGCTGACGGACATGTCGTGATTTTCATGGAAAATCCGGTCCACCTCGTTCCCGTTGTCGAAGACCCGATTTTCCTCCTCGTTGGAGCGGTAGTTGGCGGAGCCCGCCCACGGGGTGATGGAGGCATAGTAGGGCCTTTCCACCAGGAAGTGTTTGCCCAGCCCCTCGTCCCTTTCGTCGTAATCCACCTCCAGGCGCAGGCGGCTTCCCCAGAGGTTCGGATCGGTGTAGGAGTAGGAGCGGGTGATGCGCCCCATGCTTTTTTTGTAGAGGAAGTTGGCGTCTTTCCCCCAGCCGAGGAAATTTCGTTCCTTTATTCCCGCCTTGCCGGAAAGCCGGTCTCCCACGCCGGAAAAACTCAGGATCGGTTCCGTGCTCCAAGTCTCCTGCACCTCCACCCAAAGGTCCACCTGGTTTTTGTCGATGGGGATGGTCGTGATTTTGGCTTTGCGCAAACGGAGGATTTTCCGGAGGGCGATTTCGGACTCTTTTTTGAGCTGGGGATTGTAGACGTCGCCCTCCCGCAGGAGGAGTTCGCGTTTGATGGCGGTGTTCTTGGTCGATATGTGGAGGGCGTTGACCAGCCGGTAGGGGAAGTGATTCTCCGTGGGTTTGGCCGTGTCGAAGATGTCCTTGTGCCAAATGTGGATTTTTCGTATCCGCGCGCCGCCCGCGGGGGGGGCGTCGTCGGCGTGCAATCCGGCAACGGGGGCGAATAAAAGAAGGAGGGCGATGACGGAGGCTGGGATCTGCGGGGGAAGTGCGTGCACGGACGTTTTCATGGGGGGCACTATTATATCGGATTCGAGGGGGAGAAGGAGCGGAGGCCCTCCGTTCGGGACGAAAGAGGATCGGAAAGAGGAGAGTTTTCTTTCGGTCAGTATTTGATGATGTGGTTGACGATGAGAGAAGGCGGCATGTTCTGATGGGCCTGCCCGCTGCCTTGGGAAATGCTTATTCCTCCGTTGCTGTAACAGACGTAATTGATCGCTCCCGCTCCCAGATTTTGACCCCCTAAATAGCCGCTGCCGTGATCGTGGGGCGGTATTTGGGCGAGGGAGAGTGTCGTCGTTTCGGTTCCGCCGGCGGCCCCCAGGGTGGTCCCGGCCATGCCGGAGGCGGCGGTGACCCGGTTCGCCGTCGTCCCGCCCATGTTGTCCCTACCGACGGCCACGCGTCCGCGCAGGTCGGGCAGATTGAACGTCGTACTGCCGTCTCCGCCCCCGTAGGAGGTGCCGATGGCGGTGAAAAGCGTGGCGTACGTGGTGCGGGACACGGCCGCGCCGTCGCACAGCCGCCAGCCCGCCGGCGCCGCGTTCCCCGCGTAGGCCACGATGCTGCCGACGGGCATGAGGAACCCGGTGGCGTCCGAGACTCGTCCGGCGATCTCCACGTCCCCCGTGTTTTTCACCAACATCGCCGTGCCGCCGTTTTCCTTTTGCAGTTCGAGGATGTCCACGTTGGTGGAGCTTTGCGGTTTGATGATGAGCGGTTTGACGGGGTACGTGGGTTCGACGACTTGCGTAAAAGTGGAATGGGCGACCAGCGCTGTTCCGTCGATTTGATTGCTGGAAACGGGGACCGTGCCCTGGATGACGTTCGCGTCGATCTTGGCGGGATTGGCGCCGCTCCGCCAGTCGGCCAAGGTGACCGCACCGGAAAGCGCGATCTTGGAAGGATCGATGGCCGCGTTCGCCGCCACTTTTTCGTTGGTGACGGCCCCCGCCGTGAGTTTCTGTGCGGAAACCGAACCGTCCACCACTTGCTGGGCCACGAAGGCATACGGGGTGGCTGAAAAACCTTCCGTCGGGCTCATTTTTTCGCCGTCCACGGTGATTTCCATCCGGGGATCGTCGTTCGGCCAATCCACGCCGATGGGTTCGAGAGTGAAACTGAAATCACCGGTGGCCGGCAGCGTGGCGGGGATGTTCCCGCTGCTCCAAAGGGGCCCGCCGGAGGAGGAGAGAAGACGGACGACGAAAATGTGGGGTCCGCTCACGGCCACGCCGGACTTGCTGAGGCGGCCTTGATAGGTGATGCGGTTCGGGACCGCACGGACGGGATCGACGGCCAAGACAAGGGAGAGGAGGCCGGCGATCGACAGGGACAATATTTTCTTCATGAAGGGATCTCCTTTTCGGGAAAACTTGAAAATTTATTCGGCCGCGTCGGGGCGAGTCAGGCGTTCGACCGCTTGGCGCGCTT
>JAKLDV010000075.1 GCA_022703335.1 Elusimicrobiota bacterium
ACCCCTGACCGCGAGTATGTCCGCTGGGCGTTCGCCGAGGCCGCGCCGCTCTTTCCGGCGAAGACCACCCTGATGATCAATGAAGTGACCACGCCGTTCAATTTTCTGCCGGCGGAGAAGAATCCCTATTTCACCCAGATTGTCCTCCTGCAGGCGGGGGTCTGCCTTATTGTTTTGCTGTTCGTGGCGCTGGCGGTGCGCCGGGGGGGCTTCGTTCTTTTTCCCACGCGGCTGGACGTCCCGCTCGCGGTGCTGTTCCTCTGGGCCGTGGTGACGTGGGGATGGTCGTGGTGGACCCATCCGCCGTTCCGCCTGCCGGTATGGAACGAGGGGAAGCGGGTGCTCCTGTTCCTTGTGTGGAACGGCTTGGCGGCTTACGGGATCTCGGCCCGTTTGAAAAGCGAGGAGTGGGATTCCCGGTTCCGGCGCATCTTTTACGTGGTCGGCGTCATCGCCGGAGGGTACGGCGTTCTGCAATACATGGGACGCGATTTCATCTGGGCCACCGCCCTCAATCCCTACAACGGCCGACCGGTCTCCACGTTCGGCAACCCCAACTTCCTCTCGTCCTATGTGATGATGTTGTTGCCGTTGAGCCTGATGGACGGGTTCCGGGCGAAGACCGCGGGGAAGAGGCTTTTTTTCGGGGCGGTGTTCCTTCTTTTCGCCGCGGCCGTCGTGTGCACCATGACCCGTTCGTCCTGGATCGGGTCGGTGGCGGCGGTGGCGGTCTTCCTTTGGTTCGCCCGCCGATCGCTGTGGTCCCGCCGCCGTTGGCTGGGGCTGGTCTTCGGGGCGGCCTTCCTCGCCATCGTTTTCTGGCCCAGCAGCCCGTTGGCCGGAAAGTCGCAACGGCCGGTGGACCGTTTGAGGGAACTGGTGGCGGGCGTGACGAAGGAGAAGTCCTACGGATCCTGGCACCAGCGGCTCATGATCTGGTCCTGCGCCTGGGACATGGTGAAGGAGCGACCCGTCGTCGGCAAAGGGTTCGGGTGTTTCGAGCTGTTCTATCCGTTTTACCAGGGCCGGTACTTGTCCGACCGGGTCTTCACCGTTTTTCGAACCCACGCCAACAACGCCCACAACGTGATCCTGGAGATATGGTCCCAGGCCGGCACGGTGGGGATGGGGCTTTTTTTCTGGCTCTGTCTGCTGAGCGCCGTGTTCGTATGGAAACGGATGCCGGCCTTGTCCGAGGAGGGGGGGCTGGAGTTGGGGGCGGTGTTCGCCGCGGTCGTCGGGATGATGGTGGACAATTTTTTCGGGAACGTGTCCGTTTTCTTCGCGGTGCCGGCGTTCCTGTTCTGGTGGCTGATGGGGTGGCTGGGGCGGACGGTTAGCCCGCCGGAAACGAGGACGTTTCTCGTGCGCCGGCCGCTGGTGTTGGCGGCCCTGTTGGCGGCGACGCTGGTTTCGGCGGGCGGGGCGGTGTCGGCCTACCGCGCCTGGCGGGCGGAGATCGCCTATTTCAGCGGGTTCAAAAAGTCGAAGCAGGGGGACGTTCGCGGCGCCATCGAGGCCACCGAACGGTCCCACTCGTACCGTCGATGGGAAGTGAACAACAACTATGAGCTGGCCAACGCCTACGCCCGGCAGGCGCGCTGGGCCATGGATCATAAACTGGCGCAGGAGTCGCGGGTGTTCTCCGAGAAGGCCCTGTGGGCCTACGCGGAGGCGTTGTCGGCCAACGCCGGATACGACGAGATCTATTTCAACCGCGCCGCGGTGTTGAATCAGATGGAGAGGATCCCGGAGGCGGTGTTGAATTACCGGATGGCGCTCCTCATCAATCCCCTTTCCGTGGAGGCCTACCGGGCCCTGGGGAACCTTTTTTTGACGAAAGAGGGTTATTTCACCGGGGCGGAGGACCTTTATCAAAGGGCGCTCTTTTATTTCCCCAGGGACAAGGAGTTTTGGAACAACCTCGGTTACGTGTACACGCGCCTGAAACGGTACGAAAAAGCGCAGGACGCCTACGCGAACGCGTTGAAGCTGGACCTGCAGTTCGTGTTGGCCGCCAAGAACCTCCAATTCACGGTGAAGGCGCTGGGACAGACGGACCATCCGCTGTTCGCCGTGCCCCGTCTCTGGGGTGAGGTCGAACGGGCCGTGGCGGCGAAGCGGTGGGAAGAGGCGTTGAGGGCCGGCAGGAAACTGGAGGCGCTGGTGCCGGAAAACACCCGCGTGCGCCTGATGCTGGCGGACGTGTTGGCCCAGAGCGGCGGGCACGCCGGCGCGATGGACCAATATCGGCTCGTCCTCTCCTGGGAACCGGGGAATTGGGAGGCCCGCCGGGGACTGGCCCGGGTCTCCGTCCTGGCCGGCCGAAAAGCCGAAGCCGTCCGGATGTTCCGGGAACTTCTGGCCGAACGGCCGGGAGACAGGGACGTGACGGACGCTCTTCGAGGCCTGGGGGAATCCGTCCTCTCGAAATAAGCGCGCCGGAAGGTCGTGTTTACAGTGAAAATCTTATCTTGTAGAATCTTTTCGCGCATTTTTAACTCGAAAAATTAGAGGAGAAAAAGCATGTCGGGTCATTCACGTTGGGCAGGCATTAAACACAAGAAGGGCGCTATCGACGCAAAGCGCGGCAAAATTTTCACCAAGATCGTCCGGGAACTGGCGGTGGCGGCCAAGACGGGCGGCGGGAACCCGGAGAACAACCCCCGTCTGCGCAAGGCCATGGACGACGCCAAAAACGCCAACATGCCGATGGACAACGTCAAAAAAGCCATCGCCCGAGGCACCGGCGAGATCCCGGGCGTGACGTACGAAGAGGTCACCTATGAGGGCTACGGCCCCGGCGGCGCGGCCGTTTTTCTGACCGGCACCACCGACAACCGCAACCGCACCACCTCCGAAATACGGAAGATTTTTTCCTCTCACGGCGGCAACCTGGGGGAGTCCGGGTGCGTGGCGTGGATGTTTCAGCCCAAGGGCCAGATCCTGGTGGAGAAGAAGGCCTGGCCGGACGAAGAGAAGCTGATGGGGATGGCGATCGACGCCGGCAGCGAGGATTTTCAGTCGGACGAGGAGAGCTACGAGATCATCACCTCTCCGGCGGATTTTGAAAAAGTGCGCGGTGTCTTGACGGCGGCCCAGGTGCCGCTGGCCGCGGCGGAACAGACCCTGTTGCCGCAAAATTACGTGCCGCTGAGCGGGTCCGCGGCCGAACAGATGCTGGCCCTGATGGACGATCTGGAAAACCACGACGACGTCAAGGAGATCTACGCCAGCTGTGACATCAAAGAATAGGGATGAGGGCGGGGACGGGCGCGCGGGGAAATGAAAACGAGGTTTGTTTTTTGACGCCGCGCCCGAAAGCTCCGGCCGCGTTGTTCCGTTGAAGGTTTTGGGGATCGATCCCGGCATGGCCACCACCGGGTGGGGCGTCGTGGAGAAGGGGCGGGACCAGCGGTGCCGCGCGGTGCGTTACGGCTGCATCCTCACTCCGGCGGCCACGCCCATGGTGGAACGCCTTCAGGCCCTGGCCCGGGGACTCCAGCGATTGATCGACGATGAGAAACCGGACGTCGCGGCGGTGGAGGAGCTTTTTTTCGCCAAGGACAGCCGAACGGCGGCCAACGTGGGCCAGGCGCGCGGCGTCATCCTGTATGTCCTCAGCCAGAGAGGTCTCCCGGTTCATGAATATAACCCTCGCAACGTCAAAATGGCGCTGACCGGATACGGCGGCGCGGATAAATCCCAAATGCAGAAAATGGTGCAGGGTCTTCTTTCGTTGAAGGAAATGCCGAAACCCGACGATGCCGCCGACGCGCTGGCCATCGCCCTGTGTCATCTGAACACCCAGCGGTTCGCCGACGGTCCGGCGGGGGCGGTTCGGCCGAAGACGGGGGAGCGCCCGTGATCGCGAGCCTGCGGGGAACGCTTCTGGAAAAGAACGCCGAGGGCGCGGTGCTGGAGGTGGCCGGCGTGGGATACTCCGTCCTGCTGAGCGAAACGGCGCTGGCCGAACTTCCGCCTTTGGGAGAGGAGGTGCTCCTCTCCATCGCCGAATCGGTGGGGATGTACGGCGGCGGCGTGACGCTCTATGGGTTCCTCCGCGTCGAGGAGAAAAGGCTTTTTAATGTGCTCCGGGAGAACGTGCCCGGCACGGGCGCCAAGAAGGCCTTGGAGTTGATGGACAAGGCCTTGAAATCTTTGCCCGATTTCCGTCGGGCGGTATTGGAAAAGGACACGCGGGCGCTGGTGTCTCTGTTCGGTTTCACCCGCAAGACGGCCGAAAAAATGGTCGCCGGGCTCGACGGCAAGATGGAATCCCTGCCGATCTCCCGGGGGGCCGGCCCGGCGGGGATGGCGTCGTCGTTCGACGAAACGATCCAGGCCCTGGTGGCGTTGGGCTACAAGGAACCGGCGGCCCGGCAGGCCGCCCAGACGGCCCGCGCCGCCGTCGGCTCGGAGGCCGCCGCCAAAGATCTTGTCCGCGAGGCCCTCCGGCACCTGTCCGGGCGCGGCGGATTATGAAAGGAAAACCAGACGAATCGATGTCCGAAAAAAAACCGGATGCCGCGGCCCTGACCCCCGGCGCGTTGCCCGACGAGGAAACGCTGGACGTCACGCTCCGGCCGCAGGCGCTCGACGAGTTCATCGGCCAGAACAAGCTGAAGGAGAACCTAAAGGTTTTCATTCAGGCGGCGCGCAAACGGAACGAGCCTTTGGACCACTGCCTTTTTTCCGCGCCGCCCGGCCTCGGCAAGACCACGCTGGCCCATATCATCGCCAAAGAGTTGGGGGTGAACCTCCGGCAGACGTCGGGTCCGGTGCTGGAGCGGGTGGGGGACCTGGCCGCCATTTTGACCAGTCTCGGCGAAGGGGACGTGTTCTTCATCGATGAGATCCACCGGTTGAACCATGCGGTGGAGGAGGCTCTGTATCCCGCGATGGAGGATTTCGCTCTGGACATCATCATCGGCCAGGGGCCGTCGGCTAAGACCATCAAGTTGTCTCTGCCGCGGTTCACCCTGGTGGGCGCCACCACCCGCGCCGGGCTCTTGACCGGGCCGCTGCGGGAACGGTTCGGCATCATGGCCAACTTGGATTTTTACGAGGAAGGGGACTTGGCGGCCATCGTGGAACGCTCCAGCCGCATCCTGTCGGCCAAGACCGAACCGGCGGCGGCGAAAGAGATCGCCCGCCGTTCGCGCGGCACGCCGCGCATCGCCAACCGGCTCCTGCGGCGCGTGAGGGATTTCGCCGATGTGCGCCAGGACGGCCGCATCACGCCGGAAATTACGCGCGGGGCCTTGGAGGCCCTGGAAGTGGATGCGCTCGGGCTGGACGCGGTGGATCGGAAGATCCTTTCCGCCTTGATCGATAAATTCGGCGGCGGACCGGTGGGCATCGACACCATCGCCGTGGCCGTCAGCGAGGAGCGCGACACCATCGAGGACGTGTATGAACCCTATCTGATCAAGGCGGGGTTCCTCCTCCGCACGCCCCGCGGCCGCGTGGTGACGCCCCTGGCGTTTTCCCATCTCGGCAAGACGCCGCCCAAATCTTTTAAACAGTCCGATCTGCTGTGACGACCCGGCGGTCGGGCGAGTCATGAGAGAGATTTGACCGAATCGCCTCGCCCCCGTTCCTCTCAGCAGTTCGCCAAAAAAACTATGCCGAATCCTGGAAAAACGCTCGTCTTGTGGGGGGGCGTCATCGCCTTGCTCGGCGGTCTCCTCCATCTGCTTCCGAAAATCCCCGTCCTCGGCCGCCTGCCCGGCGACTTCATGATCAAGCGGGAGAACTTCACGTTCTATTTCCCGCTCGCGACATCCCTCCTGATCAGCGTTCTCCTGTCCCTCCTCCTCCGGTTCTTAGGGAAAAAATGATGTTTTGGTTTGGGCCCTCCTTCGTCCGTTTCTTGCGAAACTCCGTTGTGTTGGGGACGATGCTGGCGGTGGCGTTCGGGAGCCTCCGGGGCGGTTCCCGGCCGCCGGAGACGATCCGCATCGGCATAATGACCGAAACCGCCAGCGTGACGATGGGGCCGGGGGCGTTTTTGGTGCGCGAAGGGGCGGACGGGAAGGAACACCGTCTTTCCTGGGGCGATAAATTCGAGGTGCGCGTTGCCGGGCACGGCGTCCTTTTGGGGACGAAACTTCTTTCCGGCCCCGTCGTTGTGCAGCCGTTGACCCCCGATGCGTTCCCGATCCTCAACGGCCGGTCCTATCATGGCGGGTTGGAATTCCGCCGGGCCCCTTCGGGACGATTGACGGTCATCAACGAGTTGCCCCTCGACGATTACGTGAAGGGCATCTTGATCCATGAGACGTCCCCGGTGTGGCCGTTCGAGGCGTTGAAAGTTCAGGCGGTCATCAGCCGGAGTTACGCCCTGAACACGCGCGGCCGGCATGGCAAAGAAGGATACGATCTTTGCGACGAGATCCATTGCCAGGTCTATGGGGGGCGGGATTCGGAACGTGAAATCCCCAACCGCGCCGTGGAGGAGACGCGGGGGGAAGTGCTCACCCATGAGGGGAAAATCATCAAGGCGGTTTTTCATTCGTGTTGCGGCGGATCGACGGAAAATTCGGAGAACATATGGGAAGGGCCGGCCCTGCCGTATTTGAAAGCGGTGCGCTGCCGCTGGTGCCGGCGAAGCCCGAGATATAAGTGGGTCGCCGAGGTCCGCTTGGACAGCGCCGCGCGGAAACTGGCGGCCGGCGGGTCGGACGTGGGAAATATCCGGATGCTGCGGGTGCTCTCCCGGTCACGTTCCGGCCGGGCCTACCGGGTGCGCGTGGCGGGCTCAAAGGGGGCCGCGGAACTGAGCGCGAACGCGTTCCGGATCCTTTTGGATGGCCGCGTGGTGCGGAGCACTTTTTGGACGGCGGTGTCCCAGACCAGGGATTCATGGCGGTTCGACGGCAAGGGGTGGGGGCACGGCGTCGGCCTTTGTCAGTGGGGGACCAAGGCGATGGCGGATGCGGGGAGAAATTATAAGACCATATTGCACTATTATTACCGCAACGTGAAACTGGAGAGACGGTGAGTTCGCTGAAAGGTCTCGGGGAGCCGGAGAAACAGGATCCGCCGACGGCCGGGGACGCGCTTCTTGCCGTTTCCGGCGGCCGCACGCTGGGTTTTGCGGAGGTCCCGAAAGAGCGCATCGCGCAGTCCCCGCTCTTGCGGAGAGACGAGGCGCGCCTGATGGTATTGGACCGGAAAACATCGACGTTGGCGCACCGGAAGTTCTTTGAGATCCTGGAATTTTTCCGGCCGGGGGACGTGTTGGTCTTGAACGATGTGCGCATTTTTCCGGCGCGGCTCTTCGGGCGCAAGACCACCGGGGGCAAGGTGACGATGCTCTTGTTGAGACGTTGTGCGGGCGGACCGTCGGGGGAACGGTGGACCGCGCTCCTCACCCCCTCGTTGAAAGACGGGACGGCGGTCCTTCTGGAGGAAGGGGTTTCCGCCCGGGTGGAAGGGAAAAACGAAACCGGGGAGTATGTCCTTTCTTTTTCCCGGGACATGGTTTCCTACGCCGAGCGTCGCGGGGCGGTGCCTCTGCCGCCGTACATCCGCCGGCCGGCGCCCGTGCCGGAGGAGGTGGACCGCCGGTATTATCAGACGGTGTATGCCCAATCCGGTTTCGATGTCTCCTCGTCGCCGTCGGCCCCCGCCGCGGTGGGGGCCGTGGCCGCGCCCACCGCCGGGCTCCATTTCACCGAAGACCTTCTCGAAAAAATCCGCCGGCGGGGCGTGTCGGTGGCCGCGTTGTGTCTGAAGGTGGGCTGGGGCACGTTCCGGCCCATTGGGGGCGGCGATTACCGGCAACATCGGATGTTGCCGGAGGAATATTTCGTTCCGGAAGGAACGGCCTCGGCGGTGAACGAGGCCCGCCGCGCCGGTTCCCGGGTGTGGGCCGTGGGGACCACCGCGGTCCGAGCGCTGGAATCCGCCGCGGCGCCGGGCGAGCCGGAAAGCGGGGCGTCGGCCCGGCGCCATGTCGTGCGGGCCGGCGGGGGCGAAACGGACCTGTTCATCCATCCGGGATACCGGTTTCGTGTCGTCGACGCCCTCATTACCAATTTCCATATCCCCGGATACACGCCCCTCCTGATGGCCGCGGCGTTTGCCGGCGCGGATTTTCTGCGGCAGGCCTACGACGAGGCGCTGCGCAAGGACTACCGATTTTATTCTTATGGAGATGCGATGGTGATTTTGTGAAACGGATTCCGGCTTTCGCGGGGGCGCGCTTTCGACGGTTCGTCGGCGTCATGGGCTTTTTCCTGATCGGGGGGCCGGCCGGCCCGCTCGCCGCCGCCCCGAAGGGGAAGGTCCCTCCGCCGAGGATGCCGACGACGCTGGAAGAGATGTTGTCCACCGTGGGGATCTCCACGTCGGACGTCGGCCTTCGGGCGGACAATCTGCTCCAGCCCTACATCCCTTCGGTCGCGGCGGAGACGCTCGTCCGTCCGATGGAGAACGTGCGGAAAATTCAGGATTGGGCCGAGGAGACATTGGAAGATCAGGCCTCCCCGTCCGACTTTTTGAACAGCGCGGGCCGGATCCTCGAAGATCGTCCCGCCCCGACCCCGCTCCGGCCGGCCGGGGGCTTTCTTTTGGAAAAGTCCGAAGACGTGCCGGAGTGGCTGCGCGTGCCGCTGAACGATTTTTTGGTCGTTCTGTCTTCCGCGACGGTGGCCGTGAACGAAGTCAATTCCGTTTTTTCGCCGGAAGAACGCGCCGAGTGGGACGGTTTCGTCGAGGAACTTTTCAGCGATTCCGAAAAAACGTCTCCGGAAGAGCCGGCGGGAGGAGAAACCTCCGTGGCCCGCCGGATGAGACGGGTGGAGAGTTTGGGTCGGGTCGATCGAACCGAATACCTTCGAGCGGCTCAGGGGATCGCCCGGGCGTTGGAAACGTTGAAGAAAAAGTTGTATGCGGCGCGAAGCCGCTGGCTGGAGGTGTCGACTCTGCGTTTCCGCACGCCGGCGGGGTGGGTGACGCTCGGCGGCGTTGAGGACGACATGTATACCGCCGCCGACGACGATGTCCTCCTTCTCGATTTCGGCGGGGACGACGTGTATCGCGGCCGGCCCGCCTCCGGCGACGGCCGGGTGAGCGTGCTGTTGGATTTTTCCGGCAACGACTCGTACGCGGCCACGGTTCCCCACGCGCTGGGCGCCGGACATTGGGGCGTCGGGCTCTTGTGCGACCTGGCCGGAGAGGACGTCTACCAGGGGGCGCGTTTTTCTCAAGGCTGCGGCGTGTTCGGCGCCGGCGTGTTGGTCGACGAGGGCGGCGGCGACCTGTACAACGCCCTGCAAGTTTCGCAAGGCGCGGCGTTCTGGGGATACGGCTTCTTGTCGGACGCCTCGGGAGACGACGCGTATCGCGTGGACCGGATGGGACAGGGTTTTTCCGGCATCGGCGGTTTGGGACTGCTGGCGGACGGGCGAGGCAACGATCAATATCTGGCCGGATATTCGCGCGCCGACCCCCGCGAGGCGGGGGTGTTCCAGACCCTCTCGCAGGGTTTTTCCATCGGGCTCCGGGACTACGCCGGCGGGGGGGTGGGCGCGCTGCTCGACGGGGCCGGCCACGATTTTTATAAGGTGGATTATTTCGGCCAGGGGGCCAGTTACTGGTTTTCTTTCGGCCTCCTCTACGATCGCGACGGCCGCGATACGTACGTCAGCCGGCGATACAGCCAGGGGGCGGGGGTGCATTCTTCCGCCGGGTTGTTGATGGATGTGCGGGGCGACGATACCTATCTGGCCTGGGGCGGCGCGCAGGGGTTGGGCTGGGATTTCGGCGTGGGCGAGTTGCTCGATGAACAGGGCAACGACATCTACAGCGCGGATTGGGGGGCCCAGGGGAACGGCGGCAAGAGAGGGCTGGGGTTTTTCGTCGACAACGCCGGTTCGGACATCTACTATGTGAAAAAAGAACACGGCCAGGGGTTCGGCGATTGGGACGCGGAATCCGGCGCGGCCGGGTTCGGCCTGTTCGCGGATATTTCCGACGGCGCGGACCGGTATCCGGACCCGTCCCGGGAAGGGGGGGTGTGGAACGGCGAACGATGGGGCGTGGGGGCGGACCTTTCCAGCGGAGCGCTTCGGGGTCTGAGCCTGCGGCGGGACGTGCCGCGGTTCGTCGACGCCTCGGCGGCCCAGGAAAAGGAGGAGCGAAACGTCCTGGAAGAAAAGTTCGCCCGTGCGTTGGCTTCGAAGAATGCGGAATGGAAGACCGCCGAGATGTTGGATCTGGCCGGACATTGGGGACTCGATACCGCCACCCCGGAGCGGGCGCGCCGGTGGCTTTTGGCGGCCTCCACGGGGACGATGTTTCCCGCCGTCACGGCTTCGTTGGATTGTCGGCAAACCTCGGGATACATGGTGCAGGAGGAGATTTACCTGCGGTTCGGCGCCGTCGGTCTCGATGCGTTGTCGGCCCACTTGGCGGCCATGTCCGAGGAGGCGGTCGCCTCCTCCACCGCGTCGGCCCGGACGAAACGATTCGGCGTCTATTATTTGGGACTGACGGCTTCCACCCGGCCGGTCGCTTACCTGGACGGGCAGCTGGCTTCTTCGGCGTGGAGGGACCGCGCCTCGGCGGTGTTGGCTCTCGGCCGAATCCACGACGCGCGCCTCCGCGGACTTGCCGCCGAGTTGGCGGGGTTCCTGGGGAAAAAATGGATGAGCGGCAAGGAGAAAGTCGAATTCGAGGAGTGGGTGAAACGCGTGGGGTATCGGGACCGGCTGAAGTTGATTTTTAACCGGCAGCCGCTGCCTCCGGCGGTTTTTGAGAAACTCATGGAACGGTCCCCGGTTGTGAAAGGGTCCGAATGGGAGAAGCAATGGGCGCGGTTCCTCTGGAAGGAACGGAAATTTTTGGCGAAAGAGGCGGAGGCGCGTTCCGCGCTTTTTCCTTCCGCATCGTTGACGGGAAAGATCGTCGCGCTGCTGTCGGACGGCGATCCGTCGGTTCGCCAGGCGGCGGCGGTGGCGTTGGGGTGGATGGGGGACAAGACTCTGGAGTCCTCGGCGCGGGGAGACGAGGCCGAGGGGGTTGTTGGCGACCGTTTGGGTCAATCGCTGGCGGATCCCAGCGCCAAGGTGCGCATGGCCGCGGCGGCGGCTTTCGCCGCCATGTCGCCCTCGTCTGACCGCGTGCTGGAAGCGGTTTTCGCGTCGTCCGTTCCGGTGGCGCGCGCCGGGGCGTTGGAGGCGTCGGCTCTCCGCAAGAGCCCGTTTCTGGACGACCTTTTGAAGGCCGCGCTGAAGGACGCCGACTGGTCTGTGCGCTGGCGCGCCCTG
>JAKLDV010000076.1 GCA_022703335.1 Elusimicrobiota bacterium
GACACCCGGTGTTTCAGAAGGTCATGTCGCAAAAAACGTATGAAGACAATTTGGACGAGATCGAAATGGAACTGGCGGAGGTGCTGGACGGCGAAGGAAAGGTCGTTAAATACACGGAGGCGTTGCGGGGTTTCACCGACCCGTCCACCGGCAAACTCTTGCTGGAGGACCTCCTGTCGGACGCGGATGCCACGGCGGCGTTTAAAATCCTGGTGGGGGTCGCCGCCCGCAATATGGCCGTTGCCCGCTGGCTTTTGCAGACCGGTTGGCTGGAAAAACAAAAACGGACCAAGGACGCCCTGCAGAATTTGGAAAAGATCTCGGAGGTCTTGCCCGATGTGGTGGATGATCGGGGCCGCCTGAAAGAACAATATGCCCAGCCCTTGAAAAGGTTTGCTCCGGGGGCGTGGTGGCCGTGGCGGCGGGATCGGACGCTCGATCTCCGCCGGGTGTTGACGGACGCGAATAGGGCGGAGTTGTTCGTGGTGCTGGCCCGCCTCTCCAATCTCGAACCGGACTCGGCCTCTTACATCGCCCGCAAGGCCGGACGTTTCCTGAGGAAATTCCCGCAGCTTTTCCCGAAACTGGCCGGCATGCTGGGCGTCTATCGCATCGGCGGGATGGCTCCGTCCGACCTCCCTTTCGTGGCGCAGATGGACACGGCTCTCTCGCGTTCCATCGTCAGCCTGGAAAAGTTGGGAAGGATCATGCCGGCTTACGCCTCGTCCCTGAAGAGGGAGGTCGCGGGAGTCGTTCAGGGAGACACCCAAAAAGCCGACAACTTCAATCTGATTTGGGACATTTTGCCACAGGTGGTCGATGAAAAGGGGAACGTGACCGCCGAGTTGCAGGTCGTTTTTAAGGAGTTCGCCGATCCTTCGGGGCGTTTGTTGATGGAAAAAGTGATCGGCCGCCGGCTGGACACCCTCAAATTCATGACCTATTACAAGGTCGCGTTGGTGGACCTCGCCGGCGCCGAAAAATTGGCAAAAGGACGCCTGATCGATCGTTACGTGGATCCGAGTCAGTTGGACATCGACTGGCGCTGGAAGGATATGCGCGAGGCGACGGTTGGGGGATTGTCCGCCTTGGCCGAGGCGAGCCCGGCGCTTTTGGATGATCTGTTGACGACGGGGAAGATCAAGAACCTCGTCGGAATCCTGGGCCGGTCGGAACGACTCTCTCTCTTGGCGGGCTGGCTCCGGGGAACTCGCGGAATCCTAGAAAAGGACGGCGCCGTCAGCCCGATGTACCGGGATATCTTTAAGGATTTCACCGACGCCCAGGGGCGTTTAAACCTGAACGATCTTGTGACCCACCCCGCCAAGGTCTATGCCATGATCGCGCTCATCAACCTGTTGAAGCTTCCCGTCGAACATGGCCCCCGCAAGGGTCCGAGGTTCCTCGCTTTGGCGACCTGGCTGGTGGCTCAGCCGCTCTTCCAGGAAGTCCTGAAAGACGAGGACCGGGCGGTGAACCTGCTGGTGTTGTGCCGTTCCGACGCTTTTCCCCAGGTGGTGGACGGCGAAGGGAAGATCAAAAGGGAATACCGGCGCGCCCTGAAAAAATGGGTGGTGTATACCGACGGAGGTTTTAATTTTTCCAGGGTATTGGACAGTCTGGCCGAGACCCGGGTCGCCGCCGGCATGATGGATATCGCTCAGGACATCACGGGGCTGGCGGAGCAGATTTCGGCCGATCTGGCCTTCGACAAACTGGCCGGCAATTTGGAATGGGCGAAGAAATTCGAGGACGTCGCCGGGTTCCTCCCTTACTTTTTCCGTGAGGACGGCGTCCTGCGCCGTTATCCGGAAGTGTTCAGGGGTTATCTGGATTTCGACAGCAAACTCGATCTCTCGCGGGTTTTTAAGGACACGGTCTCTTTTCAGACGTTCTATACCCTTTGCATCTGTTCCATGTGGAACGTGGATTTCGTCCATTATCTGCGCTCCACCGGCTGGTTGGAAAAAATGAGCAAGGATGCCGCGGTGTCGGAAGTGCTGATGCATTTTTGGAAGTTGAAAAGGAGAGTGGGGGCGGATGGAACGGTGCGCCGGGAGTGGCGGGGCGTCCTGGCCCCTTTCCTCGATGCTCAGGGGCGGGTGGATGTGTCGCGGCTCGCGGGGGATCAGAAAGAACAATACTATCTGATGGCGCTGATCTTCCTGGCCGAGGCCGACAAGGACTTGGCCGAGGAGGCGGAGGCCGCCGGGATCCTGCGGGACGTGTTCACGGACTGGTTCGTCGAGCATACGGAAAAAATGGGTTTGGAAACGGAGCCGGAAATCATCGAGGAAAAGGGCGAGACGTTCGTCGGGCTGGTCGCCCTGTTGGCGAAAGTGTACGGCAGCAATCCGGCGTTCGCGAGGATGATTTTGTCCAACGCCGAGATGCTGGAGGGTTTCCTCAAAAAAGAGGATCTTCTGGCCGATTTGTCGGTCATGCAGCAGGTTTTTGAAAGGGTCCTGGATGGCGAGGGCCGGGTTAAAAAGGCGTACCGGAAAGGGCTCTCCGTCCTCTGTGACGAGGACGGCCGGGTGAGTTTCCCGGACGAAGTCTCCGTGGCTCATTATTTTGTCGCGTTGGCCGAGGGGATCACCGTCAACCGCGCCTTCGTGGAACGTCTGGCGGACGACGGATTCGCTCAGTCGATCATGCGGGACGTCCGTATGTCCAAACGGTTGCGCGAGGTCTTTCCGGCCCTGTTGGAGATTGTGGACGAGACGGGCGCGCTCCGTCCGGAGATGGCCGGAGTTTTCGGCGGTTTTCTGACGGACGGTCGACCGGATCTGGGAAAGGTGGTCGGTTCGGAGGCGCGGGTGTCGGCTTTTAAGACCATGGTCAATGTCGTCAAAGACAACCCTGCGTTGGCGCGGCGCTTGGCCGCCGGCGACTTTTTGGGGGACGTTTTGGACCAGCATTCGTCCCGCCTGCGGCCGCTCTTGAGCGTTTCTTCCGTTTTGGGGAAAGTATGCGACGAGGCCGGCCGGGTCACGGTGGAGGGGCTGGGGTTTTTCTGCGATCAAACAGGGAAGATCAATTGGGACAAGGTCTTGTCCTCGGACAAGACGGCCCGGCTGTTCGTTGCGTTGGCGGAGATCGCACTCGACGAAAAGAAGGCGGGGGTATCCGTCTTGGGGCTTCTGGAGGGGGTCCTTCGCTGGGACACGGTTTTGGAATCCGAAAAGGCCTTGATGGGATTTTGCCGCGAAGTGGCGCCCAACCTCCTGGATTGGTATAAGGACAACCCCGAAATCCTCGGCGCCATCCCCACCCTGGTGGAGAACGGCCTCGAATATTCCATGCTGACCGACAGTTATGATTTCGTGCCGCTCGACCGTGAATTGGCGGAGAGGCTGTTTGATCATTTGAGGGACATCGGCCGAGCCCCGCCTCAGCGCCGAGGTTTCCAGGTCGCCTACACCCACATGATTTCCGCCGCCAGCAACAAGTCCATCTCCAGAGAACAGTCCCGTCCGTTGTTGTCCCGCCTGTTGCAATCCAAAACCGAACAGGAATACTATGATTTTCTCCGGGACGAACTTGTCCCCCGCATTCGTGAGAACCTGGCGCGGGAGCGTCCAGGGTCTCCTTTTCTGAACGCGGACTGGAAACGTCTTTTGGTCCTGGGCGCCGTGGGCTGGGACATTCCCGGCGGAAGGCGATACACCATGGATCTGGACAAGGTTGTTTCCCGCGTCGAATTCGTTCTGGACCATTTGGGCGTCAACCGCGACGACACCGCGGAATATCTCCTCGGACTGGTCTACGCCCTGAACCTCCGTTTTTATACCCCCGCCACCATCCAAATGTTTCCGCCGGGATTTCACCGCCTCCATGAGTTCGGGATGTATCCCTGGAACAACGGCGCCTATTGGGGGCGGTTCATCGTCGGTAATTTACTGGCGCTCCCGTCGGAAATCGCCCACGCCACCGGTTATGAACTGGACCGGGACCTGGAGATGATCAAGGAGGCGGAGATTCAGGACCGCCTGGGCGCGGTGAACATCCTCCGGAAACATTCGCATCTGGCTTTTGAGAACGCCTCGGAATACGTCGTGCAGGCCACGCGTTTCAGCCAGGAGATTCTTCTGAAATGGGCGGAGGGGGCGCTGCCGCCTGCCGCGGAGGAGTCTTTGTTGAAGGCGTTGAAGGGGCTGGTCACGCTGGAACGATACACGCAGATCGTGAGCGCCCAGAAAAACCTTCTGAGTTCGGAGATCGACAGGAACGTCCTCCTGGCGATGTTGTCGCCTTCCGAAGTATACAGTTTGGGAAAACTGCTGGCGAAAGACGAATTGTCCCTGGAAGACGCCGTCGTGGAATTCCGCCGGCAATTCATCGTCCATGTCAGGGAGAAGGCGGAAATCGAGATCGACCAGGCGGTGGGCGTGATGGCGATGTCTTCCGAAAAGGTGCGCGGCGTCAAGGACGTCGTGATGAAACCGTACGAATTTTACGACGAGTCCCATGAGGTGGCGGAGCGGATCACCCAGGACGTGTTCGTGAAGCTGGTCTTGACGTTGAGCCAGGCCAACATCGACATCAACATCCTCCCCTATATGAACGCCAAGGCCATGGAATGGGTCTTGTCCAAGACGTTCCAGCGGACCGATACGGATTGGCGGGCCGTGGTGGTGCAGTTGGAGCAGATGGACGTCAAAATGGTTCGCCAATGGCTCGCCGAATTGGTTGAGGAGGGCATCGTTACCGAGGACGAATCCGCGTCGAAACGGGTCGCCTCCTTCGAGGAGTTGGTTCTGCTGGCGGTGCGGAACGGCGTTTCTCTCTCGTCGGCGCTGTGGGACGCTTTCAAGAAACTGCCGCCCGGCGATCTGGTGGTCGGCCTGATGGATTTGGCGGCGGCCCCCGCCGCTGTGGCGTCGACGGTGACGCCGCCGACGGGCGGCGCCAAGTCCGCCTGGAACGCCGCCGGCATGTTCGGGCTGGGCGTGGTGACCGGAACGTTGGCGTGCGCGGCGACGCTCCTTCTGTTCGGGAATCCCCTGGGGGCGCTCCTGTCCGTTTTGGGGTTGCACCATCTGGTCCAATCCGTCCTGATCCTCATGGCCACGGGCCGGCTCCTCCCCGAAAGGGAACTGGTGGCCGAAGCCGAACAACTCGCCGATTTGACCGAACCGCCCTCCCTGAAGAACGGATTCCGCGTCGCCCAGACCGACCCCGACGGAACCATCCGAATTTACAAGCCCGTTTTTAAACGGTTGCCCGCCGTTGTGCAGAGCGCGTTCATTCGGCACGAGCGAAAACATGGGCAGGTCCGCGCCTGGTCGCAGCGTTTCGGCATTTTCAAAAACGCGTTCGTCGAGGAAATGGCGGCGGGCGTTCTGGACAACCTGCCGTCGCTGGGCGGCATACGATCTAAAATAAAATCGCGGTCGGCGGTGTTTTTTAAACGGTTCCAAAAACCGGCTTTCCGGGAAGCCTCCACCCTCGAAAGAGACAAGGTGTTCGATCCGCTCATCAAGGTCGCGACCAAGACGGATAAGGTCCGGCTGATCGAACCGAATTCGGAGGAATTCCAGCGGCTCGATCCGGGAGGCGTCTATCTGACGAAGGGCGCCAACGGCGAATCGACCAAGGTCTATGAAGTGACCATCCCCAGTTTCAAGATGAGAGAGCAGGCCAAAGACAACGGTCTTTCGCCCCCGTGGGAGATCGTGTGTTTTGCCGACCCCCGCCACAACGCCGTCTATTATTTCACGCACCGACAGAATTATCTGGAGATGCTTTCCGACGAGGAACATGCCGTCGTCGCCTCGGCCATCGCCAAACGGTCGCGGGCCCAGATCGACAAGGTGCGCGACTTGGACAGCGTTGCGCCCGTCCCCCAAATCAGCGACTTGAGGCTTTCCTACCTCCGGTTTAAGCGGGCGTTGGGAGGCCCGTTCCGCGGCGTGTATGCCATCTTCGACGCGGCCCGTCAGATGATCCGGGGCGACGTCGAGTTTAAACCGTTCCTGAGGAAGGAAAGGAAAGACTTCATCCTTTCGATGGTCTGGTTCGCCGTTTCCGCCGCCTTGGCGATCACCGTTCCGTGGCTGATCGGGCAGATGCTCGACGTGAGCAGTCTTCATGAGGTGGGAAAGGCGGTCCCTTCCCTTGTTCCTGTCAAGGTGGGGGGCGTTTCCATGGGGGCGTCGACGGGGCTTCTGATTCTGACTTTCGGGCTTTTCCTGGCGAACGCGTTGGATACGTGGCAGGAGCGGGTCAGCACCTGGGTGAGCGGCCGCATGGAGGCGCGGATCCTGCGCAATTTCGTCAACCATTTCGTCGACCAGATTTCGGGGAAATCGATGGGCTTCTTCCGGAAGCGGAAATCCGTTGAGATCGCGGCCCGGATACGCGACATGTCGCACATCATCTTCAAGAACGTGCACATAAAGCTGTATCTGCCGAACAACATCATCATGCTGGTCTCCAGCACGGCCATGCTGTTCCTGATGGATTTCAAGATCGCCGTCATCGTGTTGTTCACCATGACGACGCTGGCGCTCCTCTCCACGTTGTTCGGCAAAAGGCTGGAAGACCTCGACGAGGAGGTGACCGATTCCGAGACCGGTCTGGTCGCCCTGGCCAGCGACCTGTTTTCGAACATGGAGACGATGAAGATCTTCAACATCCGGCCGCAGCTCATGGCCCATTTCGCCAAACGGAACGAGGCGTTGACCAAGGTGCGGTTGAAAAAAGAACGCACCTGGTCCTATTACAGCGCCTTCTCCACCACTTTTTCCCAGGCGTTGACGAACGTCAGCATCATCCTCATCGGGTGCTGGAGCCTGTTCTTCTACGGCCACCCCAGCGTTGGAGAGATCGTCGCGATGGAGGCTTACGCGCTGTCGGTGAACTCCGCCGTGGAGGCGTTCAGCTCCAACTGGGTGGCGTTCCGCGAGGCGCGCGGAAAGACCAAGCGCATCATGAACATGCTGAACGCCGTGCCGGAGATTCAGGACAATCCCGATGCCGTCGAGGTGGGGGAGTTGCAGGGGCATGTGGAGTTCCGCAACGTCAATTTCTCCTACGTCAGCGGCAACAAGGTCCTGAAAAACGTCTCTTTCGAGGTCAAGCCGGGACAGAAGGTGGCGTTCGTCGGCGGCACCGGGTCCGGAAAGACCACCGTCATGCGCCTCCTCTGTCGGTTGTACGACCCCAGCGCCGGCGACATCCTCGTGGACGGTCACAACCTCAAGGACGTTAAGTTCACCAGCCTGGCCGACCAGATGGCCATCGTGCCGCAGAACAGCGCCCTGTTCGACGGCACGGTGAGGCAGAACCTCCTCTTCATCAAGCCGGACGCGAGCGAGGCGGAAATGGCGGACGCCCTGCGCCGCGCCAAGGCGGAGTTTTTGTTCGACGAGGAAATGTTTCCAGACGGACTCGACACGGAGATCGGCGAGGGGGGCTCGCGCTTCTCCGGCGGACAGAAACAGCGGATCGCCATCGCCCGGGCTGTCCTGCGCAATCCCAAGGTGCTGCTGTTGGATGAGGCCACCTCCGCGCTGGACAACGAGTCGGAACGGCTCGTCCAGGAAGGATTGAACGATTTGATGAAAGGCCGGACCACCTTCGTGGTGGCGCACCGGCTCACCACCATCATGGACGCGGACGTCATCCATTTCCTCGAAAAAGGCCGGATCGTCGAGTCGGGGACACACGCCGAACTCATGGCGTTGCGCGGCCGGTATTACCAGATGTGGATGGCCGGCAACAAGGCTCCCGTGAAGCAGTCTGAGGGCGCCTCGAAGAAGGTCGGGGGGGCCGTCGTTCCTGCCACGGAGCAAGAGGCGCTCGAGGAGGAGGCCGAGGAGTCGGAGAGGCTGGACGGGGCCACCGAACATACGGAAGAGGCTTTCGGTATCGAAGGAGAGGAGGAGGACGAGGAGACCGAGGAGTCGGACGACCGCGCCAAGTGGCCGGTGGTCGCCTGGGCGTCGGCGTTGGTCGGCGGGGCGGTCGGCGTGCTGGCGTTCTCGGCGTGGGGACCGCTGGGACTTCTGTTGGCCGCGCCGTTTTCCGTCGGGCCGGTGATTCAGCGGGTTTTTGCGATGGCGAACTGGACGCGGAATTGGAACGGGCTTGGACTTTCGGCGCGTTTGTCGGCCGTGGAGGAGTTGCAGGGCTGGGCCGGCGTCGGGAACGTGGCGGTGGAGGGAAAACCGCTCTGGAACGGCGCCCGGACCTGGTACACGCCGGAAACAGACACTCTCCATGTGACGGAGGGCGTGGCGTATCTGTATGCGTCGCGCGGGCTCTTTGTCCGGAACGTTCTGCGGCCGTTCGTGATGGCCGATTTGACCCACGAACGCGTCGAACGGGTCATGGCCCGCCGTCAGGCCTCCGCTCGGAAAGGAGAGGCTCTCGCGCTGTTTCTGCCGCCGTTCATGAGCCTCGACCCGCGCCGGTTCCTCGCCGCGCTGGCGTCCTGGCCGAACCTTCTGGCGTTGGCGGTCGGCCGGATCGTTTCCAAAACGGCGCCCCGGGCCCCCTCCCCTGGGATCGTCCGGCGACTGGCCTCCTTCTCGGGCCGGGCCCGCGCGGCCGCCCTTGAGGAACTTTATCAACAGGGAGAGTCCCTCGGCCACCAGGCGTTGGAACAGTTGTCCTTCCTTGATCCGGATTTTTCGTCTTTGTGGGTGTCGCGTGCGGCGCCTTTCACGGCGGTGGGGATTGTGGCCGGCGAGGGGGATTTCTCCGCCATACAACGCCGGTGGGGCGCCTCCCGGTCGGCGTCTCCGATGCCGGCGTTCGACATCGCGTCTTCCGGACGCCGGGTGACGGTCGTTTCCCCGTCGGTGGCGGACGGACCGGTGGCGGATTTCCTGAGGAGCGTCGGTGCCGGGGTCGGTTATGCGGAGCTTTCCGTCGGGGACGTCGCCGAGGCGACGCAACGCTTGCAGAAGAGGTCCCACGCGAACATTCGTCTCCTGTCCGCCGCGCCGTTGACCGACGGGGAGGATTCCCGTGCGAATTTCGTGGTCGTCAAGACCGTTTCCGGGAAAGAGGTTTTGTTGAAATTGATGGAGGACCGGGTTTCTCCGACTCCCGCGCGGGCCGCGGCCGCGTTGGCGCGCGTCTGCGAGCGGATCGGCGACCGAATGGCCGCGGGGAGCGCCGTTTCGGCGGCTTCCATCAATGAAGCGGCGTCCCTGCTGGGGTTGCTGCACGGCGGCGAAGGGACCTTGTCCGAGGAGTTGGGCCGTCATCCGGAATGGGTCAGCCCACAAGCGCTGCGGTCCCTTCGGGACGGCCTGCGCGCGAGGTTTCAGGACCGGAAAGAATTGGCCCGGGCGTTGGTGAGCGTGTTGCCGAAGATTCAGTATCAATTGAAGGGGCCGAAATTCCAGGCCCAGGTCCTCACCGTCGAGGACCTCTTCGGAGACGAACGCACGGACCGCGACGAGTCCCGGTGGGGGGTGGTCTCCTTGCTCTCCGGCGCCGGGGCGGGGGGAACGGTTTCCGAGTCGGACCAGGAATCCTCGGCGGGGCGGGCGCGCGAACTGGAGGCGCTCTTGCAGACCGTTCTCCTGCTGGAAACGATGGCCGAAAAGCCGGGGACATCGGTGGACGAGGCGGCCGCCGTCTATAATTTCGCGCACGGGGTGAAACGCTATCTCGATGAACAACGCGCCCGGCCCGCCGAGCTTTTCGTGGATTTGAATCGGCCCCTCACGCAGGACGCCGACAAGAAGACGGTCGATGGCGTGTTGTCTTTGGACCTCTTCGGTGCCGACCTGGAAACGACCGACACTGACGCCGCGGCCGTTCTCCTGGCCAAACAGATCCGTTCGTTGCGGTCCGGGGCGGAGGTCCGTGTCCCTCTGACGACCCTCACCGTGGACGTCCCCGGCGTTTCCGCCGAGGCGGTGTTGTCCCGCTTCGAAAGCGCCCTGTCCCGCTTGGTGGCCGAGGGGGAAATCACCCCGGCGGAATTCAATGCGGCGCGCTTCTCCTGGCTGGCGGTGGATCGGGACCTGCTTCAATCCGCCGGTCTTCTGAAACGGACGGGACAGATCGATTCGGACGCTTTCCATCGCTGGCTCTATCGGACGCAGTCGGCCGCGTGGAAACTGAGCAAGAACTTCGTCCTGTCCATTGTGACGCAGGACCAACAGCGATGGACGCCGTCGAGAAAGGACTATATCCGGCTGTTACAGATCGTCCTGCCGGAGGTGGCGGTCCGCGTCACCCACGATTTGAACGAGTATCTGAAATCCCAGAAAGTCCTGGAAATACAGGCCTAATCGTTTTTTCAATCGTTCAGTTATTGAACGATCGGGGTTTACAAGCGATATACACGTCCTTCCTCTTCCCGGGGAGGGTTTTTTTATGTCCAGGAACGTTCTGTCGACGGTAAAATGGGGGGAATAAAACGCGCGGGAGGGGTCGCTGAAACAAGGTTGAAAACGGTCGTTTACAGGTTGTTTAAGAGCTTTTTACCACTGCTTTACCGATTTTTTCCTGCTTCTTTACAAGAACTTAAGGCGAATTCTGGGTAAGTCGTATATATTTATAACGTCATGATCGCCGAGAGCCGAGAAGCCGAGAACTCCGTATTCCGTCTGCTGGAGCGGGTTTTCCTGCGCCCCCTGCCCCACACCCCCTCGTTTACCAAAAATCTGCCCTCCTGGATTTTCCTCCGCCGCGTCACGGCCCTGACCACGGCCGTGATTGTTTTTTACTCCCAAGTGGTCTGCGCCGGAACCTCGTTCTTCCCGACGGTAAACCTGCCGTTCCTGAAGCTGGGGCCTCGGGTGGAATCCCTCATGGACCGTCTCAATCAGTGGGCCAGCGACGGGCGGGAGGTGTTCTCCTACGTGATGCACGCCAGCGTCTACGAGGACCGTCAGAAACTGCTCAATCCCGGCGCCGCCCCGGACACCCTCCTGCGCCAGGAAGAACGCCAAAAGGCCAACATGGACCTTCAGCAGATCAACCAGCAGAACCGCGGCATGCAGCTCCCCTCCATCCTGAAACAGCCGGGGGATCAGCGGCCGGAAGGGACGCTCAAGGACATCAAGCTGTTGGACGAAGGGGTGCTGCCCGGGGACCAGGTCAGCGACGCCATCCAGAGGGAAATCGAGGAGATCCGCTCCAAAAACAACAAATTGCTCGGCGAGGGGGCGGAATTCAAATACCAGCCCTCCCTGAACTTCGACGGGACCCTGCGCGTGACCTATTTCAAGAACGGGAACGTGAGCTCCATCGAGAACGCCCGCTACCGCAACCCCCACGGCCAGACCATCATCCAGAACGTC
>JAKLDV010000077.1 GCA_022703335.1 Elusimicrobiota bacterium
TCCATTGGTTGTTGAGGATGCCGGAAGGACCGCCGAGAAAACCGATGAGCTTGTTCTTGGGGTTGGCCTTCTTGAGGCCGTCGAGAAGGCCGGCGAGCACATTGTGTCCACCGGGGGCCTGTCCGCCCGAAAGGACCACGCCGACTTTGACGGATTTTTGTCTGAGGGCGGGGTTCTTCCCTTTGACGAACGACACCACCGGCAACCCGTAGGTCTTCGGAAAAAGGGAGCGGACGGTCTCCTGGTCGGCCACGCTGTGGGTGGCCTTGCCCAACCGGACCGACACCGAGGCCGGGCCGAGGCGCAACAGCGCGGGCAACACGGGCTCGAATTCGGCGCGCTCTTTTTGAAGTTCGGAAACTTTTAAAACCGTCATGGGGATCTCCGCTGGAAAGGGGGAGCCGGTGCCGGGGGCCGGGTAACAGGGAAAAAATTATTTCCGTCCCTGATCCCCGGCCCCCGATTCCGTTCCTAAGGTCGATTAAGCGATTGTGACTTCTTTGTCCAGGTAAACGTCCTGGATGGACTGCAGAAGGGCCGCGCCGTCCTTCATGGGCCGCTGGAAGGCTTTCCGTCCGGAGATGAGGCCCGTGCCGCCCGCGCGTTTGTTGATGACGGCGGTGGTGACCGCCTCGGCCAGGTCGGAGGCGCCTTTGCTCTCGCCGCCCGAATTGATGAGTCCGCAGCGGCCCATGTAGCAGTTCAACACCTGATACCGGGTGAGGTCGATGGGATGATCGCTGGAAAGGTCGGAGTAGACCTTGTCGTGCGTTTTGCCGAACTTGAGGGCCTTGTAGCCGCCGTTGTTGGTGGGAAGCTTCTGCTTGATGATGTCGGCCTGGATGGTGACGCCCAGATGGTTGGCCTGGCTGGAGAGGTCCGCCGAAGTGTGATAGTCCTTCTCCGCGGTCTTGAAGGCCGGGTTGCGCAGGTAGCACCACAACACGGTGGCCATGCCCAGTTCGTGTGCCATCTGGAAGGCCTGGCTCACCTCGATGATCTGCCGGGCGGATTCCGGGGAACCGAAATAGATGGTGGCCCCCACGGCGACGCAGCCCATGTCGCGCGCCTCTTTGACGGTGCCGAACATGATCTGGTCGTAGCGGTTGGGATAGCTGATGAACTCGTTGTGGTTGATCTTCGCCAGGAAGGGAATCTTATGGGCGTATTTGCGCGCCACGGACCCCAGCACCCCGAAGGTGGAAGCCACGGCATTGCAGCCGCCTTCGATGGCCAGCTTGACAATGTTCTCCGGGTCGAAATAGTCCGGGTTGGGGGAGAACGACGCCCCGGCGGAATGTTCGATGCCCTGGTCCACGGGGAGGATGGAGAGGTACCCCGTGCCGGCCAGCCGGCCCGTGCCGAACATGGCCTGCAAGCTGCGGAGCACCGGCGCGGGACGGTCGGAAAGCGCCCACACGCGGTCCACGAAATCCGGCCCCGGCAGATGCAGGTTCGCGGCCGGGACTTTGGCCTTGTACTTCAACAAATTTTCGGCGTCTTTGCCGAGAAGCTCAACGATTTTCTTGCTCATGGATTGGATGTTCTCCCGTTCTGATGTCGTGTTTTATGAGGACGCGGAAGCCTTGTTCGTCTTTCGACGGGCGGGCTTCAACGACTTCGACTGCGTCTCCTGGAAATGCCCGATGGCGCGGAACTTCTCATAGCGCTGGTCGAGCAATTTTTCCGGAGAAAGCGGCAGCAAATCTTCAAAGTGTTTTTTCAAGGCGGCCTTGAGGTTGGCCGCGGTCACGTCCGCGTCGCGGTGCGCGCCGCCCAGCGGTTCCGGCACGAGTTCGTCGATGATGCCCAGTTCCTTCAGGTCCGTCGCCGTGAGTTTCAGGGCCCGGGCGGCCTCCGGCGCCTTGGCCGCGTCGCGGTAGAGGATGGAGGCGCATCCTTCCGGCGAGATGACCGAATACCAGGCGTTCTCCAGCATGAGGAGCCGGTTCCCCACGCCGATGGCGAGCGCCCCGCCGGAACCGCCCTCGCCGATGATGCAGCAGACGATGGGCACGGGGATCTCGGCCATCTCCCTCAGGTTCTCGGCGATGGCCGTGGCCTGGCCGCGCTCCTCCGCCCCGATGCCGGGATAGGCCCCGGCGGTGTCGATGAAAGTAACGATGGGCAGGCTGAACCGGGCCGCCAGCCGCATGAGACGCAGGGCCTTGCGGTATCCCTCCGGGTGCGGCATGCCGAAATTCCGCGCCATGGAATCCTGCAGGGTGCGGCCCTTTTGATGGCCCACCACCAGGACGGGCATCTCGTCCAGGAACCCCACGCCGCCGACGATGGCCTTGTCCTCTGAAAAATGCCGGTCGCCGTGCAGTTCGTGGAATTCCCCGAAAATCTTCTCGATGTAGTCCAGGGAGTACGGCCGGCGCGGATGCCGCGCGATCTGGACGCGCTGCCACGGCGTGAGCCCGCCGTAGATCTCCTTCTTCAACTCTTCGCAGCGGTCCTGCAGGGCCCTGATCTCGTCGGTGATGCCGACCACGCCGTTCTGCTTGACGATGGCCTGCAGTTCCTGGATCTGCTGTTCCAGGTCCATCACCGGCTTCTCGAAATCGAACCCCTTGAAAACCGCTGTTTCCGTCGTCGTCATAATCGAGAGGGTGTGGGATTCGGGTCAAAAACTCCCGATGTAATTGACCACCACGATGCGTTCGGCCTTGCGGCTCGCCGCCCACAGGTCGCGGCCGGAGACGTCCACGGACACGCTGGGGGTGACGAAACAGCGCACCCCGGCGTTCATCCGGTTGGTGCGGGGTTTGCCGTGGACGTTGTCCAGTTCGAAGACCACGCCCAGGAAGTTCTCGTAGACGTAGTTGACCCCGGCGAAGGCGTAAATCCTGTCGTCGGAAAAATCATAGATGTTGGCGCCGCCGGTCAGCGTGAGGCCGGGCGTGAAGACCTCCTCGCCGCCCACCAGGTAGAGCCCCTTCTCCCGCTGCAGGTATTTGTCGGTGGAGTGATCGTAGAAATAGCCCTGGCCGTCGTAGCCCAGCGCCAGCGCCGGCAGATACCGTTTTCCGTCGAAGAGGCGGAACTTGGCGTTGAGCGTGGGCGGGTTGAGGTCCACGGTGTCGGCCCCGATGAATTTTTCCGCGTCCAGTCCGAACCCCACGTTGAGCCGGGGAAAGACCCCGAAGGTGCCTTTGGTGAGCACCCCGCCGCCGGAATAAAGCCGGAAACCCAGGTTGTAGCCGTAATGGTCCACGATCTCGGCGGTGGGGGTGTCCACCAGCCATGTGACGAGTCCGGACTCCGCGCGGAGCGGCAGCGCGGCGAAAACGAAGACGCCGGCCGCCGCCAGCGCGGCCAAAGAGAAACGGCGTTTCATGTTCTGTTTTCGCATGTCATCCCCCTCAACGGGCCGGCGGAAGGCTTTCCAGAAAAGACTGCACCGCGTTCTTGACGGAGGCGTCCTGTTCCTTCTCCGCGAGCTTCTTCAACGGTCCGGCCAGGGACGGGTCTTTCATGGCCGCCAGGGCCCGCACGGCCTGCAGACGGACGCGCCGGTCCATCGTCCCGTCTTGCAGAACCTCCAGCGCCGCGGAACGGCCGGCCGGATTCCCCTGCAACGCCAGCGCCTGGGCCGAAGCCATCTTGAGTTCGGGGGACGACGTCTTCTTCTTCAGCATTTTTTTCAGGTCCGACGCGGACGCGGTGTCCTTCATCTTCCCCAAAGAATGGATGGCCGCCGCCTGGAGCTGGGCGTCCTTGTCGTCGATGTACGGCCGCACGGCGGGGGCGGCCGAAACGTCGCCGATGTCCCCCAGGGCCTGGATCACGGTCCGTTTGTATTGGGGAGACGGATCGTTGAGCGCCTCCTTCAACGCCGGCACCGCCGCCGGGGACTTCATGATCGCCAGCGCCTGACAGGCCGCGAAACGGGGTCCCATCTCGGCGTCCTTGAGGGTGGCGGTGAGGGGTCCCACCGACTGGGGATCGCCGATGAACCCCAGCGCCACCGCCGCCGACTGCCGCACCTGGGCGTCGGGATCGGTGGACAACACGCGCGTCAATTCTTTGACGCCGTCCGGGGTGCGCATCAGGCCCAGGGCCCGGGACGCGCTGGAACGCACCACCGCGTCCTCGTCCGACAACGCCACGACGAGCGCCGGGGTGGCGTGGGCGTCCCGCAGCGTGCCGAGATCCTCCGCCGCCTGGCGGCGCAAGGCCACGTCGGGGGATTTCAAATCGTTCATCGCCTTCTGCAGCGGCGACTGCGGCGCCTGGGGCCGCATTTTCTTCTGGGCTTTTTGGGGATTATGCACCGCTTTCGGCGCCGACCAAACCGGCGCCGCCGCCAGCATCAAAACAACGAGTGTCATCTTTTTCATGGAAACAACGACCTCCACCGGATGAGATTTACTTCCGAGCCGCGTTGAACCGGTTCATGGCGGATTCCAACCCCTCGTCCATCGCCGCTTCCAACGCGTCCGCCGCCTGTTCGGCCAGCTTCTCCAGCCGTTCGCGGGGCTGTTTTCCGAGAACAAAATCTTTCGGGTCCATCCCTTCCGGCACCGGCCCCACGCCGACGCGGAGCCGCGGAAACGCCGTCGACCCCAGGGACTGGATCACCGACTCCAATCCGTTGTGCCCGCCGGAGCGGCCGTCGCGCCGGATCCGCAACCGCCCCCAGGGCAACGTGAAATCGTCACAGACCACCCACACATCCTCCAGCGGCGCCTTCCAGCGGTTTCGGGCCCACAGCACCGCCGGACCGCTGGTGTTCATATAGGAACGGGGCGCCACGAGGACCGCGCGGCCTTCCCGCACCGCCGCATCGAGCACGTCCTTCTTTTCCACCCACTCCAGGCGCCAGCGGCGGGCCAACGCCTCCACGGCCAAACGGCCGATGTTGTGCGGGGTGCGGTGATAGGCGGCGGGAAAATTTCCCAGCCCGACGACGATCTGCAAGGGCGCTGAGGGAAGCGGTTACTTCCCCTCTTTGCCGGCGGGGGATTTGGCGGCCGGCGCGGCCGGGGCTTTTGCCGCCCCTTCCTTGCCGGGGGCCGCCGGGGCGGCGCCTTCCGCGCCCTCCTCGGGTTTCTTGCCTTTGGCGATGACCTCGGGTTCGGTCGCACCGGGCACCGCCGCGGCCGCCGCCGCGGGCGTCTCTTCCTTGAACTCGGTGGGCGCCACGATGTTGACCACGATCAGTTCGGGATCGGACAAGACCTCCAGGCCTTCGGGGAACTTCACGTCCTTCATCTTCAGGCCCTGGTTGATCTGCAGACCGGACACGTCCACCTCCACGGCCGACGGGATGGCCGTGGGCAGACAACGCACGCGCACTTCGCGCTGGATATGTTCCAAAATGCCTCCGGACAGTTTCACGCCCGGCGCCTCGCCTTTGACGTGGATCGGCACGTTGACCTCGATCTTCTCCGTCAGCGAGATGCGCTGGAAATCCACATGCACGATCTTGCGGCTGATGGGATCGCGCTGGAGGTCCTTCAGAAGGACGGTCTCCGAATCCTTGCCCAACTTCAGGCTGAAGACCACGTTCGTGCCCTGCGACTTGAGGATCTCCGTCATCTTCTTGGCGTTGACGCTCGCCGGATGGGGCCCCTTTTTGCCGCCGTACACCACGGCCGGGACCTCGCCGCTGTCCCGCAGAAGTCGCAGGGCGTTCCGGGTCGTTATCTCGCGCAGTTTTGCTTCCAACTCAACGGTTTGCATGACTCTTCTCCTTTTTTTCCCTCGATGCCGCTGGGTATCGTCCCAGTTTGCCTCGCCGCCAGGTGAGGGGCTTGCCTGTCGGAAAGCGCGGAAAGGGATCTGCCGCTCGTGCCGCGAGGCACGGTTCTTGTCCGTAGATTAGGGATACGGGTTCGTCCCTATTTCCGGAAAGGGACCGATCGCTCGGTGTCGTCCCTGTTCCTGGGCGACCCGAGGTCCCCTCTCGGAGACGGGTCCTCTCGTTACTGCAAAAACCGTCAGACGAACAGTTCGCTGATGGAGCGTTCGTCGTGGATCCGCTTGATCGCCTCTCCCAAAATAGGGGCCACGGACAACACCTTCAGCCGCTCGGTGGACTTGCCGTCCAGCGGGATGGAATTGGTGATGACCAGCTCCTCCACCGGGGAGGCGTTCAGCCGTTCGATGGCCGGTCCGGCGAGGACCCCGTGCGCGGCGGCGGCCAGCACCCGCGTGGCGCCGGAATCCTTCAGCGCCTGGGCGGCCTTCACCAGCGTGCCGGCGGTGTCCACCAGATCGTCGATGATGAGCGCCACCCGACCCCGCACCTCGCCCACCACGTGCATCACCGCCGCCTCGTGCGGCGAGAGGCGGCGTTTGTCGATGATGGCCAGGCCCGTCTTCAATCGTTTGGCGAAGGCCCGCGCCCGCTCCACGCCGCCGGCGTCTGGGGAGACCACCACCACCTTGTCGTTGATGAGTTTCTTCTTCTTGAAATATTCGATCAACACCGGGTTCGCGTAAAGATGGTCCACGGGAATGTCGAAGAAACCTTGGATCTGGCCGGCGTGCAGGTCCATGGTGAGCACGCGGTGCGTGCCGGCGGCGGAAAGGAGGTTGGCCACCAGTTTCGCCGAGATGGGCACCCGCGGTTCGGCCTTGCGGTCCTGCCGGCCGTAGCCGTAGTAGGGGATCACCGCGGTGACCCGCCAGGCCGAGGCGCGGCGGAGCGCGTCCACCAGCAGCAGGAGTTCCATCAAATTGTCGTTGGCGGGGCAGCTGGTGGGCTGGATCACGAAACAGTCCGCGCCGCGCACGTTCTCATAAATTTTCACATCCACTTCGCCGTCGGGAAAACGCCCCACCATCGCCTCGCCGAGAGGCACCTTCAGGAATTTGGCGATCTCCTTGGCCAGGTCGCGGTGCGCGTTACCGGTGAACAGTTTTATGCCAGCGGACATGCGAAGCGTTCCTCCCTTGTTTTTTGCGGCCTATTCGGCGGCTTTAATCCGGGCCAACTCCCGGCGTTTTCTCCGGGCCCAGCCCTTCTTGACGATCTCGGTGGCGCGTTCCAGCGCCAACGCGTCGGCGGGGACGTCGCGAACGATGGTGGATCCCGCCTCCACGATGGCGCCGCGGCCCACGCGGACGGGCGCCACCAAATTGGCGTTGGACCCCACAAAAGCGCCCGATCCGATGTGCGTCCGGTGCTTGCGGAACCCGTCGTAGTTGCAGGTGATCGCCCCGGCCCCCACGTTCACGTCGGCGCCGAGGACGGCGTCGCCCACGTAGGACAGGTGACTCACCTTGCTCTTGGGCCCCACGCGGCTGTTCTTGGTCTCAACGAAATTCCCCACCCGCGCACCGGCGCCGATGCGCGTGCCGGGCCGCAGGTGCGTGAACGGCCCCACGCGGGCGCCGGGCCCCACCACGCTGCCGTAGGCGAACACCGCGCGCAGTTCCGCGTCGTCGCCCACGCGGCAATCCTGCAAAAAGCTGAAGGGACCGATGCGCCCGCCGCGGCCCACCGCGGTGCGGCCTTTCAAAAACGTCTGCGGATAGAGGACGGTGTCCCGGCCCACGCGCACGCCGGCGTCCACGTAGGTGCTGTCCGGATCCACCACCGTCACCCCGGCCGCCATCAATTTTTCCAGCGTGCGGCGCCGCAAAATCTTGTCCGCCGCGGCCAGCTCGCTCCGACGATTCACACCCAACACTTCCTCCTCCGAGTCCAGGCACAAGGCCCCCACGGGCCGGCCCCGGTCCGCCAAAAAAGCGACGGCATCGGTGAGATAATACTCTTTTTTTTCGTTGTCCGGCCGCAGCCGTTTCAGGGCCGCCCGCAGGTCTTTCGCCCGGAAACAGTACATGCCCGAATTGATCTCGTCGATCCGGCGCTGTTCGGGCGTGGCGTCGCGGTGTTCCACGATGGCCCGGGGGCGGCCGACGGCGTCCCGCACGATCCGTCCGTATCCAAAAGGGTCCGACACCCGCGCGGTCAGCAGGGTCACGGCGTTCTTTTCCCGCCGATGGACCGCGGTCAGGCGCTTCAGGGTTCCCGGCCGGATCAGCGGCGCGTCGCCGCAAAGGACGACCACGTCCCCGCCGCGACGTTTCAACCAGGCGGCCGCCGATTTCACGGCATCGCCGGACCCCAACCGCCTCTTCTGCAAAAAGAACAAACACCGGCCGGCGTATCGTTCCCGCACCCGCTCCGCCCCGTGGCCCACCACCACGCCCACCGGCCCCCGCAACGGCGCGGCCGCGCGAAAAACGTGTTCCAACAGGGGTTCTCCCGCCGCCTCGTGCAGCACTTTGGGCAGGGAAGACTTCATGCGGGTGCCTTCCCCCGCGGCCAAAACAAGGACAGCTGGGACTGTCATCAGGGTGTGTCCAGTTTTTATGAGAGTTCCTGCATCGGGACGACGGTTTGGACGTGCGTACGACTGCTCTTTCCCGGCGCGCTATTCTACCACCTATTGCGCCGGCTGACAATATTCCATTTAGCGTTGGGGAAGACGGTGCCTCGTCTGCGTGCCGAATGGGAAAAGTGGAACCGGAAACGGTTTGTGTTCAGGACGGTCGCGGCGATCGGCGAAAGAACAGCCGGGAAACGAACGTGGAGTCCTTCCTCCGCGGAAAAAACACCGAGACGGGCCGAGCGAGGCCGAATTCGTTCAGCAACGCGTCCGCCACCACCCGGTGCCCGTCGCTGCTCCAATGGCCGTTCAGGGGGCAGTACACCCGCCGGTGCCGGGCGGCCGCGCGCAGGGAGGGCGTAAGGTCCACCATCCTCGCCCCACTGTATTCGGCCACTTCCCGCAACAGCCGGGCGGGAAGGACCGGATCCAACCGAAAATCCGCCGGGGCGTTTTGCACCGCCTTTTCCCACGATTTCGGATACACCTGGATCACGGACGGGACCAGGACCACCGTGAGGTCAGCCCCGCTCCTCCGCACGTCCTCGTTGAGTTTCTTCGCCAAACCCGCCAGGACCAGCCACAGCCGGCGGGTCTCTTCCGAAGGGGGATCCCGAAAAAGTTCCGTCTCCCAGTCGTGGCCCGCGCACATGGCCGGGACGAAACCGTGGGTCTCCAGAAAATGCCGCCGGTCGAACCGAAGCAGCGTCCGGAGCGCCAGGCAAAGGAGATCGCTGCGCCTCAACGCCGCCTGCCAATGGGGACGCGCCAACGGCACGGTCGTTTCCCGGACCGCGTTCCGGGAAAGATCGGCTTGCCGCGCGTCCTGGGGGATCAGCCGCACCTCGTTGTGCGCGGCCAGGACCGCGGAGGGTTTGGGGTATCCGTAACGCTGCGGGCTGACGTTGTCATACAGGTCCGTGACGAACGTGACGAACAACAGCACATGGTCGGGCCGCCAGTTCCGGCCCGTCTTTTGCCACAGCAGATATTCCTGGTCCGTGCCGTATCCCGACACGCCCAGGTTGACGACCTCCACCGGCGAGCGGCTCCGCTCCTCCATCCGACGGGTAAAAAGTTCGTCCTCGTTGACGCCGAACCCCCACACGAAGGAATCGCCGAGCGCCACGAAACGCGGGCGGGCGGTCCGGGCGAACGGGTAAGCCGGGCCCCGGAAACCGTAAGCGTTCTGCCTCACCCGGGAGACACAGTCCGCCCATTCGAAACGGTCTTCCGCTCCCGGCTTTCCGGCCCAGCCCAAGGTGTCGTCGTATCGGCAAAACTTCCCCCGCTCCGACTCCATGTATTTATTGATGCGGAGGCCGTTGGCGGTTTCAGGACAAAGATGCCGGGCGGCGAGCTCGCCGAGAAGAAGCCCGAGCAGGACGCCGGCCGACACAAAGGCCGCGGGTCGAAGGATCCGGCCGGGTCCCGCCGGCGGCGGTCCGGAAACGTTTTTTTTGCGCGGTGGCGCTGCGTGGCCCATTCTTCGTTCTCCAGCCGTCTTTTTCTCGATGGATCCCTTCCTCCGTCCCGCAAAAGAAAAGACGCAAGGTCCGCCCCGGGACACCCCTTCGCCTCGTTTCGGGTGTCCGCCCGCCGGCCCAAGGCCGGACGGTTTGGCTGTCCTCACGCCCCCGCCATTTCCTAAAACAACCCCGCCCGATGAACTTTCTTCCCCCCCGTCCCTCCCACAAAAAAAGCGCAAGGCCCGCCGCGCGGCCTTACGCTTCCCACGTTTTATGAACCGATGCTATCTGTTCGAGGAGCCGCAGGCCCCCCACTTCTCACTTCGACCGTCGAAAAACGGTCCGTCCGAACCCAAAAAAGTTCAAGGATCGGTCTCTGTCACGACCGAAAGAAAATGGAATACCCGATCACCAGCGTGCGGGTCCCCTCGTCTCCCAAGCTCAAGGTGATGTCCCACGTCCCTTTGGGGAGATAGTAATTGATGCCTCCCACCGCGCCAACCTCATTTTCCGCCTTGAATCCGGACGATTTGATGGCGGTGATCTGGCCGCCCAGGTTGTATCCCCATTGGTTGGGCAGGCGGAACAGACGTCGCCCCAAAACGCCGTACGCGGTGGCCTTGGTTTTGGGTTCGGGCCCCGTGGAGGTCTTGTTGAAAAGGAACGACAGGTCGTATTTGTCGCGGAACAAGGTGGTCCCCAGTCGCATGTTGAACCCGACGGAGGAACCGACTTTTCCGCCGGACACCGACTGGCCGCCGAGGAACAGAAACCATTTGTCTTTCCGGACGGCGTCGAGCATCGCCGGAAGACGGGTGTCGTCCCACTGATCCACCAGGCGCATCCGCGCCTCGCCGGTTTTTTCGTCCCGGCGGACCTGCCAGAGCCATCCTCCGCGCGCCCAGGTAATCTCCGCCAACAAAAGTTCCGGCCGGGACGCCTTCGTGGCCTCGAACGCGCGGAGCCAGTCCGACGACACCTCTTCCAAGATTCGTTTTTTTCGGAGCGGCGGGGTCTCCAGAAAATCCCGCGTGGCCTCCATGCGGAGATGGCCCGGCCCGATCCGCTGGGGCTGCGTGAGGAGGGACTGATATTTCCACCAAGAGACCAGGAGGCGGTCGAAAGCGGCCTCCTCCGCGATCGGCGCGGCCGCGGCGGGACGGACGCAACAGGCGCAGCAGATCCAGAAAGACGGGCCGCAGCTCCCGCAAATGCCTGCGCCGGACGCGGCGGCAATCCTCCAGCACCTTCCGCATGGCCTGCGTGGCCG